>NZ_VFME01000001.1:0-312445 GCF_006714895.1 Gramella sp. Hel_I_59 | reverse complement strand
TTTAATAAAGCCATTCCTTTAGGAAGTGTTGTAACCGTTGAGGCAGCTGTTTCAAGAGCTTTTAAGAGTTCCATGGAGATCTTTATAGATGTTTGGGTGGAAGACCGTGAAAGTGGTCGTAGAACAAAAGCAAATGAAGCAATTTATACTTTTGTAGCGGTAGATGAAACAGGAACTCCAATTCAAATCCCACAGCTAGAACCGGAAACCGATCTTGAAAAAGAAAGATTTGCCGCTGCTTTGCGTAGAAAGCAACTAAGTCTTGTGCTTGCTGGTAAAATGAAACCTAGTGATGCTACTGAACTTAAAGCTCTTTTCGACAAAGATTAGTGCGTGATAAACCTCACACCTGCTCTTATACTTAATAAGTTCGCGTTGCCAAAGTAGTCGTCCAGCTGTTCGCTGACTTCAATATTCATAAAGTCTCTTCTAAATTCACTTCCCAGGAATATTCCGAAGAAATTATTGATACGATAACTGATTTTTGGACCACCCCAAATACTGGTGGCCGAATCTCTAAAGTTAGTACCAAATTTTGAATCATGGTAATAGCCGGTCGAACCAATCCCGCCAATGAGATCCAGGTATAGACGCTCGGTAAATTCATAAACATAAGCGCCCTGAATACCGAATGTAAAGATTTTTGTCTTCTTGATGTCGCCAATGTTTTCCGGCCTGGTTACCTGTGTGTTTATGTTCAAAAATCGCGTTCCTATGTACCAGTTCTTATGGAGATAAAAGTCGGCAGTAAGGCCGGTGCCGGTTTTGAGATCATAGGCATCCTTTAGAAAGTTATCTCCTATTGCCATAAATAGGCTAAGTTCCGGATCCAGCTGTATACGATTGAAATGGTGTGGAGAAAATTTAGTGCTGTCCTGCTCCTGTGCCTTTATTGACATAGTAGAACAAAGAACCAGCACTATCACGAGTCTACAGATCGATCTCATAGCTTGCATCAATTTCGTTCACTTCAAATTCATAAGTATATTCTTCCAGGCCACTTTGTAATTTTAAATTAACAGTAGAATTATTAGTGGTGGTGACTCTTAAGGTATCAACCTGATTTTCAGAATCCAGAAAGGATTCCCGGGTTCTGTATTTCGAAGGCAGGTCTGAATCATCATAAGAGCTTAATTCATTCCAGTCTTCAATACCAATTCGCACTGAAGATGCTTCAGACCTCAACGTATAATAAACATCTGAATCATGCCGAATGATTATGCTCGTTTCTATGATCTCTTTCAGCACAAATTCACCAAGATCTAATAAAGTTTCCTTTCTGCTCAACGACGAATCACAAACTGTAAAACTCTGCAGTCTACGATCATTCGATGTATTTGTAATATTCAGACATAAAATTCCAGGGTCGACATCCAGTGAGACCATAGAAACGTCACCATTTTCGTCGCTTACAACTTCAGAAAGTGTGCCCTGTCCCTGCCTTAAAAAACCATTGATATCTGTTGTTGTACTTACCCGGATTCCCTGTAAAGCAATCCCTTCAGGAGTTACAAATTTTCCCTGTACCAGAATGCGTTTGTTATTTTCTATGGAAACAGGTGTACATGCCTGCACTAGAAGTAAAGCCACTATTAACGCACACGTATAACCGGATTTTACTGAATTCATAGGTTAGATTCTATTCACTAGATGCTTTCGAACCCATAAGGTTGCGTTCAAATTACATTCTATAGATCCAACCTGCCGGATCCATTTTCTGATCATTCTTATACAATAGGAAATGCAGGGTTGTTTTACCAGTAGTTTTGCTGGTAGCGATCTCTCCTATTTCCTGTTCTGTGCTTACCGCGTCTCCCTTTTTTACGAAAACATTCTCAAGGTTGTTATAGATCGTAATAAAATCACCGTGTCTAACCATCACCGCTTTGTTCGCACCTTTTACCGCCTGCACTTCGCTAACAGTTCCATTAAAAACAGCACGCGCCTTTCCACCTTTATCAGTATCTATACGTACGCCGTTATTATTTACCATTACCGAACTTACTACAGGATGCGGCTGTTTTCCAAATTTCATAGTCACCACCCCAGATTTCACCGGCCATGGTAATTTCCCTTTGTTGTTATTAAAGTCAGTCGCCAGCGCTTTCGCTTCCGGAGTAAGTTCATAAGTACTTCTCGAGCTTGAACCGCTCTCCTTATTCGCTTTGGCAATAGATTCGCGAATCATTCGATCGATCGCCCTGTCGATTTCGTCGATCTCACTCTGTTTGCTTTTTAACTGACTCGCAAATTCACCTTCACGTTTTTTGATCGTGGAAACAAGTTCTTGCTGAGATTTTCTATTTTGTTCTAACTGAGCCCTGGTTTTTCTATTTTCAGCAATTAGTTTCTGCTTTTCTTCTTTTTGCTGAACCAGTCTGGAATTTAATTGTTGCAATTCTATCGTATTAGCTTTGATCTCCTCTCCTTGCTGTTTACGATAATTAGTATACTGCTTCATATACTGAATTCGCTTATACGCCTGCAGAAAGTTCTGAGAAGACAATAAGAACATCACCCTGCTTTGCTGAGACTTGCTCTTATAGCTTTTCTCGATCATTCGGGCATAATCTTCCTTAAGCTGTTCCAGTTCCTTTCTAAGCGCTCCAATTTTATTCGTATTCGTCGTGATTTCTCTCGTGAGCAAATTCGCCTGCTGGTTGGTCAGTTTTATAAGATCTTCGGTGCTTTTTATTTGTTGTCCAAGATCTTCCACCTGTACAAGCACCGAGCGTTGCTTCTTCTGGTTGGAAATTCTAAGCTCATTGATCCTGGTGATCTCATTTCTAAGCTGAATACGCCTTTTTTCCAGTTCTTCACGATCTGTTTGAGCATAGCTAACCTGCATACCGCCTATACAAAGCAGTAGAATAATCAATACATTTGAAGCCTTCATTCTAATCATTTCAAGCTTATTTCTTCGTAACCGGATGGGATATCGAAAGGAAAACTAACTTCCTCATTGAAACTGATGCTTCTGTAGGTGATTTCAATATTGGTGCTGCTTCCTCCTTCATTGGCGATAATACGAATCTCTTCAGGAAAAACAATACCATCTACCACCTGGTAATCTGAATAGGTAACCGTAAGACTTCTGTTTTCTGAAACCTGCGCCAGTTGCTGAGCCGCTGCTTTTAAAGTGCGACTATCCAGCATGAACATTTTTTTCATATCAGCTTCTTCTTCCTGAACGAATTGAAACCCTCTTGGAGATTGCGTAAAATCATATTCTTCCGTACGAAGGTCATAGATAGCCTGTCCAATCAGCAAATTCTGAAGCTTTTGAAAATCCAGCGGAGTTCCAAGGAAGTCACTAACTAATCTGAAGTCTCCATCGAAATAACTCTGAGTCACTTTTTCATAATAGCTCACACTATTTGGTGTGATGTAGACTTTAGCCACAGGAAAACCGAGAATACTCGCACTCATCCAGATCGCCTTGTCCTTTTCCATTCTAAAACTAAGGTTTACAGATTGCGTTTTTTCATCATGCTGGTATACTGCTCTTAATTTCCCGGAAGCGGTCTTATAATCGGCTTCTTCAGCATAATGCTTTTTAATAATAGAAACAGCTTCTGTGTTCTTTGTAACGATCTTTCCGGCACGACGGGAACTTCCGCAGGAAGCTATAAATACCGCCATAAATACCAGTGCTACTATTCTTCTAATCATCAATTTATTTCTTTAAGTAATTGCTCCGCTTTAGCGCGGTATTCATTCGCCAATCCTGCATTATTCATACCATTATAGCTAAAGGAAAGCTGGGCATAAAAATCGGCTTCCATTCTAATATCATCGACCAGGTAATCCAGACCATCTTTCAAACTGCTTTCTGCCTGCTCGAATTTTTCAAGCTTATTAAGTGCAACCCCCTGAAATAGGTATAAAACAGGTTGAGAAGGAAAGTTTTCCAACGCCTGAGTACTCAATTCTCTAACGTCTTCATATTTCTGAAGATCAATTTGCAACAATAGTGTATTCCTGGTAAGTTCAAAGTTGGAAGAATTCTTCTTTATTCCAAGTTGAAAATATCTAAGTGCATTTTCCAGATCAGCTTTTTGGAGATAAAATTGCCCCAGCTTTTCATACAAACCTGGTGCATTCTCAATTTGAGTAAGTTTTTGAGCAACTTCTACCAGCCGGTCTTCATATTCAGGATTTTTCTGTACAAATATCAGGAAGTCATTAAGTACCTTAAACTTAGACTCTGCATCAATTTCTTCACTTTCAAATACAATTTCCATGGAAGCAATAGCAGCTTCAGGCTCCTGTTTCTCCAGCTGAAATTTATATAAAGCGAGATGAGCCAGAGAAGAACCGGGATTGCTCTCCAGAAGTTCATTGGCAACATTATAGGCCTCTTCATCTTCACCCTGCTCGCTGTACATGTAAATAAGATTGAGGTAATTTTTTTCCTGCTCTGGATTAGCAGCGATACTTTGCCTTAAATTCTCAATTTGAGCATCGGTATTATTTGTCCGGGCATAGATTTGCCGGCGTAACGAGTTTCGATAGGAATTTGCACCTAAGTCCTGATCCAGTTGATCGATAAGTTGTAATGCATTCTCGTAATCTTCATTGAGCAAGTACAAGTTAGCCAGGTCCTCCTTATAGTCAGAATCAAAACTTATAAGCTTCTGCACTGTGGAAATTGCACTGTCAAAATCACGAGTAGCGGCATAAGTTTCGAAAAGTGAAACAAGAATAGCTTCCCTTTTGGGTTCTAATGCTGTAGCCTTCTGAAAATTTTCAATAGCAGCAGGAAATTGCTGAAGTTCCCGATAATTCTTGCCAAGTTCAAAATAAAGCACCGCGTTGTCTTCAGAAATTTCTGAAGCTTTACGCAGTGCTACAATTGCTTTTTCATAATTCTCGATACCTTTTTGCTTGAGCGCTTCAAAGAAAAGTTCCTGAAACTCATCATTTACAAGACCGAGATCATCCTGGTTCACATCTTCAAATGGAGGTTTGTCATCCTGTGCCTGCACAGAAACTATAAACCATAACATAAGAAGTAGGCTCCCGGATGTACGCATAAAAGTTATTCTAAAACGGAGTAATCACCGATGCTGATCTGGGTGAATTCACCGTCAAATCTGGCAAAGTTTCCGATCATTGCGTTATCCAGTTTAGCATTTTTTACTTCAGCAAAGGTCTGGATAAGACTGTTTTTAATAGTACTGTTTTCAATTTTGGTTCCATCCCCAATAGATACATTAGGTCCAATTTTAGCATTGATCAATTCTACATTCTCACCAATATAACAAGGTTCGGTAATTTCAGAATCTTTGATCTTAACTGAGTCTGCCATCAATTTTTCTCCATCCTGATGAAGGAAATTCAACATTCTACCATTAGTTTCCACGGTTACATTTTTGTTTCCGCAGTCCATCCATTCATCTACTTTCCCTGGAACAAAACGAAGTCCGTTTTTACGCATTGCCTCAATCCCGTCGTTGATCTGGTACTCACCACCACGGGTTAGCTTTGCATCCAGAACATTCTGAAGTTCATCTTTTAAAACTGCCACGTCTTTGAAATAGTATATTCCAATAACCGCAAGATCTGAAACAAATTCCTCTGGCTTTTCTACAAGATCTGTGATCTCGTTATTGTCATTCAACTTCACCACACCGTAAGCTGAAGGATTTTCAACTTTCTTTACCCACATCACTGCATCTGCAGATTTGTCAAGATTAAAGTCGGCTTTGAAGAGTGTATCGGCATAAGCAACTACTGCAGGACCACTAAGTGATTCTTTAGCACACATAATCGCGTGACCGGTTCCTAATGGTTTATCCTGGTAATAGATCGTTCCTTTAGCGCCAAGACTTTCCGCGATCTTTTTAAGATCTTCCTCCACCTTTTCTCCAAAATCTTCTCCAATGATGAAAGCAACCTCGTCAATCTTCTCATCAAGAACCTTCGCAATATCTTCTACCAGTCGGTGAACGATTGGTTTTCCTGCAATAGGAATTAGAGGTTTTGGTACAGTTAACGTATGTGGACGAAGTCGTGAACCACGACCTGCCATTGGTACAATAATTTTCATTTTATAGCTTTTTAATTAATATTTAAATATGGGCTAGTTATTTCCCGTGCTTCCAAAACCTCCTGCGCCCCGGGAAGTTTCTCCAAGAATGTCTACTTCTTCCCATGAGATCTGTTCGTGTTTAGCGATGACCATTTGAGCAATACGCTCTCCATTCTGGATCTCAAACGCCTCATTGGACAAATTTACAAGGATGACACCAATTTCACCTCTATAATCGGCATCTATTGTTCCTGGAGCATTGAGAACCGTAATCCCTTTCTTCGCCGCAAGACCACTTCTTGGTCTTACCTGAGCTTCAAAACCCAAAGGAAGTTCAATAAAAATTCCTGTTTTCACAATGGTTCTTTCTAAAGGTTTCAGCATTATAGGCTCATCGATATTAGCTCGAAGATCCATTCCTGCAGAAAAATCGGTTTCATAATGCGGCAACTTGTGTGCCGACTTATTGATCACTTTTACTTCCATGTCTTAGGATTGTATAATTCTTAAAATCTGGTCTTTTTCAAAATAGTAAATGACACCCATAAATATCAATAATAACGGGATTCCTACGAAATAATTTCCCCGGAAAAAGTAAAATGAGATTATTGAGAAGGTAATGGATACCAGAAGGTAAGCTCCTATTCGAGTCATATCGTAAGGAACCTTATAATATTTTCTTCCGTAGTAATAAGAGAGTATCATCATCAAACCATAAGCGGCAAGTGTTGCGATGGCAGAGCCGGTATAACCTATCTTCGGAATAAGGTATAGGTTGAGAGCTATGGTCACGGCAGCTCCAGCCAGAGAAATATAGCCTCCAAATTTCGTGCGGTCTGTTACCTTGTACCAAACTGAAAGATTGTGGTAGATACCAAGAAAAAGGTTCGCCAGTAAAATTAGTGGTACGATTTCCATAGCCTCCCAGTAAGCTGAATTTTTAATGATTAATATCTTTAATAGATCGGCAAATACGATCACGCCCAGCAGAATCAAACTTCCCAGAATGACAAAATAGTTGGTGATACGGGCATACGTTGTAGTAGCATTCTCTTCTCCGGAATGACTAAAAAAGAAAGGCTCTATTCCCAATCTAAATGCGGTTGCAAATAAGGTCATGAACATGGCTAGCTTATAGCAGGCTGAGTATGCTCCAACTTGTTCACGGGCGATATCCTGTGGTAATAGCCGGTCTAGCAGAATTCTATCAAAAACTTCATTTACTGAGAAGGCAATTCCCGCGATCAGGATAGGAAATCCATAAGACAGCATCTTACGCCAGAGCACCGAATCGAAAGTGAAAGAAATTCTGAAGTAAAAAGGCAGCATGAGCAAAAGCGTAAGTCCGCTTGCTACGAGCATGGTTATAAATACATAACTGATCTTAAAATCCTCTACATAAATACTTCGGAAGAAGCTATGTTCTTCTGCCAGATCCTTCAGGTAAACCAGGAAAAAAACATTCAGACCCAGGTTTACAGCAACATTAAAGATCTTGATGATCGCGTATCTCATTGGTTTTTCCGCAGCACGCAACCAGGCAAACGGAATGATCACCAGGGCGTCCAGAAGCAGGATCCAGATCGCAAGTTCTATGTATTTTAGAGGGATATTGGTAACCTCTACAATAATATCGCGGGCAAGATAAGCTACTACCGTAAACAGAAGTGAAGTGATCACCAGTGACCATCCAGAGGTACTTAGAACACTATTGGGATTTTCGCTCTTATTATAAAATCTAAAAAATGCCGTTTCCATACCATAGGCAAGGATGACATTGATCAAAACGAAATAAGCAAAAATAACCGATATTTCACCGTACTCTTCTTTCGGTAAAATATCGGTATATAAGGGAACTAAAAGAAAACTTACCATCCTTGGCAAGACAGTAGCCAGGCCGTAAACGAATGTTTGCTTAAAGAGATTTTTTATAGTACTCAAAGGAGCCGGTTGGTTTGCTACAAATATCTGAATTTAAATAACAAAACCGCTCTGGCTACTCTTCCTTTTCCATAATTCCAGTAAGCTTATAGAATTTGGTTTTCTCGTTCTGTCCAAATACCAGAATGGCTTCATCCTGATCTATTTTAAACGGACTCTCTTCAGGCATTTGTGGCATTTTGTTACCGTATTCCTTTTTAGGGTCTACATCCATAACCATATCTCCTCCGCCTACTCTAAAGTTAGCTATGTAGATATTGGAATTCTTTTCGCTCTTAACAAGGGGCGACTTCATACCGTGGAAATAAACGGCTTGCAGATCTACACGTTCCTCCTGAATTACGGAAACAGGAATATTTAGCTGGATACCTTCTGAAGTGTAGGTATAAAAAACATCAGCGAATTGGGCAGGTGCTCTTTCCTGAAGATCTTTATTACTGCCACAGGAAGCAAAAATGCTCAATACCAGAATACCGGTTATCATTAGTAGTGATTTTTTCATAATGTTGATTTTTAAAGTTGAAGATATAAAAACAAAAGCTGTACCAAACAAAAAATGCCCTCCATTTGGAGGGCATTCAAAGTATATTTAATAAGCTTATCCGTTCAAGGCTTCAGCTCCACCAACGATCTCAAGGATCTCATTAGTAATAGAAGCCTGTCTTGCTTTGTTATAAGATAACTTAAGGTCATCTCTAAGTTCCTTAGCGTTATCTGTCGCTTTATGCATCGCAGTCATACGTGCACCATGCTCAGAAGCAAAAGAGTCTCTAAGAGCCTTAAAGAGTTGCATTTTTAATGACTTTGGAATAAGATCCTTAACGATCTCAATTTTCGATGGTTCGAAAATATAATCAAGCTGCTTTTCGGATTCTGTTTCAAACCTTTCGATTGGCAGGAACTGCTCATCCATCACAACCTGAGTTCCAGCATTCTTAAACTGGTTGTAAACAAGCTCGATCTTATCGAATTTTCCATCAACGAAAACCTGCATAAGTTCTTCAGCAATTTCAGAAACGTTCTCGAAAGAAAGATCATCGAAGATCGCATTATCATTCTTATAAACCTCAAAGGTTTTCTTCAGAATATCATTACCCTTTTTCCCAAGAGTTAGAAGTTCTACTTCTGTATTTTGATAATCTGCAGCAACCTTACTTTTTACCTTTTTGATGATATTGGTATTAAAAGCACCGGCCAGACCTTTGTTAGAAGATATAGCTACGATAAGTACTCTTTTTACCTCGCGCTCTTCAGCAAATTTGCTGTTCGCATCATCATCCAGAGTAGCACTTAAATCCTGTAGCAATTGCGTTAACTTTTCAGCATAGGGTCTCATAGATGTAATTGCATCCTGAGCTTTGCTCAACTTAGCAGCCGATACCATTTTCATGGCGCTCGTGATCTGCATCGTTGAGGAAACCGAAGTAATCCTGCTACGTAATTCTTTTAAGTTTGCCATTTTGTTTTAGTATTGAGTATTGAGTAGTTAGATGTTAGAAACTACTCAATACCTATATAATTTTCAATTGTAAATACTTCAATTAAAGATCTAAAATCTTCAATCTATGTACTCAATACTATTTCTTGTATTTCCCTGAAAGTTCCTTTGCAGCCTTAGTCAAAGTATCTGTTACTTCATCTGTAAGTTTTCCTGCTTTAAGAGTATCCAAAGTATCTCTATGCTTAGAATTCAGGTAATCCAGATATTCTAATTCAAATTCTTTCACTTTCTCTACCGGTACATCTCTAAGTAAGTTCTTAGAACCAGCGTAGATGATCGCGATCTGATTTTCTACCGGGTAAGGATCGTTTTGTCCCTGCTTAAGGATCTCCACGTTACGTTTACCTTTAGAAATCACACTCATCGTTGATGCATCAAGGTCTGATCCAAACTTAGCAAATGCTTCAAGTTCACGATACTGAGCCTGGTCAAGCTTCAATGTACCTGCAACCTTTTTCATCGACTTGATCTGAGCGTTACCACCCACACGAGATACAGAAATACCCACGTCAATCGCAGGACGTACACCCGAGTTGAATAGATCTGATGTTAAAAAGATCTGACCATCTGTAATCGAAATTACGTTGGTTGGAATATATGCTGAAACGTCACCCGCCTGGGTTTCGATAATTGGAAGTGCAGTTAAAGATCCGCCTCCTTTTACCTTGTCTTTTAAGCTATCTGGAAGATCGTTCATTTGCTTCGCGATATCATCATCGGCGATCACCTTCGCTGCACGCTCAAGAAGTCTTGAGTGAAGGAAGAATACATCCCCTGGATATGCTTCACGTCCTGGTGGACGACGAAGTAAAAGAGAAACCTCACGGTAAGCAACTGCCTGCTTGGAAAGATCATCATAAACGATCAATGCAGGACGACCTGTATCTCTAAAGTATTCACCAATCGCTGCACCGGCAAATGGAGCATAAACCTGCATTGGAGCAGGATCTGATGCATTTGCAGCAACAATAGTGGTATAAGCCAACGCACCTTTATCTTCAAGTGTCTTGGCAATTGCAGCAACGGTAGAAGCTTTCTGCCCGATTGCTACATATATACAGAATACCGGTTCACCGGCATCGTAAAATTCTTTCTGGTTAAGAATGGTATCAATAGCAACCACAGTCTTACCTGTTTGACGGTCACCAATCACAAGCTCACGCTGTCCTCTTCCTACCGGTACCATAGCATCGATAGATTTAATACCAGTTTGCAATGGTTCAGTTACAGGCTGACGATAAATTACTCCAGGAGCTTTACGCTCAAGAGGCATTTCGAAAGTCTCACCTTCAATTGGACCTTTTCCATCAATAGGAGCTCCAAGAGTATCAACCACACGGCCAACAATACCTTCACCTACATTGATAGAAGCAATTCGCTGAGTTCTTTTTACTGTAGAACCTTCTTTGATCTCTTTTGCAGGACCTAAAAGTACTACCCCAACATTATCTTCCTCAAGGTTTAGAACGATTCCTTCCAATCCACTCTCGAATTGAACAAGTTCTCCGTATTGAGCGTTTGCAAGTCCGTAGATGTTCGCAATACCGTCACCAACGGTTAGAACGGTACCTACTTCATCAAGAGAGGCCTTGGATTCAAAACCTGATAATTGTCGTTTTAATATTGCTGATACTTCAGCAGGATTTACTTCTGCCATAATTATTCAAGATAAAATGGTACGCACCAGGCGCACCTGTTTTAATTAAATTTTTGAAACGTATGTGTTGTCTTTTAATTGTCTCTTTAGTCTGTCCAGGTTTCTGGCTACACTTGCATCATATTGCAAGTCGCCAACTCTAAGAACAAAACCTCCAATGATGCTTTCATCGATCACATTCTCCAGGATCGCATCATTACCAGTAAGTTCCTTAACCTTCGCCATGATAATTGTTTCCAGCTCAGCATCCAACGGAATAGCCGTGGTTACTTTTGCATGCTGAATATTGTTCATAGCATTGAACATCATCGTATACTGCTTTGCAACGATGTGCAAAATATTAATACGATCATTGTCAAGTAGCATATCCATCGTACCAACAGTTACCCCGTTAAGACCCTGAAAGATCTCAAGCAAAGCGCTCTTTTTAATGCTTTTTCTAACTACCGGACTTGTGAGCATGTTTTCCAGATCACCACTGTTCTTTACAGTAGCAGATATGGTTTGCATATCACTGTTTACAGCTTCCGCCGAATTCTTATCCTTTGCCAGTGAAAGGATCGCTTTTGCGTAACGTTGTGCGGCTCTGTTCCCTTTCATATCTTAGTTTAACTTAGCATCGCTCAGCATCTTCTCGATCATCTGGCGTTGTTCGTTCTTACTTGATAATTCTTTACGCACAACTTTCTCAGCAATTTCTACTGAAAGCTCTGCAACCTGATTTTTAAGTTCAGCAAGAGCAGATTGTTTTTCAAGTTCGATACTCTTTTGAGCATCTGCAACAATTCTGTCTGCCTTAAGCTTCGCTTCTTCAGCTGCTGAAGCGATCGTTTTTTCTTTCAACTCACGTGCTTCTTTAAGGATAGCATCTCTTTCTGCACGAGCTTCTTTCATCAATTGCTCATTATCAGATTTAAGATTCTGCATTTCCTTACGAGCATTTTCAGCTGAAGCCAACGCGTCGTTAATAGACTGTTCCCTGTCTCTTACAGAATTAAGGATAGGTCTCCAGGCGAATTTTGCCATAAGAAACAAAAGCACCAAAAAGACGATCGTTTGCCAGAAAAACAAGCCAAAATCGGGAGTGATTAAATCCATATATAACTAAATAAAATGTTCTTAAGTAATCATTAATTAAGATCTGTTCGTAACCAACCGTTACGAACAGATCTTTTTAAATTCAGGACTATGCCGGTACAGTAAGTACCCCTAGCAAAGCAGCTACCACTCCAAAAAGTGCAACACCTTCTACAAGTGCAGCAGCAATAATCATAGCAGTCTGGATTTTTCCAGCAGCCTCTGGCTGACGTGCGATAGCATCCATGGCAGAACCACCAATTTTACCAACACCGATAGCGGCTCCAACAACTGCAAGACCAGCTCCTAAAGCTGCAAGTCCAATGTGTAAATACTCCATAATAATAGAATTAAATAATTAAAATTAATGATGTTCATGTTCCTCAACTGCCATCCCGATAAACAGGGCAGACAGCATTGTAAAAATAAACGCTTGTAGGAATGCTACTAACAATTCCAGTACTGTTATAAATAAGGCAAATGGAACCGAAACTCCGGCGATGCCTGCATTTTCTAGGATAAAGATCAGCCCGATCAAACTCAGTATAATAATGTGACCAGCAGTAATGTTCGCGAATAAACGAATCATAAGTGCGATAGGCTTAATAAAAACCCCTGCAAGTTCAACAACTGCAAGAATTGGTTTTACGAAAGTAGGAACTCCAGGCATCCACAATGTGTGCTTCCAGAAATCCTTATTACCGTTGATTAAAATCAGGGCAAGTGTAAATAAACCAAGTGAAACAGTTACAGCAATGTTACCAGTAACGTTTGCAGCTCCAGGTAAAAGACCAAGTAAGTTGGTGATCCAGATAAAAAAGAATACTGATAATAAGAAAGGCATGAATTTCATGTATCTCTTTTCTCCTAATTGTGGAATCGCAATATCGTCTCTAACAAAGATCACAAGTGTTTCAAGAATATTATTGAAACCTTTTGGCGCGTGTGCATTCTTTTTGTGATGTCTGGCAAGGCTAGTGAAAAACAATAGCATCAAGATTACTGTCAAGAACATAGCAGCTACGTTCTTCGTAATAGATAGATCCCATGGCTTCGAAGCGTTTACCGGGTGTTCCTCGGCATCAAGTTCCACAGCGGTCGCACCATCATTCAGTCTGTAAATATCTTCATGAACATTCACGAAACGCATTCCATCCTTTTCGACTACATGATGACCTTCAGTGTCATGATGAAATTCACTGGACATAAAAGTTACCAGACCGTTTTCCGTATAAAGAATTACCGGTAAAGGTAATGTATACGAATTGTCTCCGGAACCAAAGAAATGCCAACCGTGAGAATCACCGATATGATGCAGGATCATCTCTGTCGCGTTAAACTCTTCTTTAGCTTCCTCAAGATCTGAATGCTCCTCTCCGTGCTCCTGAGCAAAGGTAAAGGTTGGGAAAATGGCTAAGGCCAATGTAAAGTACAAGCTAATCACTAAAGATTTCTGTGCTATCATACTATCTGATCTACTTAAAATTGTGGGCTCTAAATTTCCGTGCAAAGGTATACTTTTAATTTTTATCTGAAAGAAGCAGTTATATTTTTTTTACCTATCCTTCCATTTTATGATTTTACTGAAAGTCAGCAGTTTATTTCAGATTAATAAGCTTTACCGCGTAAATAGTTTCAAAAACCAGAAAGATAAAATAAGGTATAAAAAATGCGATTAAGCTCTGAAATGGATTAAGCGTGCCATTCAGCATCATAGGAAGCAAAAACAAAACTGCAGCGAGCATCTTGAAAAGGCCGCAACCCATAAAGGCAAAACCAGTTTTATCGCTAAAGTTTTGCTGTACAAGGACCAGTAAAATGTATACAATGAGTGTTGCAATGAACTGGAAAGCGTAGATCGCAAATGTGGAATAATAAAGTTCAGGCTGGAACAGGTAGTTTACCAATGCAAACTGTATTAGCAGGCAGATGATAAAAAAAGGAATAAATACTTTGAGAAAAACTAAGATCTTTTGTTGCATTACTCGTCTTCGTTCAGATTTTTGACCTCTCTGTAAACGAGGTAAAGTGAGATAAACACCCCGGCAAGAGATAGAGAAATTGTATATACAGAAAATTTGTTCGGAAACTTACCATCAAGCCAGATGCCTGCGAAAACTCCGGCAGCTATGAGAAGACCCATTTGGAAGGCTATATTAATAAAACCGAGATACTTGTTACGCTGATCGTTTTTCATTTTTAGTTTTGAGAGGTTTTATACCTCCATTCATTTCACAGGTAGCATTAAATACTGCTCCTGTTTCTACCGCGAGTTTACCGGCGATCACTTCTCCTTCAATATGAGCCGTGTCGCGAAGACTAAGTACGTCTTTTACCAGCAACTTGCCATTAAAGTTTCCTTCGATATCTGCACTTTCACATTCCAGCGTACCATTTATCACTCCGCCTTTACTTATTACAACCTTTCCGGGAGTTTTAAGACTACCTTCCAGCGTGCCTTCTATTCTGAAGCATCCTTTACCAGAGATCTCCCCAGTTATAAATGTTCCTGCTGCAATACGATTTTGCTCACGCTGATCTGCCGAGCTTCTGGACTTTTTGGAATCTGAAAACATGTTTGTAGGGCTTTAATTAAGGTCTGACAAATTTCTTAAATTTTTCTTAATTTGTACAATTCTATAATTTTCTGCCGACATGACAAAAGCTTCCCCTCCAATTTTAATGTTCTTATCCTTCTGAAGAAGTTCCAAAAATCCTTGGGCTGCCGATCTTGAGCTTAATCCATGAATTACTACAAACGTCTGCTCAGCGTCGTAAACATCCCGTGAAGTCTTTATTTTGCTGTAGTTTAATTCTTCTAATTTTTCTTCGATCTGAATTTTTAATGAATCTGCAGCTACATTTTCACTTTCAGAAAAAGCAAGCACCAGTTTAAAATTAGTTTGAGTACTATCTGCTACAAACTCCAGGTTTTTAAGGGATGGAATAGCTGTATTCAGTAATTGTTGTGCTTTTTGACCTTCCGGAGATTGCGGGTAGTTTGCCGCTACATACTGCAGGGAATTCTCATAAGAATCAATTCCATATAATCTTGCAATCGCCTGAGTTTTTAATAATTCTATTTTAGGTAATATACTATTACCGTTGTACTGAGATCTATAAGCGTCTGATTGCTCTATAACCTCAACAAAATTCTGCGCTTCAAACTTTCTATACAATTGCTCATAGACATTTTCAGGACTGTTCTCATCCATTTGAACACTTTGGGGATTTTTTATAAAGGCGGCATATCGCGAATCTGGATAATTCTGCAGGATATCCTGTTCCAGTCTTCGTAAATCATCTACACGATTCTGAGCTTTATAAACCGAATACAAATTATATTTCGCCGGAAGGATCAGGCTCTGTTGTGGATTACTATTCAGCATAAACTCCAGCCTGTTCGCAGCCAGTGCATACTCACGGTATTTCTCGTTGTAAATCACTCCCAGTTGATAATTTGCACGATTTCGCTGAGCAGACAAACTGTCCAGAACTAAAGCCTCTGAAGGTATTTGTGCAAGATAGGTTTGGGGATCGTAGATTGGATCATTATCCAGATTAATATCCATTAAACGCTCTTCAGCATTCACCGTACTTTGATTCATAGCGCGACTGCCATAGCGCCAGTTATCTGCCAGTTCCCTGCTTCCCCATGTGCGGAGGAAATCCTGCGCGCCCCTGGAAACACGAATTGGGTTGTAGAAGTAAAAGATGTTTCCAGCATTTCCACTATTAAAATCACCTGCCGGCGGAACCGAAGCTGAAGCTGGTATATTTGTTTGTGGAAAATTAGTTCTTGGGCCTATCCCTGCAGTGTACGCAGGTAATTCTCCAGACTCCATGGTTTTTACAGCGCGTGCTCTTAAAGTATCTGTATATGCTGTAAAATACTGCAATCTATCGTCCTCGCTCATATTCGCGAGTCTCAAAATACTATCTGTTTCCTCAGCGATCTCTTCGTAGAGAATCACATCGGCAAGATTTTCCCGTTTCTTGCTGATGGTCCTGAACTCCAGTAGATCTGGAGACATATAGGTCAAGGTGCTATCAAAATATTTCCCGGCTTGCTGATAGTTTGCTTCATCAAAATTGATATTCGCCAGAATCTCATAGTTGATCGATTTCAGGAAAATATCACTTGATGGTGATCTTAAAGAGCGATTATAATAATCTACAGCGGTTTCTACGGAATCTAAACGATTGTAATACTCTCCAATCTGAAAATAGATCTTGTCGAGAAATGGTCGGTTTTCGCGATCTTTCTCCAGATCTCTTAATAACGACAGTAGTTGGGTACGGTCCCCATTCTGAAAATCAAAATTCCTTGCCTTTTGAATATGTGCATTCACCAGGTAAATTCGGGGAGACTTGCGTTTCAGGTCTATTACTTTATCAAAGGAAGCATTTGCCGCTGCCGATTGATCCATTCGATCGTAGAGCTGTCCAAGAATATAGTAATAACGACCCTTTTCAGCATTATTACTGGTGTATTCACTAGCGTTCTGTAATGGAACTACGGCACTATCTATATATTGTAAATTGATATAAGCCTGTGCAAGACTGGAACTGGCATCGGCTATATCTTCATCGTCTAGTTTGTCTGAATCAAGGATCTTTTTCAGGTTTTTGATTGCCAGTTTTTCATTTCCTAACCTGATATTTGTTTTCTCTCGCCAGATCCTTGCGTGAGTAATATTATCACTGGCAGGATAGCGGTAAAGAATGTAGTTAAAGGCATCGAGGGCGGGTACAAAACGTTGATCGAAATACCTTGATTTCCCAAGGAGCAAATAAGCTTCATCAATTTGAGGATTTCGCTCTTTGCCACCTATTTGCATGGAATGCTTCTGGATTGCTTTTACAGCTTTTTCTTCAGCAATACCAAAATTCTGATTTCTAACGCTATCTGGTAAGACGATATTTTCATCAAGAGCGAGTCTTTCAACAGGTAGAATATCCCAGTAATTATCTGCGTAGTTCTGGTTGATCTCTTCTTTTCCCTGTTCAAAGGCGAGACCACCGTTGTACAGCGTATTATATTCCGAAGTGATCGCGTGATAATTTCGGTTTACGAAAGAGTTCTTTTTCCTGGAGCAGCTAAGAATTGCCGCGGCAGTAAGTAAAAACAGTGAAATTCGGGTAAACGTATTCAATATGAACCTTTTATGGTATCATGAATAACTTTGATACAGCTGGTTTAGTATGTAAAAGTAAACTTCTTTTTGCAAAGTCCAATAGCTGTAATTACTAGGCTTCAACGATTTCACTGGAAAAATAATCCTCCAGTTCCTTCAGGGTAGCTTCGGAAGTTGTTATATCACGAACCGGCACTCCCCTGTCCAGGACCACGATCCGTTCGCAAACTTCAGTAACATGGATAAGATCATGACTGGAAATAAGGACCGTAGTTCCAGAGGTATTTGAAAGTTCTTTCAGTATTTTCTTTAGTCTGATTTGTGTGGTTGGATCCAGGTTTGCAAATGGTTCGTCAAGAATAACGACTTCAGGATCACCGATCAATGCGGCTACGATTCCTACTTTTTTCTGGTTTCCTTTTGAAAGATCCCGAAGATATTTCTTGCGACCTATGATCTCTTCATTAAAAAAATCCTGAAACTGCGTTAAAAACGAGTCCACATCTGCCCGATTCCTATTCCGAAGATCTCCAATGAAGTAGAAATATTCTTCTGGAGTTAGATAGCCAATAAGGAAGCTTTCGTCAATAAATGAGGAAGTGAATGTTTTCCAGTCCTCGCTTTCGCTCACCGTAATATCCTGATTAAAGATATTTCCGGAAGTGGGCTGAATAAGATCCAGCAGCAGGCTGAAAAATGTAGTTTTACCCGCACCGTTGTTACCAACGAGTCCGAAATTTTGTCCTGAAGGAATTTCCAGATGCTCGATATCAAGAACTTTGTTTCCGTTATATATTTTTGAAAGATTGGTTGCTGTGATCATATTCCTATAAATTTATTCTCCTTTTTGTTTAAATCCCTGGATCGTTACATATTTACGTCTTCGGTATCGCTGGGTAAGGTAAGTAAGTAGTGCGGGACGCATAAGGATACCTATAATACCCAATCCTGCAATGGTTCCCACGGCAACTTCATAGCTTATGAATTTGTTTACCAGCCAGAAAATGAAGACTGGAAATGCCATGACAGGAATTCCAACAAGCCATTGTGAAACACCCATTCCCTGGTAATTCATCATTGGGCTTTTGTCCAGATCGATGCTCTTTTTATTGAAACTTCCGGCGAAAATTAGCATAGGAACGTTCACTCCAATATTATAGATCGCGGCGGTAATATTCAGCAAAACCACTTCCCATCCAAAGTATATATAGGGAGTAGTTAGAATTAAAAGTACCACCACACTTACCGTGATCAATCCCATTTTTGAGGCGAGGTATTGTCTCATAGGTATATTTTGAGACATGATCATGGAATAATAAGACGAATCCCAGGATGGTACGAATTGACCAAAATTCATCATAAATACGCCCGTCATAAAGATTCCCACAAATAAAAAGAATGCTGGCATATCCTGATAGGCGTCGTTCGGGTAAAAAATAAGACCATAACACAATAGGAGAAGAGACATGAAAATGGTTGTTTTCGCTCTTTTATTCCGAAGAATTAGCTTGATATCCAACTGCAGGAAAGGAGCAATACTACCAAATTTACGGGTCCAACCAAGGTCCTGAGTGTTCACTTCCTTAGATTTAGCTTTTAGATCACGGTCGAGATAGAATTTTTTCCTTAGGTCTGAAAGATTCCACTGGTAAAGAATAATCAGTAAGATAAAAGGAATCACTGCTAAGTACGGCTGGTCATATAAATAATCGAGGGCCGCACCAAAGTAACTACCAATATCGAACACACCAAAGTAGTCCAAAGCAGCCAGAATTGCCACGCCAATAATAACCGGAAGTAATTGCTTAAGACTTTCGTTGAACTTTTTCTTGACTATAAAATTGAAATAGTTCACACATAAAATAAGAGCGTAGAAGCCAAGCATCCAGCCAAGAACATTCCAGGCAGGATAATCATACTTCAGGATACTTACCAGCCCGAAGGGAATGATCCAGAGCAGCGGCAGTATATTATAGAATGAGTAAAGTGATTTGAGAAGTATGTAATTGACCGCTTTTTTCTTAGATACAGGAATAACCATAAGCGGTTTGATATTCATTACCGGCAGGCTTTGCAACATAAACCGGAAAATAAATTCAAAACCAAAATAGGTTAAAGCAAAACTGTTCACGATCGCTAAGGGATCCTGTTCAGGAAAAGATTCTTTCAGCAGCGGAAATAATGCTACGCCCAGAAATAAAAACATGGCTGAAAAATAGAGCGCCAGGAATATCATCAGGATCTTTAATCCCAGACTTTTTCCAAAACTGGCCGACCTTGTGAATGATTTCCATTCCAGCCAGAGAAACTTACTAAACATAAAATCTGCTGTTTATTTAGATAGGTAGAGAAATTTAAACTTTTGTTACATTTTTAAAAGCTTCATACTTTGTATTTTTACCCCCAAATATTAAAAAATGAGTAATTTTTACCCGCTAAAAATAAAGGAAATAATTCGTGAAACTTCCCAGGCGGTGAGTTTATCTTTCGATATTCCTGAAAACTTGAAAGAAGAGTTCAGATTCAAGGCCGGGCAGTATATCACTATTAAATATGATGCTGAAAACGGGGAAGTAAGAAGAGCCTATTCTCTTTGTTCTGCTCCTGCTTCTGAAGATTTCAAAGTAACCGTAAAAGAAGTCGAAGGAGGTAGCTTTTCAGTGATCGCTAATAATAAACTTACAGCCGGAGATATTCTGGAGGTACATCCACCGGAAGGAAAATTTGTTTTCGAACCTGGTAATTCCGCTAAAGACTATGCTGCTTTTGCAGCGGGAAGCGGGATCACGCCAGTACTTTCCATCATCAAATCTGTATTGGAACAGGAACCTGAAAGTCGGTTTGTGCTAACCTATGGAAACAAATCTGTAGACGATACCATCTTTTTTAAGGAGCTACTGGAATTACAATCTAAGTTTCCGGAAAGACTTTTCGTAGAGTTTATTTACAGCCGTACGCGTGAAGAAAATGCAAAGTTTGGAAGAATCGAAACAAGCACTGTAAACTATATTCTGAAGAATAAATTCAAGCATCATAATTTCGAAACATTCTATCTATGCGGACCCAAAGAAATGATCGATCATGTTACCGAAGTATTGAAGAAGAACGAAGTTCGTGATGAGCAGATCAAATTTGAGTTGTTCACAAGCACTTCAGAAGAAAAAGTGATCGAGGGAGATACTGATGGAAAAACTTCAGTAACCATTGTTGTAGATGATGAAGAGTATAGCTTTTCTATGGATCGTAAAGATGTGGTTCTGGACGTTGCACTGGAAGAAGATATCGATGTACCTTATTCCTGCCAGGGCGGGATTTGCAGTAGCTGTATGGCCCGAATTACTGAAGGTAAAGCTGAAATGAGTAAAAACCAGATCTTAACAGATGCAGAGATCGAGGAAGGTTTTATTCTTACCTGCCAGGCGCATCCAACTACTTCTACGTTAAAAGTAGATTTTGATGATGTTTAAGAATTAGTCAGCAGCTGCTGAATTTTAGATACTACCACTTCCGGAGGAATGCTGCGCATGACATCTTCGTAACCCTCCGGAACTTTGTTGCCATAAGCCGAAGTTGGGATCTTTGGATATTTCTCAAGATCTGGTAAGATACAATTCTCGAAAGGCTGATTAAAAGCAGCAAATCCCGTATAAGGATGGGTGACGCCCCAGATACTTAGAACCGGAATCCCGAATAGCGCTGCGATATGAGCATTTCCACTATCCATGGATAACATCATGTCAAGGTTAGAGATAAGGCTTAGTTCTTCTGCAAACCTCAGCTTACCAACCACACTCACACAATTTTCAAATCTGGATTCCCATTCTTCCAGCTGTTTCTTTTCAGTTTCCCCTCCTCCAAACAGGAAGATTTTAGTATTTGTTTCCGAAGAAAGCCTGGAAATCACCTGTTCCATGAGATCTACCGGATAAAATTTTGAACTATGCTGGGCAAATGGTGCGATTCCAAGCCATTTTACATTTTTTCGCTTGCCAGTAACATCAGAAATTCTTGGAAGCACTTCCCTTCTTGCAGCAGGTGTGTAATTGGAAATATCTATCGGGTATCCTAGTTTCTCAAAAACGTCAGCATAACGCTGATGGGTTGTTTTCAGCTGCTTGAAAATCTTGTTGGTCTCCCGTGTAAGAGCCTTCTTTTCAGCTCTGCCCTTATCTATTTGTTCGAAAGGAATTCCGTAGAAATAAAAAACCGAACGTAAGACATTGGTTCTAAGAACATCATGAAGATCTGCGACCATATCGATCTCCTCATCACGAAGTTCCCTGGCCAGGGTACCAAGTCCCAGAACACCTTCGTGAACGCCATCGACATCTGCTTCGTAGAGACGCACATTTGGTAAATGACTGAACATCGGAAAAAAGAAAGATCGTGTAAGTACCGTAATTGTGAGCTGTGGATAGGTTCTAACCAGAATGCTCAAAACAGGAACCACCATCGCCACATCTCCCATGGCAGAAAGACGAATCACCAACAGATGTTTATTCTCTGAAGTTGATGGATGCTGATTCCTATTCTGATCTTTCATGTCTACTTATTACCTCTTAGTACAGGATTAAGCTCATCGTCATTATACATCTTCATCTGCTTATACACCTTCATATATTTTTCACCTTTTTCGATATCTTCCAGAAGCTGATTGATCGCCGTAGAAAGGTCTACACGTTGTTCCAGAAGAATATCCAACTTGGCTTTACAGGCCATCTGGTGCTTTTCTGAAGCATCTGTACGCTGGGCTTCTTCGTTCATATGATAGATCTTCAGCGCCAGAATAGACAAACGATCGATTGCCCATGCCGGACTTTCAGAATTGATCGTAGCATCTGTATTTGCCTTTACATCCTTATATTTCTCAAGAAAGTAACTATCAATATACTCTACAGTATCGGTTCTATCCTGATTGGAAGCATCGATCTTACGCTTCAATGTAAGTGCTGCTACCGGATCAATGTTCTGGTCACGAATAATATCTTCATAATGCCATTGAACGGTATCTATCCAGCATTTTCTGAAAAGTAAATGTTCCAGAAGATTCTTTTCAGCATCATAAGGATTTTTGAAATCCTGTTCTACGCTATCTTTCTCATGATAGAGTTCGATCACTTCTCTAAAAATAGTATTGGCTTTATCTGAAAACATAAAGTTGTTTTTAATATAAATTGAATGCGAATTGGCCTGAAATGCTCAGGTTTTGCAAAGATATTATTTTTATAAAGAGATTCCGGTGAATCTGAAGGAAATGGTTTAACCCAGAAAAACCAGGACAAATGGCATAAGAATTAGCACTGCCAGTAGTATTTCCTTGAATATGCGATCCTTCTTGCTATCAAAATAGTTAGAAGCAATGATACTAAGAGGTACAAAGAAGAATATAAGTTCACTTCCATTTTTAGTCGGTGCGAAGATCGCAACAGCAATAGAAATTACCAGGCAGAACAGGATCATGCTTAACACCGGTCTTCTGGTAATACTTGCCTTCTGTATCGCACTGAAATATTGAATAAGTGTCCAGAAAAGCAAGCCCAGAATGATACTTAATGGAACTAGTATCGATGCTACGTTATAACGACTAAAGTCAAAATTACTGGTCTGAAACCAGTCATTCAATGTATAGAACTCGTCATAAGCAAGAAGATGAAATGTTACCGTCAGGATAGCTACCGCAAGAAAAGCTACAAAAGGTACCAGCCAGTTTTTGAAAGCTGAAGCAAAATTAAGAATCGCGAAAAATATAAGCAGAAAGAACAGTACCGACCAGAAGTTATAAAGGGTGGCAATGGCTATCCAGAAAGTTGCATCAAAGATCTTTTGCTGTACAAATTTGTGTGATTTGAGGCTAATGATTCTCCGTAAGGCGAGCAGGATGCAAAGATTGGAAATGATTACCGGCGTATTAGCCAGAAGTTCACTAAAACTGATTGCGAAAATTGCAAAAAGCAGGGTTTTATAAGCACTCCGCTTAGTGAGTTCATTTTTCTTTGCGATAAAATTGAGCACGAACAAGCTTAGAACAAGCAAACCCAAAACACCAATCTTTTGCAGTAAATCCAGTATCTCGAAACCATTTTCCCAGTGAAAAAAGTTCACGCCGGTATAAAAGATTACCAGCAGCAGAACGATCACTGTAAGGTTAATAGGTTTGGATTTGCTAAAAAAGCTTGTTAGCATTGGTAGTTTTTATATTTTTGTAGTCACAATTAATGATACGATCATGAAAGATTTTTTTGAAGGAATAGAAGATTTGTTTGGGTTACTCCTGGCTCCATTAGACGAATTAAGAGCTTTGGAACTTGATTCCTGGTTTCTTGCCAATGGATTGAACTGGATCTTTATGGCTATTGGTTTTCTAGCTTTTCTTTACTGGATGAAGCAGCTAAAATCCTTTAACGATAATAACGAAGAAAACAGAGAATCTACTTCACATTCATTCTTAGGATAGGTCAAAACCTAAATCCTTTCTAAAATACATCTTATCAAATTGCAACAATTCTGCACTTTGGTAAGATTTTTTTAGTGCCTGTTTGTAATCATCCGCAAAGGAACTTACCGCTATTACGCGGCCTCCACTAGTTACAACTCCTTCTTCAGTTCTGCTCGTTCCTGCATGGAATACGAGAGAATCTTTAACTTTTTCCAGTCCTGTGATAGGCTTTCCTTTTTCATAAGATTCCGGGTAACCTCCAGATACCAGCATCACTGTTGTCGCAGACCGTTCATCGATTTCAAGACTTGCAGTATTTAGTTCACCTTTCCAGGCAGATTCCAGTAATGCAACCAGATCAGACTTTATTCTTGGTAATACGACTTCAGTTTCAGGATCACCCATTCTAACATTATACTCGATCACATAAGGCTCATTCCCTACTTTGATCAAACCTATAAAAACAAAGCCTTTGTAATCGATATCTTCAGCTTTAAGACCATTCACCGTTGGTTTCACGATACGGTCCTCGATCTTTTTCATTAGGGTTTCATCTGCAAAAGGTACAGGTGAAATTGCCCCCATACCACCGGTATTAAGGCCGGTGTCCCCCTCGCCTATTCTTTTATAATCTTTTGCCGTTGGAAGGATCTTATAATTCTCACCATCGGTTAGTACAAATACGCTTAATTCGATCCCATCAAGGAATTCTTCGATCACCACCTTCTGACTAGCCGCACCAAACTTCCCTGAAAGCATGTTTTCCAGTTCCTTTTTAGCTTCGTCCAGATCTTCAATAATAAGCACTCCCTTCCCTGCAGCCAAACCATCGGCTTTCAACACGTAAGGAGGTTTTAAAGTTTCCAGAAAACGTTTCCCTGCCTGTAAACTTTCAAAACTGAAACTCTCATAGGCAGCAGTAGGTATATTGTAGAGAGCCATAAATTCCTTGGCACGTTCCTTACTACCTTCCAATAAAGCTCCGCGCTGAGAAGGCCCGATCATTTGAATATGCTTTAATTGATCATCATTCTTAAAGAAATCCACGATTCCTTTGACTAGAGGATCTTCCGGTCCAACCACGATCATATCAATATTCTTTGCCAGGGCAACTTTTCCTACCTGAGCAAAATCAATCGGATTGATATCCAGGTTTTCTGCAATAGCTGCTGTGCCGGCATTCCCGGGTCCTACATAAAGTTTATCGCATAGATCACTTTGGGCAATCTTCCAGGCAAAAGTATGCTCGCGTCCACCGGAACCAAGAATGAGAATATTCATAGCTTCAAATTTTAATTGTTGCATCAAAAATAAATGTTTGTACATTGAAGCACCAATAAATTCGTTAAAAAAGCGCTTCTACACTTGGATTGGTTCAGATTATCTTTACAACTCAATAAATTCCCTATTCAGCGGGCTCAGAAAAAACTCGAGGAGGTTAAGAACATCCCTGAAGCCGAATATGAGAAGTATCAATACCGGCAGAGAAATCTATTGCTGGACTATCATATTCAGCATAACGATTTTTACCGCGATTTTTTTAAATGGGAAGGTTTTGACGATTGGAGCAAAGTCCCGATCATGAAAAAATCTGATCTGCAACAACCGCTCAAGGATAGGTTAAGTTCTACGTATACAACGAAGTCGGCTTATGTAGGGAAAACTTCCGGAAGCAGTGGACATCCATTTATATTTGCCAAAAACAGGTTTGCTCATGCCTTGAGCTGGGCTGGTTTTCAGGATCGCTATTCCTGGTATGGAATCGATCTTAACACCTCGTTACAGGCCAGGTTCTACGGAATTCCTCTTGATTTCTTCGGAAATGTGCAGGAACGATTGAAGGACAGAATAAGCCTGAGGCGGAGGTTCAATATTTTTGATCTTAGTGAACAGAAAATGGAATCGTTTCTGGAACGTTTTAAAAAGGCAGATTTCAATTATCTGAATGGTTACACCAGTGCCATCCTGCTATTCGCAAAATTTTTAAAGGATCGCGAAATCCTGCTGAAGGATCTTTGTCCAAGTCTTAAAATATGCATTGTAACTTCTGAAAGACTCTTTAAAAATGATAAAGAACTGATCGAAAATGTTCTGGGAGTCCCGGTGATCAATGAATACGGCGCAAGCGAGGTTGGACTTATTGCTTTCGAGGATCCTAACCATCACTGGATCGTAAATTCTGAAGATCTTTACGTGGAGATTCTCGATGCGAATGACAGGATATTGCCCTATGGTGAGGAGGGCCGGATTGTGATCACGGCTTTATATAACTATGCTCACCCAATGATACGCTATGATATTGGGGATACAGGGGCTTTATCTACCAGAAGTACCCTTAAAAAGCCTGTTCTGGAAAAATTAGTGGGTCGTACGAATGATATCGCCCGTTTACCAGATGGGAAAGTAGTTCCAGGATTAACCTTCTATTATGTCACGAAAACCATTATAGAAGACAGCGGAAACATCAGGGAATTTATTATTACTCAAACCAGCCTGGATACTTTTCATATAGATTATGTGAGCGATATCAAACTTTCTGAGGTTCAGAGAAAAAGTATTATGAAGGCGATCGAAATATATGTGGGAAAAGATCTGAAGATCGGCTTTCAGAAAAATGAGGTACTTAAACGCACTAAAAGCGGGAAACTAAAACAATTTACCTCGCTTATTCAATAGTTAATTTCTGCTTCGATTTTACAAAGAATTGCTCGTTCAGGAAAATAAGCATTTTTTTAAGCGATGCTCTTCGGCCAAAGCCCGCAAGGCGGTAAACCTTGTAATTATATTTCAGCATTTCCAGTTTATTGCCTGAAATGGAATTCTTCCGAAGTCTATAATAGGCCAGGGATTCCCAGATTCCTTCCATAGGTCCACCTTCTTCAATAACTCTTAACCACATTGCCCAGTCCTGGCGCTTCCGAAGGTCTGGAGCATAGATCTTTCCTAACAGTCCGGCATTATAAATACCAGTTAAGTTCCCTACATAATTTGCTTTGAGCAACCTTCGATGACTCAACACTGGTAAGGCTTGAATGATAATATTGCTTTTTTTTCCAGTGTCATGCATCAACTGGTAACTGGAGAAACAAGCCGCGACATTAGTCTTGGAAAGAACTTCTAGCTGTTTCTTCAGCTTATTTTCCTTCCAGAGGTCATCTGCATCCAGAAATGAGATAAACTGTCCCTCTGCAGCTTCAATCGCTTTGTTGCGGGAGTACGCAGTTCCTTTATTCGCCGAATTGGTAAAAACCCTGATTCTATTTTCTTCGGAATCAAATTTCTGCAGGATCTGTGCAGTGGAATCATTGGAAGCATCATTTACGATAAGCAGTTCCCAGTTATGGTAAGTCTGGCAAATTACAGAGCGAATTGCATCAGCAATGTAGGCTGCACTATTGTAAGCAGGCATTATGACAGACACCAGTCCCTCCTTCATTCTATCGTCTAATATGTGCTGAAAAATCCTTGTGCTCTCTCTTATCCAGTTCCTCTTTACTCATACTCCGGAAGTGGTCATAGGTGATCTTCATACCCTCACTCCTTGAGACCTGAGGTTCCCAGCCCAGAATTTCCTTGGCTCTCGTAATATCGGGCTGACGTTGCATTGGATCATCCTGCGGTAATTCCTGAAAAACGATCTTCTGATCTGTTCCGGTTAGTTTAATGATCTCTTTTGCAAAATCAAGGATCGTGATTTCATCAGGATTTCCAATATTTACGGGATTGGAATAGTCGCTAAGTAAAAGTCGGTAAATGCCTTCTACCTGGTCATCCACAAAGCAGAAAGAACGTGTTTGCGAACCATCTCCAAAAACGGTAAGGTCCTCTCCCCTCAATGCCTGACCAATAAAAGCTGGAATCACTCGACCATCATTAAGTCGCATACGCGGGCCATATGTGTTGAAAATTCTCGCGATTCTTGTTTCCAGTCCGTGAAATCTATGATACGCCATGGTGATAGATTCCTGAAAACGTTTTGCTTCATCATAAACTCCTCGAGGGCCTATCGTGTTCACATTCCCGTAATAATCTTCGTTCTGCGGATGTACCAAAGGATCTCCGTATACTTCAGAAGTGGAAGCAATAAGAATTCTGGCATTTTTTTCCTTTGCCAGACCAAGACAGTGATGGGTTCCAAAGGAACCAACCTTCAAGGTTTGTATAGGAATTTTCAAATAATCTATAGGACTCGCTGGGGAGGCAAAGTGCAATATATAATCAAGATCTCCAGCGACATGAACGAATTTAGTAATATCATGATGATGAAATTCGAAATTCTTTTCCTTGATGAGATGTTCAATATTCTTAAGATCACCAGTAATAAGATTATCCATTCCAATAACAGAATAACCTTCCCTGATAAACCGGTCACATAAGTGAGATCCTAAAAATCCCGCTGCTCCGGTAATTAGTATTCTTTTAGCCATATTCTCGTTTTAAACAACCTCATCGATCAAGTCCCGCAGACTCTTTCTCCAGTCCTTAATCTCACCGAACTCTTGTACTGCTTTTCCCTTGGAAAGCACACTATATTCAGGTCTTTCAGCCAAGGTCTTAAAAAATCCCGTTTTAATCAGAACTACCTGGTCTATTTTTCTGGAGTAATTCAATATTTCTTCGGCGAAATCATACCAGCTCGCCTGTCCCAGGTTGCTAAAATGGTAAATGCCGGTTGCAGACGAATTTTTCTGAATGCCATCCAGAACATACATGGCCAGGTCGTTGGCGTTGGTTGGAGTACCAAGCTGCGTAGTAGTAATATTTAAGGTCGCTTTTTCAGCAGCTTTTTTTAAGATCGTACAAAAGAAATTATGTCCAAATTCTGAATACAACCAACTCGTTCTGAAGATTAAATGATCATCAAGAGCTTCACTGATCTGTCTCTCTCCCGCTAACTTGGATGCCCCATAAACATTGATAGGATTTACATCATCGGTTTCGAGGTAAGCTTCTGTTTTGCTTCCGTCGAAAACATAATCGGTTGAGAAATGGATCATTTTAACCTGCTTTGCGGCACAAACTTCTGCAAGTTTACCTGCCGCTTCAGCATTGATCTGGAATGCCTTTTCTTTCTCAGATTCTGCTTTTTCTACATTGGTATAAGCCGCGGCGTTAATACAGAAATCATAAGATCGCGAAGAGAATAGCCTTTCTACTTCTGCAAAATTGCTAATATCCAGCTCTTTCGAGCTTTTGAAATCAAAGTTAAAATCGGGGTATTTTTTTCTATGCTTTCTAAAACATGAACCTAACTGACCATTTGCACCGGTTACCAGGATATTCTTCAAAATACATCTTTTAGAAATGGAAGCTCTTTGTCTTTATCTGATAAGATCATTTGATCTTCTGGAAAATTCCAGTCGATATTGAGATCGGGATCATTGTATCTAATTCCGGCTTCAGAGCCTGGAGTATAATAATGATCACATTTATAAGCAAAAACAGAACGTTTGGAAAGCGTTACAAAGCCATGTCCAAAACCTTTGGGAACATATAGCTGAAACAAATTCTCATCGTCCAGTATGACTGAAAAAGTCTTTTTAAAACTCGGAGAATCTGGTCGTAAATCCACCACCACATCCAAAACCTTCCCGTGGATCACTCTTACGATCTTAGTTTGAGCGAATTCTCCCTGTTGATAATGCAGACCTCGTAAGACACCATAATGCGACATGGATTGATTATCCTGAACAAATTCAGCATCTATACCACTAAATTCTGCCAACCTCTTGCGATGATAGGTCTCCAGAAACAATCCGCGATGATCTTCAAACATGGTAGGTTTGATGAGCAGGCAGTCTTTTAGCGGAGTTTTTTCGATTTGCATAAACGGTTTTTAGGAGTTGAAGATCTGTTCCAGGATCTTTTCAGTAATAAGATAGGTTGGTTTTACTCCAGATGTTCCAAGTCCCCCAGAAGCAAGCGTACTTCCTGTTTCCAATGGATTATCTGATGCGTAATAAGCATATCTTACCTGAACATCTTCATCAATACTTCCTCGTAACCTGGAAGCTGCCTGTATCGCCTTTTGATAATGAGCACCTTCCATTTCCAGTCCACAAACGTTCCATGTAGAATCATGGAAAAATCTTAGAATATCCTTATTCTGCAGTGATGTTCCCAGTACAGTGATCATTGCTCCGTCTACCACGCTGATTCCCTGGCCTTCGAGATCAGATTTCTTTAACTGGTTTTCAAAAGGATAATTATCTGCTGTTCCTTCAAATAAATGGGCATCAGGGATCATGATATCTCCCTTTCCACCTTCAAGAATTCCGGCTTTCCCCATAATGGAAACCGACTTCACATTAAGCTTGATCTCTTTTCCATCGTTATCAAAAGGTTTAAGCAGTTCATCCATAGTTTCATAGGCCTGCTCACCAAATGCGTAGTCCATGACCACTAGTACTGGTTTTTCTGAAAGATCTATATCAGCGAATTTATCGGTTTGGAAACCACCTTCCAATTGCGCAGTATCAAAGATCTGCACATCGATATTGGTTCCACTTTTATCTTCAAGAAAGGTCATCCCGTTATCCAGAGCAAATTTGGTGATCTTTGTTCTAAGGTTGCCATTGCCACTATCACTTAGTTCTTCGTAAATATCAAGGGGTTTTTTCTTTTTCAATTCTGTTTTGAAAGCACAGGGAGTATACAAGGTGTTCATTACACTATGCATATTCGCAGAGATGATATGAATTGGTCTTTTAATAAGTTCTTCTTTGGTAAGAAAACTCTTAATATCATTCGCCCAGACTTCTCCATGAATGTGATGTCCCAGTCTTTCCCGCAACACAGGGCTAAAAGTGATGATTCTTTTTTCATTCTGAACCGCTTCCTTGATCGCCATTTTTCCCAGTGACCAGATCACTCTAAGAAATCTATCCGGATTGTCTGGTGTGCTAAATTTAGGATAAAGTTTATTGATATCTGAAAAAGTTCTTCCCAGGATACTGGCGGTATGGGTAAGAGCTATTTCCCGCTGTGATTGTGTGAGTGGATCTTTTTGAGTTACAGCAAAATCCAGCTTTTCCCAGTCCCGGTTCACGCTTCCGTCTTCATCAATAATCACCCTTTTCATGATCTTATGCGATTCTATAAATAGAAAAGTAAGATGCGTAAGGATATCATAGATCTCTGAGCGACCACGAGTGATCTCAATGTTCATTTGCTCATCATCGATCCTATAGCAGTTTCTACGTCTTTTAGGCGGTATAATAGGCTTGAAATGCGAATTCCCGTAACCTTCATCGCTGGTAAGATTTATAAACCTGCATTCTTCGATACCGTGTGGTAAACGATCTATAACGTATAGCAAACCTTCCAGTTCTGCTTTTTCGTTCGCGATTGATCCGTAAATCTCAGGACGTAGTGTAAGTAAGGATTCCCTTAAAGTTTCTCCGGAAACACCCATAGGCTTATAAAAACCACGGTTGAAAAGGTGTCTCATCGTGATATACATTCGTTCAATTGCTCCTGAACTTTCCTGAGCTCTTGTTCTTCCCTGTAACTTTAATATTGACATAGTTTTATTTTATATAATCTCATTTAATTTATCAGCAATCTTCCTGTCATTGGATAATCTTGGCAGTTTATTCTGTCCTCCAAGCTTTCCAATGGATTTCATGTATTGCTGAAATGTATTTGGTGGCAATTTAGTGATCTTGAGCCTTTGAAGGATGCTTCCATCTATAAGATCCTTATAATATGAATTCTGCTGTTGCATCGCTTTATCGATAACTCCAGCAAAATGATCTAAATCCTGCGGTTCTTTCTCAAATTCTATAAACCATTCGTGGTACGGTAATTCATCAATATCCGGGCTTATTTGTGGTGCTACCGTAAACTCGCTAATAGCAGCCTGCGTATCTTTAACTGCTTCCTGCAAGGCCTCTTCCACTTCCTTCGCGATCACATGTTCTCCAAAAGCTGAAATAAAATGCTTGATCCTTCCGGAGACTATGACTCTATATGGTTTTACTGAAGTGAACTGTATGGTATCACCAATATTATATGCCCATAGACCAGCGGTAGAACTTATGATCATGACATAGTTCACCCCAATCTCTACATCCTTCAGAAGCAAACGTGCTGCATTTTCATCAAAGAATTTATCTGCTTCAATGAATTCGTAAAAAATCCCGGAGTCCAGCTGAAGCAGCATCCCATGAACATTCTGCTTATCCTGAAAAGCAAAAAAACCTTCCGAAGCAGGGTATAATTCAATACTATCCACCCTTCTGCCAATCAGTTTTTCGAATTTGGCGCGATAAGGTTCGTAATTAACTCCACCATAAATGAACAGGTCAAAATTTGGAAAAATATCACCTACCTTTTCGCCAGTCTTATCGATCAATCGTTCAAAATACATTTGCACCCAGGATGGAATCCCGCTTATAACCGACATATCTTCCTGTACAGTTTCCTCTACGATCGCATCCACCTTGGTCTCCCAATCGTCGATACAATTAGTTTCCCAGGAAGGCATTCTGTTCTTTTGAAGATAGCCTGGAACAAAATGAGCCACTATACCCGATAACCTGCCTAGTTTCACTCCATTTTTCTCCTGCAATTCCGGACTTCCCTGCAGGAATATCATCTTACCATCCACGAACTTACTATTCCCGGTATCATGGATATAGCATAAAATAGCATTTCTGGCAGCTTCTATATGCGTGGGCATACTGTCTTTGGTTAGCGGAATATATTTAGCTCCACTGGTGGTTCCTGAAGTTTTCGCGTAATACATAGGTTTTCCGGGCCATAATACATCCTCTTCTCCGGAAACCATCAGGTCCATATAATTCTTTAATTCTTCATAATCTCTTACGGGAACCTGTTTTGTGAAATCCTGATGACTGTTTATATTTTGAAAATGGTGATCCTTACCGAATTTGGTATTTGCTCCTTTTTTCAATAATTGCTGAAAAACTTTCTCCTGAGTATCATGAGGATTCTCAGCCCATTTATTCATTTTTTTTCTAACATAGGAAGCAAAGATCCCGGCAGCAAAAGATTTTATAGACATAGATTAATTGAAATCAATATATTCTGAAGGATCCACAGGATTTCCTTCGTTCCAAAGTTCAAAGTGTAAATGCGGTCCTGTAGTAAATTCGCCGGTATTACCAGCAGTAGCGATCACCTCGCCAGATCGTACTATGTCGCCCTGACTTTTACTCAGCGAAGCATTATGTTTATAAACAGACAGCAAGCCATAACTGTGTTCGATGATGATCACATACCCGGTCTCCGCAGTCCACTCTGCAAAGATCACGCGACCATCTGCGACCGACTTTATTGGCGAATTCCTGGTGGTAACGATATCTATAGCATAATGCTTATTTTCGATATTATAACTTTCAGAAATAGTTCCTTTAACCGGCGGAAAGAGTGAAAAATTGATATTATCTGTAGCCGTTGGCAGGATATTATATTTATCCTCTTCAGCAACTTCTTCACGCAACAAACTATCTGCCTTGATGCGGTTGATCTCCTGATATTCCAGATCGGTTATGGGCTGGCTTAGAATAGAATCCCTGTCCAGTTGCTGTACATCAAACTCACCTCGTAGCGCATCCTGAATAGATTGTAAATACTGGTCGTTCATACGCATCTTGTTTTGCAGAGAATCTGAAGTATAAGCCAGTTTTGTAGCTTTTTCCTTTAATTCTGCGGAAGAATAACCAGGAATATACTCCCTCAAAGGTGTAAAAGCAATCAGGAAGGTAGTCATAGCGATCAAAAGAATTGCTGAGATCCCAACAGCTACGAAAACGTTTAATCTTGTTAAGCGAAAAGAGAACCTTTCCTCAAAAGTATCTTCGTTAAGAACCACCATGCGGTACTTATGCAGCAGTTTCTTAGCGAACTTCTTTTTAGGTTTTGTGTTTTCAGCCATAGCCGTGATTGAGTATTACAAAGATAAATTAAAATAATTCGAATTCCTGAATGACCGTGACCGTTATTATTAGTGAGCAGGTATACATCAATTTATTGTCTTCTTAACGTTTATATTAGGTTATTCTTGTTAAGTTTGTAGAACAAAATTATAACACATGAACGCATTTATCTTGCCTTTGGCTATAGGAGCACCACAAATTATCCTGATTGTAGTGGTAATATTGTTGCTTTTTGGAGGACGAAAAATCCCTGAATTAATGAGAGGCCTTGGTAGCGGAATTAAAGAATTTAAAGACGCTTCAAAGGATGATGAGAATCCTGCAACTACAGACGATAGTAAAAAAGTACCGGAAGAGAATAAGTAAATCGGTATTTTAGAATATAAAAAAAGCCCAACTTTTCAGTTGGGCTTTTTTTAGTTTAGTTTAGCCGATCGCAGTATAGCATCGAGCTCGAAGATATTATCCCGTTTTGCCCGCGATGGTGAGAATACAAATCCTTCCAGGATCAAATACCTGTTGTTTGCTTTATCCTTTATGGCGTAGTTTACGAAAGGTCCGGCCATAAAATCATTCTGTACTTCCCATGTACCTCTTGTTTCATAAGCAAATTTGCCATCTACCGTAGATTCGAATAAGTATGGAGCATATGCTTTTTCAGTGATCATATAGGAATCCTCCAGTCGGCCCGGGATCATCGCTTCTCCAATAGAATCACGCATTTTAATGATGTTTGAAACCACGCTGGAATCATTATCTATAGAACTCATAGGAACCTCGTAAACAAGTATTTCCATGCTTCCTTTTGGGATCTCTTTTCTTATCCAGCTGAATTTATCCTCTTCCTTAGCATATCTGTAAGCTGAAGGAAACTTTAGATCTATACCAAATTTCTCTTTCAATGCTACGTCATCTGAAAGTGATTTTCTAATTCGGCGTTGCTTCTCTGTTAGTTCGGTTTGTTTCAGAATGTCTATGATTGTATCAGACTTTCTTTCAATAACATCTATAATATCCTGTGAATTTTTCCCTTGAAGTACGATTCCTTTTTGTGGACGGGAAAACTCATCACTTATCACAGCCATTCCCTGTTTGCCGTTTTCGATCTTTAAAAAGATCCTGCTGTTACGTACAAATCCGCTAAATGTTTCCGGTGGTATCTGGCTTAAGCTGAAAAGTGGTTCTTCCTGGGGCAGTCCATCTACCGGAGCTGCAAATCTGGTCCTTATGGCCTCTCCTACTTCACCTTCCCACATCTGGTTATCGATCACGACTGTGAGCTGATTAATGTTTCCGGAAGAATCTGATAGGATTCGGGCGTCTTTCTTTTGATCTTTACTTTCCTCGCAGGCAAAAAACAGGAAAATACTGGCTAGTACTAATAGGCTACGTTTCATTTTTTCGGATTAGGTTTTTTTAGAACCTTAACCTTTGGAAATCTTGATCTTCATTCCAGGTTTAAGGCTGTTGGTATTCATATCATTCCAACTCCTCAAATTCTGTACCGTAACTCCCGGGAACTTTTTTGAGATGCTCCAGAGACTGTCTCCACTCTTAACCGTATAGATCTTTGGATTCGATGAATTAGAGGCTGTAGAAGTATTTGAAGAGGATGCTACGGGCTTTCTAGGATAGATGGTTAGATACTGTCCTATTCTTAAATTATTGCTACGCATGTTATTCCAACGCCTTATACTACTAACACCAACACCGTATTTTTCTGCGATCTTACCAAGGTAATCGCCTTTTCTCACTCTGTAACGAACCTTATCCTCGGTTTTCACTAACTGAGGTAGTTCTTTTTCCTTTTCTTTTGCCTGAGTATCTACAAAATCATAGATCGCATTTTCATTGGAAACAAACTTACCAATCGCCGGTTTAGGCAATCTCAACGTATATTTTTCGTCCTCAACAAATGGAATTATATCAAGCTTGTAACTTGGATTGAGAAATTGAAGCATTTCTTTCTCTACACCCGTTACCTTAGATATTTGATCGAAAGTGATCAACTGCTTCACCTGCAATGTATCAGTTTCAAAGAACACAACATCTGGATTTGCAGGCTGGAATTTATGCTCATCGGCATATTCAAAAAGATATAAAGTAGCCAGAAATGCAGGAACATAACCTGCCGTTTCACGTGGAAGGAATCTTCTTAAGTGCCAGTAATCTGTAGATCCACCGCTTCTTCGTATTGCTTTAGATACATTTCCGGGACCCGAATTATAAGAGGCAAGTACAAGGTTCCAGTCACCAAAAACTTTATATAAACTGGAAAGATACTGCGCTGCAGCTTCCGTAGATCTAGATGGATCCATACGTTCATCTACATAAGAACTTACATCAAGTCCGTGCATTTTCCCGGTTGGAAACATAAATTGCCATAAACCTGTAGCTCCAACTCGTGATTTCGCTCTGGGATTTAAAGCCGATTCTACAATAGAAAGATATTTGATCTCCAAGGGAACATCGTACTTATCCAATTCCTGCTCATAGAGCGGAAAGTAGTAGGTACTTAGCGCCATAAGTCGCTCCATTCCCTTTTTATTCCTTTTCAGGTATGATTTTATGACCGATTCCAGTATTGGATTGTATTCTACGTTAAAAGGTGTTCTCGCATTCAGCCTGGCTAACCTTGCCTTAAGAGTATCTGTAGGAAGCTCATCGTAGACGACTTTTTCGTAGTCCTGATCTTCGATAGACTTCTGCATGGTTTCAAAAAGATCTGAATTTGTAAGCTCCAGCCTCCAGAGAGAATCTATAGTCTTTGCTTTTGGAAGATCTGAAAGCGCTACTTTCGAAGAATCTCTGATCACTGCGGAAATAGGCAGTTTATTCTGAAATTCCGGATCTGGTTCCGTCAGTTTGATTTCAGTATCATCACTTTTCTGAAATATCTGAACTCTGAAATTCGCTTTTTCCTCACGAACCTTCTTATCTTTTTCCTGAGCAAAACCAGAAATTCCTGCCAATAGCAGCACTGCAAAAAATCTTCGTTTCAGCATAAAAATGTTTTGAATAACAAACGGGAATTAATCAAATTTCGTACCCGATTAATTCTTAATTGCCTCGATACCCGGAAGTGATTTTCCTTCAAGCATCTCCAGCATCGCTCCACCACCGGTAGAAACGTAACTCACCTTATCTGCAAATCCAAATTGTTTCACAGCTGCAACTGAATCTCCTCCTCCAACTAAAGAGAAAGCACCATTTTCTGTAGCTTCCACGATCGCTTTACCAAGTTCTATGGTTCCCTGAGCAAATGTCTCCATTTCAAAAACTCCTAGTGGACCGTTCCAGAGAATGATCTTGGAATCCTTAATCACATTTGCGAAATTCCTAACCGTTTTTGGTCCTACATCAAGTCCCATCCAACCATCAGGAATATTATCCACACTCTCAACCTGTGTGCTAGCCTGTTCAGAAAAACTATCTGCGATCACTGAGTCTACCGGTAAATGAACTTCCACGCCTTTTTCCTTAGCTTTTTTAAGGATTTCAAGAGCAAGTTCCTGTTTATCATCTTCCACAAGTGAAGTACCAATATGCCCGCCCTGAGCTTTAATAAAAGTATAGGTCATCCCACCACCAATGATGAGGTGATCGATCTTATCAAGAATATTTTCTATTACGGTGATTTTAGAAGACACTTTCGCACCACCAAGTACAGCTGTCACCGGCTTTTCACTACTGTTTAAAACCTTGTCAAGACTTTTGATCTCCTTAGCTAATAAATAACCAAAGCACTTATCTTCAAAGTATTTTGCTACGATGGTTGTAGAAGCATGCGCTCTATGCGCAGTCCCAAATGCATCGTTTACATAGATATCACCTAGTTTGGCCAGTTTTTCAGCGAAAGCTTCATTCCCGGCAGTCTCTTCCTCATGAAATCTGAGGTTTTCCAGTAAAAGAATTTCTCCAGACTTCAGGTCATTTGCAGCTTTTTCAACTTCCTCACCAGTACAGTCTTCCACAAACTTTACGCTTACTCCAAGAACTTCAGAAACTTTGTCCTGTATATGTTGTAACGAGTATTTACTTTCTTTTCCTTTTGGACGACCCAGGTGCGACATCAAAACTACGCTCCCGCCATCTTCAAGAATTTTGATGATTGTAGGTTTAGCAGCCTCTATTCTATTGGCATCAGTCACCTCCATCTCATCATTCAAAGGCACATTAAAATCTACTCGAATTAAAGCCTGTTTACTCTTAAAGTTATAATCGTCTATAGTTTTCATAGGTTTGCTTTGTTACAAATATAAATTTTTCCGAAGATAATAAAGCTTATATAATTTTATATTTGCCTATGCTTTTTAGAGAAATAATAGGCCTTCCGCATATAAAAAATCACCTTGTGACCACGGCAGACCGGAGAAGAATTCCGCATGCTCAACTTTTTACCGGAAAGGCTGGTAGTGGGACTTTACCCATGGCGATCGCCTACGCTCAATATATATTATGTGGTAATTCTAATGGAGAAAATGATTCAGAAAGTTCAGCTTCCTGCAATCTGAAATTCAATAATCTTTCTCATCCAGATCTGCACTTCGCATTTCCGGTTGCAACCAATGAAAAGATCAAAAAACATCCGGTTTCTTCACATTTTCTCGAAGAGTGGCGACAGTTTGTTCAAACGAATCCCTACGGAAGTTTATATGACTGGTATCAAAGTCTTGGAATTGAAAACAAGCAAGGCAAGATTGGGGTAGATGAAGCTCATGAGATCGTAAAATCACTTTCCTTAAAAAGTTATGAAGGTGGTTTTAAAGTGATGATTATCTGGATGCCTGAAAAGTTGAACAATGAAGCTTCCAACAAGTTGCTGAAATTAATAGAAGAGCCGCCAAGCAAAACTATCTTTTTACTTGTTACTGAAGCTGAAGAACAAATTATTCAAACCATTAGGTCCAGATGCCAGCGGTTGCATTTTCCACCTCTTGGAGAATCTGATATCGAAGAATATCTAATTCGCAAAGAGGATTGTGAACCAAAAATTGCTAAGAAGATTGCTCATCAGGCTAACGGTGATTATACTAAGGCAGTACATATCTTAAGAAAAGATGCGGGCGATGAACAGTTCCAGGCCTGGTTCATTCAATGGGTGCGGAGTGCATTTCAAGCTAAAGGAAACAAAGCTACAGTATTGGAACTGGTAGCCTGGAGTGATGAGATCGCATCCCTCAACCGCGAAACCCAGAAAAGCTTTCTCCGATATTGTCTCGACTTCTTCAGGCAGGCCATGTTGCTAAATTATAAGGCTAAAGACTTAGTTTATATTGATATTGAACCAAAAGTCTTTAAATTCGATAAATTCGCCACGTTTATAAATGGTAAGAATATTGGAGAAATTTCCGAAGCAATAGAAACTGCCATTTATCATATTGGTAGAAATGGAAATGCTAAAATTATCCTGACCGATCTTTCAATTAAACTAACCCGATATCTACACAAAAAATAACGAATTATGGAAAATCTGAATACCTATATCACTGAGATTCTAATACTGCTATTCATTCTTATTACATTCTTACAATCTGGTGTTGATAAGATGATGGACTGGAATGGAAATACTGGTTGGCTGAAGGAACATTTCTCAAAAACCTTTCTGGCAGGAATGGTGCCCCTCATGGTTGGAATTATCCTGGTTATCGAAGTCATTGTAGGATTTCTTGCGATTGCAGGTATCTACACATTAATATCCAGCGGTAATTCTGATTTAGGACTGCTAGCTTCCATTCTCGCATGTGTCACTTTGCTTATGCTATTATTTGGACAGAGAGTGGCTAAAGATTATGCAGGAGCTTTTACGCTTACCGGATACTTTATCGTATGCATCTTGGGTGTCTGGTTAATGAATTAAAAAAGATTTTTAAATAAAAAAAGGCTCCTATTTAGGAGCCTTTTTATGTATAAGTATTTGTAGAATTTAGTCTTCTACTTCTTCGTTTTCTTCAGTAGCAACATCAGCTCCACCGTATTGCTCGTTCAATTCAGCTAAAACATCCTGAGTAATATCAAGACCTTCTTCAGCATACATAATATTTGCAGATTCATTGGAACCAAAAATATAAGTATAACCATTATCCTTTCCGTAGTCTTTCACGTATCCCTTAACCTTTTCAACTAAAGAATCCATAGCAGCCGTACTTTGCTCTCTAAGACGGTTACTTTGCATTTGCTGTTGTTGTTGTAGCATTTGCTGTTTTTGCATAAGCGTACGTTCCTTTTCCTGTCTTTGTGCATCAGACATGGAATTCATTTCAGACTGGTAAGCCTGAACTTCTTCCTGAAAAGATTTTGCTACAGAATCAAGTTGTTGACGAACAGAATCTGATTTGGAAGTGAACTCAGCTTCCACTTCTTTCATTTCTTTATATTCCTGTACTAATACTTTAGTATCTACATAAGCTGTTTTTTGCTCGTTACATGATACCATTAAAATTGCAACTGCAGCAATTCCGAAAACTTTTTTGATCATAGTTAAAAAATTTGATTGGCAAAGGTAAGAAACTAATCTTAGAGTGAAATAGGAGTTTGAATAGTTGTTATCGATAAGATTAATCTAAAATTTATTCATTATAAAATTAATCTATAAGAAATGAAGTCTTTAGATTCGTTTTAAGAGACTCTAGGCAATTTTATAGGATCAACTTAATATAAATATATCAACTGCTCTTAAAATGGCTAAAACAAGCTTATTTATGATTTTCTGTAGAAATAAGCAATGGAAGAGTACTCTCCGGTAGACCTTGCCTTGAAGTTCGAAATTAGACCGCGCCAAAATGCATTTATTTTAGAAGGCTTCTGTTTTTGATTCTCCTCGCTTAATAGACTTACATAAAACGAATCGAAAATTAATGGTTTTTCACAAACCTCTATAAGGTTGTTCTTTTTTAAAAGCTGAGAAATACCACTTCTCGAAAAATGCCATAGATGTCTTGGAACGTCCCAGGCAGCCCAATAATTTTGATAGTAATAAGCATCATAAGATCTATGATTAGGAACTGCAATAATAAGAAGCCCATTTTTGTTTAATTTAGCCACCAGTCTTTTCAGCACTTCCTCGTAATCTGGAATATGTTCCAGTACATGCCAGAGGGTAATTACATCAAATGATCTAGCCTCCAACTTATCCAGGTTGTCTTCAATAGTAATTCCTTTTTTCGAAGCTAAGGCCCTAGCATCTTCGTTTGGTTCCATACCAAATACATTCCAGTTTCTATTTTGCATGTGAGCAAGAAAATCTCCTGTGCCCGCTCCGTAATCCAGAAGTTTACAACCTGCCGTTTCCTGTTCAATCCACTTTGCTTTTTTTAAAAGCATTTTAGATTTTACAAATTGATAGATCTTGTCCTGAAAATTTTCTTCTGAATCTGTGTGAGAAATATACCTATCACTTTCATAATATGCAGGTAAATTTTCTGGAACTGGAGAAGTACACAATATTCCAGACTCACTTTCTAATATAGAAAAGTTCTCCTGCGATACAAGGTGATCTTTACAGGTAAGTATAACTTCCCGCGTTTCCGGAGCTGATTTTATTTGATTTGATTCTATCAAAATTCTAATTGTTCCACGTGGAACATGAGCAAATTACCGACCCATGTAAACCAATAATACTGAAATATCGTTAGGACTTACTCCACTAATTCTAGAGGCTTGAGAAACGGTAGCAGGTTGTACTTTCTTGAGTTTCTCTCTCGCTTCGTATGACATACTTTTTATACTGGAATAATCAAAGTTTGATGGAATACGAACATTCTCCAAACGATTTAATTTGTCGGCATTGTTTTTCTCCTTCTCAATGTATCCTGAGTATTTAACCTGAATTTCGGTTTGCTCTATCATTTCGGTGTTGAGATCATTCTCAACTATAAACTCATTTACGCCAGAAAAACTGCGCACATCTTCCATCGTGATTTGTGGTCTTGAAAAAACCTTAAAGACCTTATCACTTTGTTTCATGGGAGAAGAATTTCGAGTTTCCAGAACAGGATTTGCTTCTGCCGGGATGACACTTAGATCCTTCAAATGCTGAACAAACTTAAAAGATTTTTCTTTCTTTTCTTCCATTTTCCTCATCCGCTCTACAGAAGCTAAACCGATATTATAAGATTTTTCGGTTAACCTGAAATCGGCATTATCCTGTCTTAATAAAGTTCTATACTCCGCTCTTGAAGTAAACATTCTATAAGGTTCTTCTGTACCCTTTGTTATTAGATCATCTATAAGGACCCCAATATATGCCTCGTTACGCTTCAGAATAAATTCATCTTTTTCCTGAACTTTTAGAGCGGCATTAATACCAGCCATCATGCCCTGGCAAGCCGCTTCCTCATATCCTGTTGTTCCATTAATCTGACCCGCAAAATATAAACCATCAATCAACTTCGTCTCCAGGGTATGCTTCAACTGAGTTGGTGGAAAATAATCATATTCTATTGCGTAACCTGGCCTGAAGAATTTCACATTCTCAAATCCCGCCACAGATCTTAAGGCTTTAAACTGAACATCTTCTGGAAGTGAAGTTGAAAACCCATTCACATAGACTTCTACGGTATTCCAACCTTCGGGTTCTACAAATAACTGATGTCTGTCCTTATCTGCAAATCTATTGATCTTGTCTTCTATGGAAGGACAGTATCTAGGACCGAGACTTTTTATACGTCCGTTAAACATAGGAGATCGATCAAAACCATCCTTTAGTATCTCGTGCACTTCATTAGAAGTGTAAGTCATGTAACAACTACGTTGTTTTTCCAAAGGCTTAGTCTCATCTGAATAAGAGAATTTAGAAGGGATTACATCACCAGGTTGCTCGGTCATTTTAGAATAATCGAGAGATCTACCATCCACACGCGGAGGAGTTCCTGTCTTCATTCTTCCAGCTTCAAATCCTACGTCGATCAGATCTTTAGTAATACCGGTTGCAGCTCTTTCCCCTGCTCTACCGCCTCCAAATTGCTTATCACCTATATGGATGAGTCCGTTTAGAAATGTTCCATTTGTACATATAACAGATTTGGAACGAACTTCCAGACCTAGGGAAGTTCTTACCCCTGTTATCTTATCATTTTCGATAATCAAACCTGCTACCATTTCCTGATAAAAATCAAGATTTGGAGTTTGCTCCAACTTTAAACGCCAGTCCTCAGCAAAACGCATACGATCACTTTGCACACGCGGACTCCACATTGCAGGTCCTTTGGATTTATTCAACATTTTAAACTGAATAGCACTGGTATCACTTACAATACCACTGTACCCACCCATTGCATCTATTTCTCTTACGATCTGACCTTTTGCTATACCTCCCATAGCAGGATTACAACTCATCTGAGCGATATTCTGCAAATTCATTGTAATTAAAAGCGTACTACTGCCCATATTAGCGGCAGCGGCGGCAGCTTCACTTCCTGCGTGTCCAGCTCCAATTACTATAACATCATATTCTTTATCGAACATAAAATCCCCTTTTCATTACGAATGTTCCACGTGGAACATTTTGATTTTCTCGTCTTCCTTACGTCGCATTAAATCACTCTCACTTTCAGACTTATCCTTATATCCGCAAAAATGTAACATACCGTGCGCGATAACTCGTTTCAGCTCCTGAAGAAAATCCACATTATAATCTGCAGCATTCTCCTCTACTCTTTCTGTACTAATGAAAATATCCCCATTGAGGGAATTACCAACAGTATTATCAAAACTGATAATATCTGTATAGGTATCGTGATCTAAATAATTCCGGTTAATCTCCAACAAGTAATCATCATCACAGAAAATATAATTGATCTCGCCTATATTTTTATGCTCAGATTCAGCAAGCCTGAATAACCAGTTTTGAAATAGTTCTTCATCCTTCAGGCTGAAGTTGTTTTCATTGAAAAAATTAATCGTTCCTTTCACCAAAATATTCCTTAACCTTAGATCTATAAATTTGCTGCAAAGGTAAGACTTGTCTGTTTAAAATTTCAGTTGATTGGAAATATTCTTTAGCGGTATTTATCTGGTTTTGAAGCCTGTTCTCATAGTTCAGGGTATTCGTGTTTGCTTTCCTCTTATTATCAAATCCCTGTTTTTGCGCAGCGCTCTTCATTTTCATTAATTCATAATCCAGCTGCTTCATTCTTTCCAGGGTTTTCCCATCCAAACCCTTCTCCAAAAGATCCTCCTCGATTTGTTCCATCTTCTTCTCGAGAGCGTTAGATGCGCCATTTTCCATTAATTCATCTAGTTTCCTTCTGATGTTTTGCTGACGTTTATAAATTTCAAATATCTCACCAGAATTTTTCTGACTAGGCATCCCGGATCTATCAGGAATTTCCATGTTTTGTTGCATATCCTGCTGAAGTTCTTTTTGTTCATCGATGATCTGTTGCAATTGAAATTCCTGTCCATCACCAGAACCAGATTGCGGATTGGACATCATATCCTGCATAGAATCCAGAACATCAGAAAGCATGACTGCAAGATCATTTGCCCCGGTGACAACATATTGCTGACTAGCGGTACCCTGACCTATTTGATTTTCAGCTAAACGTTCCAGCGACTTTTCTATATCAAAATCTATATCTGTAAGTTTGGAAGTTATCTTACTTGAGAACATTGGATTTTGCAGTGCAAGACTGTAAATACTGTCATCAATATGTTCAAAGTTTTCCCTTAGTTCACTTTGATCATTTAATTTGTTCGCATAAGCTGGACTTGTTTGTTTGATACTTTTAAAGTCCTCTAGCAGTTCTTCCTGTATTAAAGAAAATCTCACCAGATTATTCAGAATTTCACGTAATACTTTAGCATCAGCTTCCAACTTCTGCATCTCTGCCTGCATTCCGGCTTGTTGCATCTTAGAACTTAATTCTCGCATTTTCTTGGCAGCCTTCTTTTGTTCCTGGCTGGCATTCTTCTGCTGTTGTAATTTTTCCGATGCCTTTTTTTGGTCTTCTGAAATTTCCTCTTCTATCGCTTCATCGCGAGCTAAGGATTTTGGTTTCTTTAATTGGTCATTATCCTTGGATAATGAATCCATTTGCTTCCGAATTTTATCGAACTCATTATTTAAGCTTTCCTGCTCTTCTATAGTTGATTCAGATTCGTTCGAGATTTTCTCCTGTTCATCTGCCAGACGATCCAGGTCTCTTGCTATTTTTTGCTGTTTCTCTTCAATATAATAACGCTTGGTTAATTCTAAAAGCTGTTCAAGGTTGCGCTCATTGTTTTTGTTCTTCTTAGCCAGATCTTCCAACTTATCTCCAAGTTCTTCTTTCTGGATTTTATCAGAATACTCCTGAAGTTCCTTTAATAATTTCTCATTCTCTTTCAGACTATTTTCGTTCTCTTCGAGCCTTTGTCTTAAATCTTCTTTATCTGAAGATGGTTCCTCAGTAGATTGTTCTTCTATGCTTTCCTGAAGCTGCTTGCTATGCTTTTGCATGAGCTCATTCTGAATCTTTTGCCTTTCTAAAAATTGATCCAGGCGTTGCTTCTCATTGTAATTCAAACTACTGTTTTCCTTGTCTATCCTTTGTAGCTCCTCAAGTTCATTCGAATCCTTTCTGAAATCTTCCAGTTCTTCGGAAATCTTCTCGATAGAATTTTGTTGTTTCTCCAGGTTTTGATCTTCTCTTTCAGCCTGGGTGATCTTTCTGTAATTAAGGATCTCTGACCTGCTGGATTTAGCTCCATTTACCCCATCATTATCGAACACTTCAAAATAATAGGAATATGATATACCAGGTTCAAGTTCCAATTCGTTTGGAAAGCTGTAATAGAATTCATCCACAAGAGCTGTGCTAATATCTAACTTTTGAGTCCGTTTTTTCTGAATCGAATCTTGCGGATAATAAACCAGCTGCAATCTTGAGAGTCCATGATCATCCTCTACCCTACCTTTTATGTAAGTCTGTTGTGAGTCCAAGCTATCTCTTGTGCTTTGCACATCTATCTCCGGGTGAAGATCACGCACAACTTCAATTTGATAATCTAACTTTTCATATTCAGATTTATAGGAATTGGACGAACTGACGGAATAATCAAAATTTCTAAATATTTGTTGTTCAATATCAGCTTGATTCATATTCACTGGGAGGTTGCGGATTGAGTCTTTACTTTCAAATTGTACAAAATCTGTGGCTACAGTTGAGAAGTTCCAGGATAATTTCGACCCTTCAGGCACCTGAAAGGATCCTATACCTTTGAATACCTGATTATCTAGATTTAGATAATTAGGGTAGTTCACCTCAACTTTCATATTTGTGATCAACGGTAGTGCCAAAACCTTCAACTTATAAGTCCTGGAACTTATACCTGCGCCAATCAATTTGAAGTTTAGAGAGTTGTCTACGTTTTCAAACTTATATACAAAGCGTCCATCCCCTTCAGCAGTCAGTACACGTTTGTAGTCATCTGTAATGAGATTTAACTCTTCAGGAATCTGGTTTCCTTCAATTTGTACTAACAATTCGAAATCTGAATTCTGAAATGTTTCCAGTCTATCATTCAGAACTAAAAATTGAAATGGAGCTGGCTGTTCATATGCCTGATCATAATTACTTATTCGATTAAAACCTTCAGTGAAAACATGTGAGTTGTTAGAGATCCACAAAGCAAATATGATCAGGACAGGAAGAATTACAAGCGGTAAATATTTGCGGTTTTTCTTTAGCTCAACTGCTTCAGAAAAATTAAAGATCTTTAAATTTTCAGCTTTTTGATCAATGCTTGCAATAAGTAATTCAGATCTTTCAGAAGTATGATCCAGTTGCAATAAATTGAGTAGCCTATCCCCTATTTCTTGAAAATGTATCCCTATAATTTTTGAAGCTTGTTCTTTATCTATTCCCTTCCGAAGTTTAAATAGCTTCGAAAGAGGAATCCCAATAAAGTAAAAGAACAGGGCAATTTCAATTGCGATAAATAACCAGAATAGGAATGCTCTCACAGATTCATTAAACCAGAAAAAGTGCTCGAGGCTTGAGGTAATGAGAAAATATAACAACCCAATACCTGCAAAGAGCATCATGCCCTTTAGGATCTGGCTGAAGTAATATTTTCGAACGAAAGCATCAAGCCTGGAAAGTATGCGGTCAAAATTGCTGGTCACTAATTCTATAGTTTGTTTAAAAATACGACAATTAAGACACTTTAATTAGTAGTTGACTGAGTTTAGGATTGCTTGAATAAGGTTGTATCTTTGCTCTAAAATTCACTTTTTATGTCTTCTAAAGTTAGAGTAAGATTTGCTCCGAGCCCTACGGGACCATTACATATTGGTGGTGTAAGAACCGCTTTATACAATTATCTATTTGCCAAAAAACATGGTGGTGATTTCGTTCTTCGTATTGAAGATACCGATCAAAACAGGTACGTAGATGGAGCTGAAGATTATATTATCGAATCCCTAAATTGGTGCGGAATCCCTTACGATGAAGGACCGGGCAAGGAAAAAGGTTTCGGACCGTACCGGCAGAGCGAGAGAAAAGACAAGTATCGCTCTTATGCAGAAGAATTGATAGCATCTGGAAATGCTTACTATGCTTTTGATACTTCAGAAGAGCTGGATGCACATAGAAAGGATCATGAAGAAAAGGGTAAAACCTTTATTTATAACTGGCATAACAGGGAAAAGCTCAATAATTCCCTTACCCTCTCTTCCGAAGAGACAAAGGAGAAAATTGAAAACGGGGATGCTTATGTAATCAGGTTTAAATCTCCGCAGGATGAAACCTTGCATTTAAAGGATGTGATTCGTGGGGATATGGAAATTGATTCCAATATTCTGGATGATAAGGTTCTATTTAAGAGTGATGGAATGCCAACTTATCACCTCGCCAATATCGTGGATGATCATTTAATGGAGATCACACATGTAATTCGTGGTGAAGAATGGCTGCCTTCTCTGGCTCTACACTATATGCTATATCGTGCGTTTGGATGGACCGCTCCAGAATTTGCTCATTTACCACTTATTCTGAAACCTCAGGGTAAAGGGAAATTGAGCAAAAGAGATGGTGAAAAAATGGGTTTCCCGGTATTTCCTCTTGAGTGGAAAGATCCAGCATCTGGCGATGTTTCTACAGGATACAAAGAAGAAGGTTATTACCCAGAAGCGGTAGTAAACATGCTGGCATTTTTAGGCTGGAACCCTGGAACAGAGCAGGAATTCTTTAGTCTTGACGAGTTAACGAAATCTTTTGAACTGGAACGAGTTCATAAAGGCGGTGCTAAATTTGATCCGGAAAAAACAAAATGGTTCCAGCAGCATTATATGCAGGAAGCAGATGAATCGCAGGTTACAAAGGAATTTCAAAAGATCCTGAAGGAAAAAGAGATCGTGGTAGAAGAATCCTATGTTAAGAACGTTGTTTCCTTGATCAAAGAAAGAGCAGTGTTTGTAGAAGATCTCTGGGATCAGGGATATTTCTTCTTCGTCTCCCCTACTTCTTTCGAGCCAAAAGATGCAAAAAAGGCATGGAAAGAAGGTTCAGCAGAATTGATGAACGAATTAAAAACCTTCCTGGAAGGACAGGATAATTTTGAAACCGAACAACTACAGGCTGAAGTCAAAAACTGGATCAAAAGTAAGGAGATTGGTTTTGGAAAAGTGATGATGCCTTTACGTCTCGCACTGGTTGGAGCATTACAAGGTCCAGACGTTTACGAGATCGCAAGTTATATTGGAAAACAACAAACTTTAAGCAGGCTCACTAAAGCCATTGAAACGTTGGGATAATTGATCCTGAAAACTATTACAGCCGGTAAGAAACTTGATCTTACCGGCTTTTTTTATGCTGATTAAATGCTGAAGAATGCTTAATTTCAGTAAAAAATTCTATTAGCATGATAAATCTTGTTTTAATACCCATACTCGTCATTTTACTGTTGCTGCTTATATTCTCAGGAATCTTTGTAGTTCGGCAGCAAACCTCAGCAGTTGTAGAGCGCTTCGGAAAGTTTACCAGCATCCGGAATTCTGGACTGCAATTAAAAGTTCCCCTGATAGATCAGGTAGCAGGAAGGATTAATCTAAAAGTTCAGCAACTTGATGTTCTGGTGGAAACTAAAACCAAGGACAATGTATTCGTAAAGCTGAAAATATCCGTACAGTTCCAGGTTAGAAAAGATAACGTGTATGATGCCTTCTACAAGCTTGAAAGTCCGCATGACCAGATTACAGCCTATGTTTTCGATGTTGTGCGCGCAGAAGTACCTAAAATGAAGCTGGACGACGTTTTTGAACGTAAAGATGACATAGCCATTGCTGTAAACCGTGAATTGAACGAAGCGATGCAGTCTTATGGATATGATATCATCAAAACCCTGGTTACAGATATAGATCCTGATGTACAAGTGAAAGCTGCCATGAACAGGATAAATGCTGCGGAAAGAGAAAAGGTTGCAGCAGAATATGATGCTGAAGCAGATCGTATAAAAATCGTTGCAAAAGCCCGGGCTGAAGCTGAAAGTAAGCGGTTACAGGGACAGGGAATTGCTGATCAGCGACGAGAGATCGCACGCGGACTGGAAGAAAGTGTGGATGTTTTAAACAACGTAGGTATCAATTCCCAGGAAGCCTCGGCCCTGATCGTGGTTACGCAACATTACGATACATTACAGGCTATTGGAGAAGAAACCAATTCAAATCTTATTCTCTTACCTAATTCACCACAGGCCGGTAGTGAAATGCTGAATAATATGGTTGCGTCCTTTACCGCTTCTAATCAAATTGGGGAAGCGATGAAAGAGCAGAACAAAAAGAGAATAGAAGAACAAAAGAGAAACAACGAAAATGACTCATAAAAAAAGCCCCGAATCGGGGCTTTTTAATTTTTTGTATGATGATTACAATTCGTGGTCCATATTAGTCCTCTTGATACCCATGATCTTGGAAACCGCCCGAATTGATAGAAATTTATGCACTATCGAACCTACTCCACTTCCCAGCAGTGACATTGGTGTCATCTGGTCTTTGGTGTGATCCATACTAAGACGAATCTCCTCTTTATCGATCTCTGTTTGTAACTTCAGGATCTTAAGATCTTTGTCGATATCTTTAAAGGACGAATAAACTCTCATTAATCATTTTTATCGTTAAAAACTGCTTTTGAAAACTTCTGAAGGATTAACTTCTCTATTGGTTCTTTTCCAAAGATATAAATCAACACCCCAACGATGAGGTAAAAACCACCTACGATAAAATAACCGGAGCTGGGTACACCAATTGACTGACTAATAATGATCGCAATAGCGAAGGATAACATGATCCCGGCAATGCTTAACAAAAAACCCATAATTAAGAAACGAACGAGCGATGTGGCTCCCTTCATTCCCTGCTTAAAGGCTTTAAGTTTATAATATTCAGCATTACTATGCAGGAATGCCTGAATATTATGATTTAAGTCGTCTACGTTGTTCGAAAGCTTTTCAAATGCCATACAGAAATTATACTACCGCTTTATTTGGAGTGTTTCCAGATCCAGTTGAAGTTCCCGGCTTATCTTTCTGCAATTTAGAATTTTGTTTTCTAAGTTCTTCTAATTTAGACTCCATTGCAGATAAAATATCATCTGCTTTATGACTTGCTGAAGATAAAGTCTCTTCCAGTCTTACTTCGAAATCTGTTCTTGCTTTCTTAGCTTTTTCAGAAAGATTAGAAGAAGTTTCGTTGTACTTCTTATTTAGTCTGTCCTGAGCATTCTGAGCATCATCTTTAAGTTTCTTGCGAGTCTTATCTCCGCTATCTGGTGCATAAAGTAAACCAACGCCAGCTCCAATTGCTGCTCCGGTAATTAATGCTAATAATGTATTTCCTGTACTTGCCATAAGTTATTGATTTTAGGTTATTAAAGCTCAAAGATAGCGGTTGGTTTCACCCTAGCTTGTTAATAACCGGTTAATATGTTAAAAATTGAATGCTAAATTATTCTTAAATAGTATGAAAAACTGTCTAAGACTTAATTTTAGCCCAGGAATCACGTAAAGTTACCGTTCTATTGAACACAGGCTTTTCAGTCGTGGAATCCTTATCTACACAAAAATATCCTATTCTCTGGAACTGTACCTTATCTTCAGGTTTTGCATCCTTCAGTCCAGGTTCAAGATAACCGGTCACTACATCTAATGATTCCGGATTTACGAAATCAAGATAATCTTTTTCCTTATCGCCATCTGGAGCTTCTTCAGTGAATAATCTGTCATAGAGTCTAACTTCAGCCTCCACAGCATGTTTTACAGAAACCCAGTGTAAAGTACCTTTCACCTTCCGAAGAGATTCTTCAGAACCGCTTCCACTTTTACTTTTAGGATCGTAAGTTGCATGAATCTCAGTAATGTTACCTTCAGCATCCTTTACAACATCCTCACCCTTAATAATATAGGCGTTTTTAAGACGTACTTCCTTTCCAAGTGTCAACCTGAAAAACTTACGGTTTGCACTTTCTTTAAAATCTTCTCTTTCTATGTATAATTCACGTGAAAATGGAATTTCTCTGCTCCCGGCAGCTTCATCTTCAGGATTATTTTCAGCTTCCAGCCATTCTTCTTCTCCTTCAGGATAGTTAGTGATCACCAGTTTAACAGGATCCAGAACACCCATAACCCTTGGAGCTATTTTATTAAGATCTTCTCTGGCACAGAATTCCAGGTGGGAAACATCGATCATATTCTCACGTTTTCCAACACCAATCGAATCGGCAAACTTTCGTATAGCACCAGCAGTGTAACCTCTTCTACGCAATCCTGAAATTGTAGGCATTCTAGGATCATCCCAGCTATCTACAAAACCTTTTTCTACAAGTTGTAATAATTTACGCTTACTTACAATGGTATGACTAAGGTTTCTACGTGCAAATTCTCGCTGTTTTGGCTCAAATTCACCTTGTTTGCTTACTTTTTCTAGAAACCAGTTATATAATTCTCTATGCGGTAAAAATTCGAGGGTACAGAATGAATGAGAAACATGCTCAATAAAATCTGACTGTCCATGCGCCCAATCATACATTGGATAGATCTTCCAGTTATCTGCAGTGCGGTGGTGATCTTTATGCAAACAACGGTACATGATCGGGTCACGCATTAGCATGTTAGAAGAAGTCATATCGATCTTTGCGCGAAGTACGTGTCCTCTTTCAGGAGTGTCGCCATTCTTCATCTGCTCAAATAGCTCCAGATTTTCTTCTACTGAACGTTTTCTATACGGACTTTCCTTTCCAGGTTCGGTAGGTGTTCCCTTCTGCTCTGCAATCTCTTCTGAAGTCTGGCTATCTACATAAGCATCGCCATTTTTGATCATTTCTACCGCCCAGTCATAAAGCTTCTGAAAATAATCTGAAGCATAACATTCCTCAGCCCATTTAAAACCTAACCACTCAATATCTCTTTTGATAGCATCTACATACTCCTGCTCTTCCTTTGCAGGATTCGTATCATCAAATCTTAAATTTACAGGAGCATTATACTTCTCGCCCAATCCAAAATTTAAACAAATCGAGGATGCATGACCAATATGCAAATACCCATTAGGTTCAGGAGGAAACCTGAATTTGAGTTCTTCTCTTGAATAATTAGAATTAAGATCTTCTTCTATGATCTGCTCAATGAAATTGAGGGACTTTTTAGCTTCTGCCATAACCTGTTTTAATAAGCTGCAAATTTATCAAATTTTAAATCGATAAAGACAGCATGCGAACAATAGTATGTTTAAAATTGATAACTTGAATTAAAATCACGGATTAAAATATGGATGACCTGTATAAAATTATATTATACTCAGCATTTTCGGGAATTACGGTATTTGTAGGAGGTTTGCTTTCCAAATACTTCGGAAGCAATCCAGATAAGTCCAATCGAAAGAAAGAAATAACCCATTTCATTACGGCTTTTGGAGGAGGTATTCTTATGGGTGCCGTTGCATTGGTATTGATACCACGAGGAATGGAAGATCTGGATCTCCCTGTTTTGCTATTGGCATTTATAGCTGGTGCCCTGATTGTGTTTTTAATAGACCGGAAACTAGAAAGATCTGGAAGCACTTTGTCGCAATTACTGGCGATGCTGTTAGATTTTATTCCTGAAGCGATAGCATTAGGTGCAATATTCGCGACAGATCCTAAGACTGGTATTCTACTGGCCGTATTTATAGGTTTACAGAATTTACCTGAATCTTTCAATTCTTACCAGGATCTTATAAGATCTGGGAAGAAATCGAAAAACGCACTCGGAATTCTATTTGCACTGAGTTTCAGCGGAGTTTTAGGTGCGCTACTCGGTTATGAATTTCTAAGAGACCTACCTGAAGTTACGGCCTTCCTGATGGTATTTGCCGGTGGTGGAATATTATATCTCATATTTCAGGATATCGCTCCGAACGTAAAGCTAAAAAGGGCATGGATACCTGCTTTAGGCGCTAATCTTGGCTTTTTGATAGGTATGATTGGAGAAAAATTAATTCAGTAATTATTCAATTCTTCAGGAAACATATCTTTGTAAAAAAAGTTTTGGGAGTAATCACACTTAAGAACATTAGAACTTTCGCTTATCATGGATGTCTTGATGAAGAAAGTAAAATTGGAAGCGAATACCAGGTAAACCTTAAAGTTTCCGGGGATCTATCCCATTCTGCAAAGACAGATGAACTTAAAGACACCATAGATTATGTTCATCTAAATCATATTGTTAAGCAGGAAATGGCCATTAGATCTAAATTACTGGAAACGGTTGCTGATAGAATCTTAACCCGTGTTCTTAGCGAACTTATTATGGTTCAGCAAGCTGAAGTCGAAGTTTCCAAGATCAACCCTCCCATTGGTGGTAATGTTGCCATGGTTAGTGTGAGCATGCAGAAATCAAGGTAGATTTTAGTTTTGATACTTAAATTTTTTATTACATTTGCCATCCCGCAAAGGGCATCGTGGCCGAGTGGCTAGGCAGAGGTCTGCAAAACCTTGTACAGCGGTTCGAATCCGCTCGATGCCTCCAAAAAAAAGCTTCCTGAATAAGGAAGCTTTTTTTATTTCTAATCTTTTGTTTTTGTAAAATCCAGATCACCAATCAAAGAATCACTTGGTGTAATTTCTTCTATCTGGTTTTTGATCTCATCTACCTGGTCTGGAAAGAGTCCCTGAAAGATCAGGACGACCCCGAAGATCACCAGTATACAACTAATGAACTTTTTCATTATATAGATTCGGTTGGGCGTTAATTTCCGGTTTAGTTTTTTTGCCAGCAAGATCTTTGCTACATCTACAATAAGATATGTGATAAGCACTGTAGCAATGAATATTCCTATTCTATCCATCTGCATATCCAGCTTGGGACCAAAAACAATGATCACTCCCAGCCAGAAACCAAGCACTCCAATATTTATGAAATTCAGTAGAAATCCTTTTGCGAACAGGCTGAAATAAGCACTTTTTCCAAGCTTTCTAATTTCAGGAGTCTTATCGTCTGTTTGGAGAGTTTTTTTTGATTGCACAAAGGTCATCAAACCATAAGTAGCGAGGATCATACCCCCAAAAATAAATAAAGCTGGATCATCCTTAAGACTCTCCAGTAGCTTGGTGGTGCTAAAATAAGCGATGGTTATAAAAACACAATCAGCAAAGATGACCCCAAAATCCAATGCAATAGCGGCTCTAAACCCTTTTATAGCGGCGGTTTCCAGTAATACAAAAAAAACCGGTCCAAATAGAAAAGCCAGAAAGAAACCTAAGGGTAAAGCAGCTAAAACGTCCTGTAACATACAGTTAAGTTGTTTTGCAAATGTAAACTTTTTGTGGTTTTAAAGTAAATATAGCAGTTAAAGCCTGAATGCGATACTTTTTCCTACTAATTTGCTTCTACATCTGCCCTGCTACCCAATAAAGTGAAATCTAAATGACGTTTGACCAGGTCTGCATTCTTAACTTTGACGTAAACCTCATCACCTAAAGTGAAAGTTTTACCGGTACGTTTACCAGTTACAGCAAACTCATCAGCATCATATTCATAATGATCATCGTTCATATCTCGTAACCTGATCATTCCTTCACATTTATTTTCAACGATCTCCACGAAGATTCCCCAATCTGTAACTCCTGAAATTACTCCCAAGAATTCTTCATCCTGGTGATCCATCATGAATTTTACCTGCATGAACTTTATAGAATCTCGTTCTGCACTGGTAGCAAGATACTCACGATCACTACTATGGTTACATTTGTCTTCGTACTCTTCTTCACTGGCAGATTTATGACCATCCAGGTAATGTTGAAGTAATCTATGCACCATCACATCAGGATACCTTCTAATTGGAGAGGTAAAATGAGTATAATGATCAAAGGCTAAACCATAATGTCCGATATTATCGGTTCCGTAATAGGCCTTACTCATGGTACGAATAGCTAAAGTATCTACCATGTTCTGTTCTTTTTTACCCTGCACATCTTCCAGAAGTTTATTTAAAGAACTGGTCGTGGAATTACGGTCTGTAAGGTTCAATTTATGACCAAATCTACCTACGATGCTTTGTAAAGAAGCTAGTTTATCTTCGTTAGGTTCATCGTGACATCTATATACAAAAGTCTTTTTCGGCTTCTGTTTACCAACAAATTCAGCCACTTTTCGGTTGGCAAGTAACATGAATTCCTCGATAAGTTTATTCGCATCCTTGGCAGTTTTAAAGAAAACTCCTACTGGTTCATTTTCTTCGTTCAGGTTGAATTTCACTTCTACCTTATCAAAAGAAATTGCACCATTTCGCATACGACGACTTCTCATCTTTTTAGCAAGTCTGTCCAGCGTGGAAATAGCATCCACTACTTCACCGCTAACTGAATAAGCATCTTCGCGAATTGAAATATCTTTTGGAATACTACCAGCATTGGTTTCAATAATATGCTGAGCCTCTTCATAAGCAAAACGCTCGTCTGAATAAGTCACGGTTCTTCCAAACCACTGATCTTTTACATCAAGCTTATCGTTAATTTCAAAGACCGCAGAAAAAGTAAATTTTTCCTCATTTGGTCTTAGTGAGCAGGCGTTGTTCGAAAGTATTTCAGGAAGCATAGGCACTACGCGATCCACCAGGTAGACTGATGTTGCACGTTCGTAAGCCTCATCATCGAGAATAGTTCCAGGTTGCAGGTAGTGAGATACATCTGCAATATGAATTCCTATCTCATAATTACCATTTTCAAGTTTTCTAAAACTTAAAGCATCATCAAAATCCTTTGCATCTTTTGGATCTATTGTAAAAGTGAGGATATCACGCATATCCCTTCTTTTAGCGATCTCATCTTCATTGATAGAAGTATCTATTTTATTAGCGTATTCCTCCACCTCTTCAGGAAAATCATGAGGAAGACCATACTGGGCAAGGATGGAATGAATTTCTGTATTATGTTCTCCAGGAGTACCAAGCACTCTGGTGATCGTGGCAAAAGGTGAGTCTGCCTTATCCGGCCACTCTTCGAACTGGATTACTACTTTGTCTCCATCTTCAGCACCGTTCATTTTGTTCGCCGAAACAAAGAAATCTGTATACATGGATTTATCATCTACTACTACAAATCCAAAATCTTTTTTCTTCTGAAGCGTTCCAACAAATTCTGTTCGCTTACGCTTGGTGATATTTACAACTTCACCTTCACTTTTCTTATTGCGACGGCGATTGTAAATGTAAATCTCTACTGTATCACCATCAAAAGCTGACTTTAAATCTTTATTTGCAATAAATATATCGTCATCAAATCCATCCGCGATCGCGTAACCATAACCTTTAGTGGTTAGATCAAGTACAGCAGTATGATAATTTTTTGAACCTTCGATCTTAAATTTACCACGTTCAACTTCCTCAATTTCTTTTTTTGCAGTGAGTTGAGCTAGTTTTTTTATGATCTGATTTCTGCTACTGGCATCATTAACACCCAGTATAGAAGCAATTTGTTTGTAGTTATATGTTTTTCCCGAATTCTTTCTAAGGATATCTATAATGCTTCGGGTAAGGTTGCCCTGTCCTTTGGGCTTATTCTTGTTCTGTTTCTTCATTCTCAAATAATATGCGATAAAATTACACCATAATAATCAGTCTGCATCCTGTTGAGATTAAAGTTTTGTTAAGTCAGAAGGGTGTTTAAATAGCCAATTCACTTAGGTTCAGCAATTTATTTAAAATAAATTTTAGTTTTATTAAGATATAATCTTAATTTTTTCTTAATTTTATTTTAACATTAGCAATCAGTTCATCGTTTAAATTTGCTAACAGTATGAAACTACATAGGTCCTCATCATATACAGCGGTCTTTATTCTGATCTTTTTGATCGGACTTATAATTTTTGTGACCATTATCAACAAATCACTTAACGAGAAAAGTGATCTTCTTAATACTACTTCTTCTGAAGCACCTGTAACTACTTTAGTATCTGCTTCTAACGATTAATACGTATCTTAGGGAACTAATATTTTCCCATGAAAGACTACGTTTGCCTGGCAACTTTTACATATCCGCACGAGACTTTAATACTAAGATCCAGATTCACTGATGAAAATGTCATGCATTATTTTCAAAATGAAACTTTAGTTGGTCTAATTCCATTCAGTTCTTCTGCTTTTGGCGGAATAAAACTAATGGTTCATCCACAAGATGTTTCTAAAGCAAAAGAGCTCCTTGACTCTTTCAACGACAAATCTTCTTCTCTACGCATCGTATAGTTATGAACAGTATATACTATTATTATCTTTTCTTCTTTCTAAAAAAAATTAAATGATGGTATATGATGGCGTGTTCATTTGTACAATAATATTACTCCTACTTCCTTGTTATTTCAGTTGTAATTATTTGATAACAGTTTATCAACAAGGCTGTGAATAGCTAACTAATTGATACACTTGGGTTTTTAAGATTTACTTAACAGAAGTTCTTAAATTTTATTAATGCCTGTTTATTGAAAAGTTTACTATCAACAATTGTCAACAACCGAATTTTAAGTACTCATAACTTGATAAGAAATAACCTACTTATAATTTGCTTTATTGATAGTAGTTCGAGTATTGTTATAAAAATCTTAAAAAGCAAATTTCTTTATCATTAATTCATCAGATGTTTTGCACAATTGTATGTGGATTTTAAAGCGTTGAAAATGAGTTAAAACCTGAAAGTAATTAACAACGGGTTTTAAGCTTCTTAACTGCTTGTTTTTTTAACTTTGTCACAAACAACTCAACTATGAAAATATCTATAGGAAACGACCATGCAGGTACTGGTTATAAACAAATGATCCAGACTGCCCTGGAAAAAGAAGGTCACAAGCTTACCAATTATGGAACAAATGAAGAGGATAGTGTAGACTACCCAGATTTTGTTCATCCTGTAGCAAACGATGTGGAAAATGGAAATGCAGATCTTGGTATCATTATATGTGGTAGTGGAAATGGTGCTAATATGACTGCAAACAAACATCAGGGTGTACGCTCTGCATTATGCTGGACCGTTGAGATCGCAAAGCTAGCCCGGGAACACAACAACGCTAATATTCTCAGTATTCCTTCCCGTTTTGTTTCTGAAGAGCTTGCCACAGAGATGGTGGAAGCATTTCTAAATACTAAATTCGAAGGTGGCCGTCATCAACGAAGAATAGACAAGATTCCCGCAGCTAAATAATTATGGAATTGAATATTGAAATCAAAAAGTTCAGCGAACTGAGTCTCGCTGAACTTTATGCTATTTTACAACTACGTTCTGAAGTTTTTGTCGTGGAACAGGATTGTGTATACCAGGATATTGATGGTAAGGATGCTGAAGCTTTACATGTTCTGGGTACTAAAAAAGGGAAGATCGTAGCTTATACTCGATGTTTTGCCCCCGGATATTACTTTCCTGAAGCAGCTATTGGTCGTGTAATCGTAAAAGAATCTGAAAGAAAATATGGATATGGACACGAGATCATGAAAGCTTCTGCTACTGCTATTTTTGAAAATTATAATACTTCAAATATTAAACTTTCTGCACAGCAGTATTTGATAAAATTTTACGAATCGCATGGTTACCAAAGTATAGGCGAAGGCTACCTTGAAGATGGTATTCCACATATAGCCATGATCAAAGATTAGTATTACTTGAGGATCTCAGCGTATTTGTTTTCGCTGTTCAGGATCTCCTTGGCTTTGGAAATCTCTGGATTGTTCGCCGTATAATATTCATACAGGCCTTCTTTATAGAAATATCTCTTAATGATCTCATCTTTAAGAAGGCTAATAATCTCAGGTTTTCTTAGTTCCAGCTCCTGTTTTTCATGTTGCTCCAATTGTGATCTTATTCCTGAAGCTTCAAATTTCAATTCCAGATTTTCTTCTTCAGAAGTAGCAATTAATTCTTCCAGTTCCTTTTCCGTAGCAGTTACATAATCAAAACCAGATCCTCTCAGGTATACTTTGAATTCCTGGAAATCTGCATCGTTGAAATCAAAATCCTTCAGATCCTCTACCTTATGAGAATAATAATATTCCGTAGCATAATTAAAGATCGCATCCTGCAGTAATAATGCCTGCGTGATATCACTAAATTCGGAAGTTTCTAACTTTATATCTGGTAGAATTCCACCACCATCATACACCTTACGGCCATTACGCGTATTGAATTCATTATAGTCTTCAACTTTGGTTCTAACTGCTTTGCCATTTTCATCCCGGCGACGATAATCCAGCGCCTGTATACATCTTCCACTTGGAGTGTAATACCTGGAAATAGTAATTTTAAGCTGAGTTCCATAGGCTAATTCCCGTGGTCTTTGTACCAGCCCTTTCCCAAATGATCTTGCTCCTACGATCACTCCTCTATCCAGATCCTGCATTGCTCCGGCCACGATCTCACTGGCAGAAGCGCTACGCCCGTTTACCAGGACGACCAAAGGAATCTTGGTATCTATAGGTTCTCTCTGTGTATAATAATCCTTATTATATTTTTCAATGGCAGATCGCGTGGTGACGATCAATTCATTTGCTGGAACAAAAATATTACTCACATTAATTGCTTCACTCAATAATCCTCCCGGGTTTCCTCTTAGATCAAGAATGATCTTCTCAGCGCCCTGATTTTTAAGTTCTTTCAAAGCTCTGGATACTTCGGTTGAAGCTTTGGCATTAAACCTGGATAGTACGATATAACCAGAATTTTCTTCGAGTAATTTGTAAAATGGCACTGCATTTAGATCTACAGATTCCCGTTTTAAAGAAGTTTTCTGTTCCTTTCCCTGTCTTACAAAAGTGATTTCCACAGCGGTTTCAGATGCACCATTAAGCAGTTCTCCCGCATCCTCTTTAAAATCTGCAACTCGTATATCACCAATCTTAGTTATGAGATCTCCGGCTTTTAAACCCGCTTTATCTGCAGGATAATCTTTATAAGCTTCCACAATTGTAATTCCAGTATCTCCATTTTTTACCGCCGCGCCAATCCCGGTATATTCACCAGAATTATTGATCCTCGCTGCTTCCACATCCTGCTCATTCCAGTAATTAGTATATGGATCTAGATCTGTAAGCATCGATTTTATCGCAGAATCCATCAATTGTGCAGGATTTGTTTCATCCACATAATTCATGTTGATCTCCTTGAAAAGTGTCGTGAAGATCTCGATCTGTTTTGCGATCTCGAAAAAATCTGATTTAAAACTTACAGTTCCTATGAAAATTCCTGCAAGAAGTACAGGTAATAGGATAAGTTTCTTAAAGTTCTTTTTCATGAGTCCGCTGTTTTTCTGAAAAGTTCTTCAGCAATTTGATCATATTCTCTTCCATTTTAGAATATTCGATCTCATCCCTGGAAATGTATATGAACATAAAAGCATGAGAAATTGCAAGATCGCTGGTAACAAGGTACTTATTTTTTCTGAAAGCTTCGCGCATCAACCGTTTGATCCTGTTGCGTTTTACTGCTGTTTTCACCAGTTTTTTAGGTACCGAAACTCCCGTTTTTAATTCTGGTTTATCTGAAGTCTGGATTGGTGCATAAATAAGTTTTAACGGATAACTTTTCAGATTTCTACCTTCAGCAAAGAGCAGATCTATATGCTTTTTGCTTTTTAATTTTTCCAACTTTCCGAAGCTCTGATCCATGTTTCAAAAGTACCAATACTTTCAAATAAAAAAACCCTTCCGTAGAGAAAGGGTTTTATAATATTTACTGAAAGAGTTTATTCTTCTCCTTCTTCTTCGGAAGACTCTCCGTCTTTGTTCCAAACGTTATCTGAAGGATTTACGTCTGCCATCATCTTTGAACTATCAATTTCTATAGTAGCAATGTCTTTGGCGGCATCGATCTCCAAGTTGTAGGTAGGGAATCCCCAGGCCCAGTCTTTAGCTACAGTTCTATTTTCACCTTCACGTGCTTCTTTCTCCCAACGCATCATTTCCAATGGGATATAGTAGGTTTTCTTAGAACCATCGGCATAGGTTACATCAATATCTATAGGCATTGGCATTAATCCATTTCTTTTCAAAGATACAGTTGCCTTGGCGTCCTTCATTTCAACTTCATCTATTGCGTAATCGATCGTATTGGTAGTTTGTGTCCAATCCATTAGATACCAGTCCAGCTCTGCTCCAGAGACCTTTTCAGCAATTCTAATAAAATCGTTAGGTGTTGGATGTTTGAATTTCCATTCATCATAGTATCTGTTCAAGGTTTTTGAAAGATTCTCTTCACCTATGATGTATCCAAGTTGTGCAAGAAATACAGCTCCTTTAGAATAAGCAGAAGTTCCATAAAGTGCATTCAGTTCATACCTGTCGGCATGCGTAGATTGCGGTTGCTCTCTTCCTGAATTTGCCAGGTACTGGTATCCTCTGTAAGATCCAGTGTGCGGATTCTCCTTATTTTCTCCAAGGATTACATTTTCAGCTTCCGAAGAAATATAGGAAGTAAAACCTTCATCCATCCATTCGTGCTTACTTTCATTAGTAGCCATTAAATGCTGAAACCATGCATGCGCCATTTCGTGAGCAGTAACGCCAACAAGACTTCCAAAAGAACGTTCTCCAGTGATTAGAGTAAGCATCGCATACTCCATTCCACCGTCTCCACCCTGAACTACAGAGTATTGATCCCATGGATATGGTCCAATATGTTCGTTGAAATACAGAAGTAATTCTGCTGTTTTTGGCTGAAGATTTTTCCAGTTCTCTTTGATATTTTCATTGTTCTTATAAAGGAAATGTAGTACAGTTCCATCTTCAGCAACCAACTTATCATGAATATACTCAGGATCTGCTGCCCAGGTAAAATCATGAACTTTAGGAGCTTTGAAATGCCAGGTTAGCTTATCCCCTTTTTTTCTTTTCACTTTAGTTCCTTCTTCTTCGTAGTTGTATCCGATTTCCTGAGGATTTTGAAGATATCCTGTACTTCCAAGTATGTAATCCTTATCGATACTGATCTTTACATCAAAATCTCCCCATACTCCATGAAATTCACGGGCAACATAAGGATCTGCATGCCATCCCTGGAAGTCATATTCTGCCAGTTTAGGATACCACTGACTCATGGAAAGTGCTACTCCTTCAGAGCTGTTTCTACCAGATCTTCTAATCTGTTCCGGCACCTGGCCTTCAAATTCCATGTTGAACTTTACTTTTTTACCAGGAAGAATTGGCTGGGCAAGTTCTACTTCCAGAACAGTTCCCACTTCTTCATAATCCAATGAAGTCCCATCCTGAGTAAGAGAGCTTACTCTCAAATAACCAATCTGGTCTTCAGAAAGATCACTAATACGGCTTACCCTCTTTGGTTCTTCCTCAGTACCTTCATTTCTAACCATTCTACCATCAGGATCTGCAATACTTTCCAGTCTGGCATTCATTTCCGAACCTGGCTGAAAGGCATTAAAGTACAGGTGATAAAAAACTCGGTTAAGAGTGTCTGGTGAATTGTTGGTATAGGTCAATTCCTGAGTACCGGTGAATTTGAAATTCTCCACATTTACATCCACATCCATTTTGTAATCTACATGCTGCTGCCAGTAGGAAGTGTTGTTCTGTGCCTGAATTACTCCGGCGGTAAGTAGTATTAAGCTGAAAAAAATATTTTTCATTCTAGTTATTTTTTGAAATTTGATCTGCCAAAATTAAGGCGTTATATAGATTAGCCATTTTTCCTGAAGTTGAAATAGTCTGGAATTTTTTAGTATTGCTTGTATCTCCACCGAGTACTACTGTGGCTTTTGTAGATATACCACTATCCATGATTATTTGTTTTACCTGTCCCGCAGATAATTTAGGGTAATAACCTCTTATGATCGCCGCAATTCCTGCAACTGCTGGTGAAGCCATGGAAGTTCCCTGAAGATATTCGTATGTATCGTTTGGAGTTGTAGACCAGATCTCGGTTCCAGGTGCGAAAATATCTACGTTGGTAGCTCCATAGTTAGAAAATGTCGCGATTAGATTCGCTCCGTACTCATAATTCAAAGCACCAACCGTTAAAAAGTTATCACTGATCTCTGTAGTTTCCTGCGGATTTTGGTCGTTAGGATAAACTCTCTTTTTGTCCAGGTCTATTCCTTCATTTCCAGCTGCATTTACGATGAGCACATCATTATCTGCCGCATATTTTATTGCATCGATCACCCATTCCGGATTTTGAGAGAAGTATTTTCCAAAACTGGTATTAATCACTTTCGCACCATTATCTACGGCATAACGAATTCCCAGTGCGATATCTTTATCATATTCATCACCATCTGGCACAGCTCTTACTGCCATGATCTTCGCATTATTGGCAACTCCTTTAAGTCCTACGGAATTGTTTCTGTTAGCTGCAATGATCCCGGCAACGTGTGTGCCGTGTTTAGCATCTTCCTTCTTTGGATCTGGTCCTGAAACTTTATTGTTCCCGTAGTTGGTATCGGTGATATCGTAAGGATCGTCACCCACAACAGCTCTACCATCCAGGTCAAGGTTGAAATGAGTATCAAGACGACCTTCGACATACTCAATACCTTCGCTAATCTGCTTGATCACTTCCGGTAAACTCTCGTCCACGTTGCTCTGCATTTGCCCAACGATCATTTTTGCCTGTTGTAGTTCCTGGGTTTCAGGTTTGAAATCCAACACCTGCTTTTTAGTATAATCTTCAGTTCCCAGGGCTTTTGTCATAGCCGCATGTGCATTTTTCACTTGCTGTAGGATCTGGGTATACTGCTGCTGAGTTTGCTGAGCTTCCTGATATTCCTTATCGTATTCTTTTTTAGCTTCCAGGTACATATTGTATTCTTCCCTGTCTGCAGTGCTTATGCTACTCTGGGATTTCCCTTCATATTTGGGTTTTAATCGCTTGATGATACGAGTAAACTCCATGTTTTCTTCCACGGCATCCCCTAGAAAGTTCCAGCCATGCACATCATCAATAAAACCATTATTGTCATCATCTTTTCCATTACCAGCGATCTCGTCCTTATTAGTCCAGATCACCCCTTGTAGATCTTCGTGTGTAATATCTATACCGCTATCCACAACTCCTACGATAACTGTAGAAGGTTTGTTGTTTTTAATGATTTCAGCATAAGCTCTATCCACGCTCATTCCCGGAATAGTATCCCTGGAAAGATCTGAATTAGTCCAGTCTTTTAACTGGGCATCTGTAAGATCCTTTACTTTTAAAGGAATAGAATCGATATTGCTAACCGGGGTGGAAACTACTCTTGGAGCAGTACTGCTACATGCAGTTAAAGCGCCGGCTGCCAGGATGGTCAGGAACGGCTTATAAACAGGTATTCTCATAATTGTTTTAATTGAATAATTCGTTGAAGGTATAAGTCTGATCGTGTCTTACTCCTTTTTCGGTATTTTTTAGAGTTATTATTTCATTGTGAGCATCATGCTCCATGAACAGGTAATAATTTTCGTTTGCTGCGGTTTGCAGAAATTTTTCCTTTTCAGCAAGCGTTAATAGTGGTCTGGTATCGAAGCCCATAACATAAGGCAAGGGAATATGTCCCACGGTAGGAAGAAGATCTGCCATAAAAACCAGTTTCTTACCCTTGTAATCTATATGCGGAATCATTTGCTTATCTGTATGTCCATCTACCAGAAGTGATTCGAAGCCAAGATGATCTGCTTTGCAAAATTCGCTGTTTCCCTCCCGCTCCACGAAATGCAGTTTTCCGCTTTGTTCCATGGGAAGAATATTTTCCTTCAGAAATGATGCTTTTTCACGAGCATTTGGATTCGTAGCCCATTCCCAGTGATCTTTATTGCTCCAGAACCTGGCATTTTTGAATGCCGGTTCATAACCTGTACGTTCTTTATTCCACTGGATACAACCTCCACAATGGTCAAAATGCAGGTGAGTCATAAAAATATCTGTAATGTCATCACGATGAAAACCATGTTCCTTGAGTGAGCTGTCAATACTATGCTCTCCCCATGGATAGTAATAGCTAAAGAATTTCTCACTTTGCTTATCACCCATTCCGGTATCAATTAGAATAAGTTTATCACCATCCTCAATGAGTAAACATCGGGCAGCTATATCTATCATATTATTCGAGTCTGCAGGATTGGTACGGGTCCAGAGACTTTTCGGGACCACTCCAAACATAGCTCCACCATCTAATTTAAAATTTCCGGCTTGTATAGGATAAAGGGTCATTCAGAATAAATTTGAAGATTTCTCCGCAAAATAGAAAATCTCATAGCTAATTCGAATTATTTTCTAAATGATTTAACAGCCTCGTAATAATGTTAGGCTTTTAATAATAAGCTTTCATAGTAAAACATTTTTAATATTTTTAGCAATCGTAAGCAAATAAAGAATCTATGGTTGAATTGGCAGGAATAGTGATCCTTGGAATATTGGCACAGTGGGTAGCATGGCGATTTAAGATCCCCGCGATCTTACCATTGATCCTGGTTGGACTTGCAGTAGGTCCAATTTCCACTTTTTTTACTGAAGATGGTTCCAAGATTATAGAACCAATCTGGAATGGAGAATCCGGATTATTTCCGGGAGAAAGCCTTTTCTATTTCGTTTCCCTGGCGATCGGGATCATTCTTTTCGAAGGTGGTTTAACGCTGCGGAAGGGTGAAATTCTTAATGTTGGCCCGGTGATCATCAAGTTGATAACCATAGCCGTGATCGTTACTTTCTTTGGAGCCGGTGTGGCAGCATACCTGATATTTGACCTTAGCTGGCAGATTTCGTTCTTATTTGCTGCGCTTATTATTGTAACCGGTCCTACCGTAATTACCCCTATTCTTCGGAATATTCCATTAAAGTCTGATATCTCAACCATTCTGAAATGGGAAGGAATTCTAATCGATCCTATTGGTGCACTTGTAGCGGTATTAATGTTTGAATTTATAAGCGCTGGTACCGGAACAGAATTTACAGAAACAGCATTGATAGAATTTGGAAAGATCGTCCTGTTTGGATTTACGTTTGGATTCACCTTTGCTCACGCTCTAGCCTTTGCCATCAAAAAGAACGTGATCCCTCATTATTTATTGAATGTTCTAACCCTGGCAACCGTGCTGGGAGTTTTTGTACTGGCAGATCTTTTCGCACATGAAAGCGGACTTTTAGCCGTGGTTGTGATGGGAATGGTGATGGGAAACATCAACCTTCCAAACTTAAAAGAACTACTTTATTTCAAAGAATCTTTAAGCGTACTGCTTATTTCGATCCTGTTCATACTTCTCGCTGCGAATATTAATGTAGAAGACCTGATGCTGGTTTATGATATCAAAGCTTTGATCCTGTTTGCTACGGTGGTACTCATCGTTAGACCTCTGGGCGTATTTGTGAGCAGTATAGGCTCATCACTAAAATTCAACGAAAAACTATTTATAAGCTGGGTTGGACCTCGTGGTATCGTAGCTGCAGGTATCGCTTCTCTCTTCGGAATTGAACTTTCTAACCAAGGTGTTCCCGGAGCAGAATATATCACTCCGCTTGTGTTTATGATCGTTCTGGGAACAGTTCTTCTGAATGCGACTACAGCAAGATTATTCGCTCAATTGGTGGGAGTTTTTCTGAAGAATTCTCAGGGAATCTTAATCATTGGAGCATCTACTATTTCAAGATTGATTGGTAGTTATCTGAAGAAGAACAATCGACATGTGGTACTGGTAGATAGTAATGGAACAAACATTAAAAAAGCACAGGAACTTGGATTGGACGCGATCCAGGAAAATGTTTATTCAGATGATCTTATCAATAATATTGAATTAAGCGATATCGGTTACTTAATGGCAATGACTGGAAATACGGAAGTAAACCTAAATGCGATTGAAAAGTTCAGAAAGCATTTTGGTGAAAATGGATCTTTTAGAGTAGTTTCTTCAGATGAAATGTACGATCCTGAAAATAATCCTAAAGAAGGACTGTTCTCGCAAACCGATGATTATATCAAGTTAACAAACCTTGCCAGAAAGTATCCTTCTATTCATGAGATTGAACTGAATTCCAAGGAGCACTACGAAGGGCTTATAGAGATTAGTAAAACCGATTCCGATATCATTCCACTATTTGTAAAAGATGAGGAAGGAGAGCTTAGTATTATTCCTTCTAACAGTCTTGAGGTTGAAATCGAAGAAGGTTTTATGATGGTTTATCTTGGAAAGGAACTGGAAACCGGAGATAGTGAAGAAAAAGAGAATATCGAAAAGAATATTCAGGAGGAAAATTAATTACTCCTCCTCCATTTTTTCAATTAGTTCATCGGTCACCTCCAGTGTATGATATACATTCTGAACGTCATCGTCATCTTCAAATTTTTCGATGAGGTTCAGGATTTTGATAGCATCTTCCACAGGCAATTCAGTTGTATTTAAGGGTATACGCTGCACTTCAGAATTTTTTGGTTCTATTTTTAGTTCCTCAAGTTTCGATGACATCATTCCAAAATCATTGAAATCTGTATAAACTGTTAGATAATCGTCTTCCTTATCGAAACTTGACGCACCACCTTCAATAAGTTCTAATTCCAGTTCTTCAATTTCTGTTTTGATATTTTTCTTTTCTAGTACGAAAACTCCCTTTTTATCGAAAAGAAACTCCAGAGAACCATTGGTCCCAAGGCTTCCGCCATTTTTACTGAAGATGGAACGAACTGAAGCGACCGTTCTATTGGTATTATCTGTGGTAGCTTCTACGAAAATGGCTATTCCATTTGGACCATAGCCTTCAAAAGTGACCATTTCATAATTGTCTGCATCTGCACCACTAGCCTTCTTGATCGCGCGTTCAATGGTATCCTTGGGCATATTGACACCTTTGGCATTCTGGATGGCATTACGCAAGGCGGGATTAGCTTCAGGATCTGGTCCTCCGCCTTCTTTTACGGCAACTGTGATTTCTTTGATCGCCCTGGTGAACTGCTTCGCTCTTTTCTTATCCTGAGCTCCTTTACGATGCTTAATATTCGCCCATTTACTATGTCCAGCCATTTGTAGTCTGTAGTTTTTGGTTTGTAGTCGATAGATTTTCTACCGAGTAACTCATTATCACAAAAGTAAAAAATGTAGTGGAAATAGGCCCAATAAGAAGACCTCACAAGTTTTGAAGCCTGTGAGGTCTATATAATTTTTGCGTTAGGGATAGTAGTGGCAGCTTTTTGGAAGCCTTAGCTGCCAAAAACTAGAACGGATAGCCCGCCGCCGACCTTAGAAGGCGGAACGCCCTAATAATGACTATAAAAAAGTTCTGACTAATCGTTCAGTTTAAGAACCGCCATAAATGCTTCCTGCGGAATTTCAACATTTCCAACCTGTCTCATTCTCTTCTTACCTTTTTTCTGCTTTTCAAGAAGTTTACGTTTACGGGAAATATCACCACCATAACATTTCGCGGTAACATCCTTACGTAAAGCTTTTACCGTTTCACGGGCAATGATCTTGGCGCCAATAGCGGCCTGGATTGGAATATCAAACTGTTGTCTTGGGATCAATTCCTTCAGTTTCTCGCACATTTTCTTTCCAATATCATACGCGTTATCCACGTGTAATAGCGCAGAAAGTGCATCTACTGTATTCGCATTCAGAAGTACGTCTACTTTTACAAGTTTAGACTGGCGCATTCCAATTGGAGAATAATCGAAAGAAGCATAACCTCTTGATACAGTTTTAAGCCTGTCATAGAAGTCGAAAACAATCTCTGCTAATGGCATGTCAAAAGTTAGTTCAACTCTTTCTGTAGTGAGATAGGTCTGGTTGGTAATTTCTCCACGCTTTTCAATACATAGAGACATTACGTTCCCAACATAATCTGATTTTGTAATGATCGTAGCCTTGATAAATGGCTCCTCAACCCTGTTCAATGTGGAAGGTTCAGGAAGGTCAGACGGGTTATTTACCAGTAAAGCCTCATCTGGATTCTTATTGGTGTAAGCCTGGTAAGAAACGTTAGGAACCGTAGTGATCACGGTCATATCGAACTCACGTTCCAGTCTTTCCTGAATAATTTCAAGGTGTAACATTCCAAGGAATCCACAACGGAAACCAAAACCTAAAGCTGCAGAACTTTCAGGAGTAAAAACCAGCGAAGCATCGTTCAGCTGTAATTTCTCCATTGAAGCTCTCAATTCTTCGTAATCTTCAGTATCTACAGGGTAAATTCCGGCGAAAACCATTGGTTTTACGTCCTCAAAACCTGCAACAGCTTCCGTAGTTGGATTTACGGCGCTGGTAATAGTATCACCAACTTTCACCTCACGAGCATCCTTAATACCCGTGATGAGGTAACCAACATCACCGGTTTTGATCTCTTTACGAGGAAATTGTTTTAAACGAAGTGTTCCCACTTCATCGGCATCATATGTTTTATTGGTCGCAACGAACTTGATCTTTTCACCTTTTCTAATAGATCCATTAATAACTCTAAAATATGTTTCAACACCTCTGAATGGGTTGTAAACAGAGTCAAAGATCAATGCTCTAAGTGGAGCATCAACTTTTCCTGTTGGAGCAGGAATTCTGGAAATAATAGCATCTAGGATCTCTTTAATCCCAATACCTGTCTTTGCACTTGCCGGGATAACATCTGAAGCATCACAACCTAAAAGATCCACGATATCATCTGTCACCACCTCAGGATTTGCACTGGGAAGATCCACTTTATTTAGTACCGGAATGATCTCAAGATCGTTCTCAAGAGCAAGGTAAAGATTCGAAATAGTTTGAGCCTGAATACTTTGGGCTGCATCTACTACCAGTAAAGCACCTTCACAAGCAGCAATAGAACGGGATACTTCATAAGAAAAATCCACGTGGCCGGGAGTGTCAATAAGGTTTAGCGTGTATTCTTCACCTTCATGAACATAATCCATTTGTATCGCATGAGACTTAATAGTGATCCCGCGTTCCCGTTCCAGGTCCATACTGTCCAGCAGTTGTTCCTGTTTTTCACGCTCGGTTACAGTCCCGGTAAAATCCAGCAGGCGATCTGCCAGTGTACTTTTCCCGTGATCGATATGCGCGATTATGCAAAAATTTCGAATGTTCTTCATCTCCAGTATTTGTATCCTTAGGCCTAAAAATTCAGGTAATTTTAAGACTACAAATATAATTGAATTAATAGTCTTATATAAAATTTCAAGTTTATGTTTGTTTCGCTGTGTGAAAGCATTCGATAATGCTATTTTAGAGCTTGTAAATTTCTTTGCTGAAGTCTATACTACAAAGGCATTGCATCAAAAAACTGACTATGGATTTCCTGAAACCCGATACTGAAAAGGCATCAAATTATGATCATCTCGAAAAGATGAATATTACAGAACTTCTGAAGAATATCAACAAGGAAGATCAAACAGTGGCTGAAAGTGTGCAAAAAGTAATTCCGGCAATTGAAGTTCTGGTAGACAGGATCGTTGAAAAACTAGGAGCAGGAGGAAGACTATTTTATATTGGAGCTGGTACGAGTGGTCGGCTTGGAGTTCTGGACGCTTCAGAATGTCCGCCAACATTTGGGGTTGAACCAGGAATCGTAATTGGTCTAATTGCCGGTGGTGATACGGCTTTGAGGAATGCTGTTGAAAATGCAGAAGATGACCGGGAACAGGCATGGAAAGATCTTCAGCAATATGAGATCTGTTCAAAGGATGTCCTGATAGGCATCGCCGCATCTGGAACAACGCCCTATGTGATTGGCGGCATCGAAAAAGCCAGAGAGAATAATATAATCACAGGATGTGTGACCTGTAGCTCTGGAAGTCCAGTGGCAAAGGCATCAGAATTTCCAGTAGAAGTGATCACCGGACCAGAATTTGTAACTGGAAGTACCAGGATGAAAGCTGGAACAGCGCAAAAAATGGTTTTGAACATGATTACAACGTCTAGCATGATCAGGTTAGGAAAGATCAAAGGAAATAAGATGGTAGATATGCAGTTATCTAACAAAAAGCTGGTGGGACGTGGAACTCAGATGATCATGGATGAATTGCATATAGACGAAGAGCAGGCAAATGCATTGTTATTAGAGCATGGTAGTGTAAGGCTGGCGATCACTAATTTTCAACAGAATAGTTAATGATCAAATCTTTAAAATATTATAAATCCTTATCGCTGATTCTTCTGGCGTTTTTTGCATATTCCTGTAAATCTACCAAAAATGTTCAAGTAGCTGAAAAGCAAACTGAAACAACAGAAACACAGGTTCAAAAGGAGATGGAAAGTCCTGAAGTTTCAGAAGAAATCACTGAAAATACGTTTATTGAACCACCGCTTGATATAGCCGAATTTAGAGCAGCCTGGATCGCAACGGTTGCAAATATCAACTGGCCGAGTAAAGCAGGTTTACCTACTGAAATACAGAAAAAGGAAGCCCTGGAAATGCTTGATTTTCTTGAAGAAAATAATTTCAACGCGGTCATTTTACAGGTTCGGCCGCAGGCTGATGCATTATATCAAAGCGAACTGGAACCATGGTCCTATTTTCTTACTGGCAAAAGTGGCAAGGCACCAGAACCTTTTTACGATCCGCTCGAATTCTGGATAGAACAGGCTCATTTAAGAGGTCTGGAGCTTCATGTCTGGCTCAATCCATACCGCGCACATCATACCACTGGAAAAGAGATTGGTGAAAAGTCTATTGTAAAAACCAATCCGGAACTCGTAATGGAGCTGAAAAATGGGATGTGGTGGATGGATCCCGGAAGTGAAAAGGTGCAGGAACATTCGGCTGCAGTAGTGATGGATATTGTGGAACGCTATGATATCGATGCCGTTCATTTTGATGATTATTTCTACCCCTATGCTTCTTATAATGGTAAAAGCGGATTCCCGGATGATGTAAGTTTCCAGAAATACCAGAGTAGTGGAGGTGAACTTTCCAGAGCCGATTGGAGGCGTAAAAGCGTTAATGATTTTATTGAAAGAATTGCTGGTGAGATTAAGGCTGAAAAGTCTTTCGTAAAATTCGGGATTAGTCCGTTTGGTATCTGGAGACCTGGTTTTCCTACAAGTATCAAAGGAATGGACCAGTATGAAGAATTATATGCTGATGCAAAATTATGGCTGAATAAAGGCTGGATCGATTATTTCACTCCGCAACTCTACTGGCCCACGGCAAAAGTAGGGCAGAGCTTTCCGGTTTTATTGGGTTGGTGGGAATCTGAAAATGTAGTGGGAAGACATCTCTGGCCGGGAATTAACCTTGCTCTGGATGAAGAAACACCAGGTGAAATTGCCTCACAGATCATGATCTCTCGTGGAATTCTTCCGGATAGCCCAGGTGTGGTGCACTGGAACATTGGACCGCTGATGAAAAGCGAGAAACTAAGAAATTCCCTGAAAAACGGACCTTATCAACAAAATGCCCTGATACCAGCAAGTCCATGGTTATCTTCTGGAACTCCTGAAATTCCGCAGATCGAACTATCTAAAACAGCTTCAGAATATACTATAAAGAACTCAAGTTTAAATGAGCACTTCAGGTGGGTGGTTTATTATCAGTATGAAAATAGTGGCTGGAACTACAAAATTTTGAATCAGGAACAGGATTTGCATTCGCTGCCAATTCAGAATAAAGACAACAATACATTGATCAAAATTGGGATAACTGCGGTAGATCGCACGGGAACACAAAGTAGTTTCCAGCAATATGATCTTCAAATCCTTGACCTTATAAAATCTTAATTATGAAAACCAGATCTATAATATATTTTCTAGCAGCAATTTTCTTCCTTTCCTGTGGAGAATCCAACAAAGAATCGGCTAAAACTGGTCAGGTAGAAGAAATTGTAGAACAAACCAGAACTGAATTTGCTCCAGACAAACGGGTAGCACTTTTTGATATTTCTGCGGAAGAAGGTAGTAACGGAATCATTCTTAAAGGTGAAACCAATTCAGAAGAAGCAAAAAATAGACTTTTATCAGATCTTGATTCGGCTGGGATTAATTATAAAGACAGTATTCAGGTTTTGCCTTCCGAAGCATTGGGAGAAAAGCTTTTTGGGATCATAGACGTTTCGGTAGCCAATTTAAGAGGAGATAGCAAACATTCTTCTGAACTTGTGACTCAGGCTACACTCGGAACTCCTGTGAAGATCTGGAAACGGACCGAAGAATGGTACTATATTCAAACTCCAGACGATTATCTTTCGTGGGTCGACCACGGAGGAATTACGACCATGAATGAAAGTAAATTTAATAACTGGAAAACTTCAGAAAAGATCATTTTCACGAAAGCTTATGGGAACTCCTATACTAAGGCTGATCTGGATTCTAATCCCGTTACAGATCTGGTAACCGGGGCAGTCCTGGAATTGCTGGAAGATTCAGGAGATTTTTATAAAGTTAGATATCCTGATGCGCGTGAAGCCTACGTTTCCAAGAATGATGCGAAGAACTACGGGGAATGGTTACAGAATTTGGAACCTGATGGCGAAAGTTTAACGAGGGTTTCTGAAAAACTGATGGGTCTACCTTATTTATGGGGAGGAACCTCTGCGAAAGGAGTGGACTGTAGCGGATTCACCAAAACGATTTATTTCATGAATGGCGTGGTCATTCCCAGGGATGCTTCACAACAGATCAAAGAAGGTACGCTGGTGGACGACGAATCTGATTTCAACAAGCTGGAAGTAGGGGATCTACTGTTCTTTGGAAGACCGGCAACAGATTCTACTTCAGAAAAAGTAGTGCATGTAGGAATGTGGATTGGTAATAACGAATTTATTCATTCCTCTGGAGACGTTCATATTAGTAGTGTAGATGATAAAGCTGAAAACTTTGATGAATTCAACAAAAGCCGATACCTGAGAACTAAAAGATTTCTCGATCAACAATCTCACGGACTCAAATACTTGAAAAAGCAGGATTTTTATACCGGTAACGCACAGTAATTTTAGGCGAAACAGTACTTTTTATAAGTATTTAGCCTGATTTGTTGAACAATTGCTAATTAATTTAGCTTCAGGTCGATATAAAAGCTTTTTCTTGCTTAAAAATACATAAAAGCTATATTTGCCCTTGTTACCAAACAAACCGAACTAACCAAACATGAATATTAGAATATCTCTAAGCATTTTACTTTGCTTTTTAAGTACGCTGGTATTTTCACAAAATGAACTTTCAGGAAAGTTAACCGACCTTAACAATGACCCACTTGCATACGCGAATGTCATTCTTTTGAACGCCCAGGATTCAGTTTCTGTCGTCAAAGGAACGGTGAGTGAAGAGGATGGGAGCTTTTTGCTGAAAGATATCAAGGATGATAATTATGTTCTAAAAATCACCTATGTTGGTTATGATGACCTGCTGAAGAAGATCAGGGTAAAAGGAGACATCAATCTTAAAACTTTGAAAGTTTCACCATCTTCAGGAGATCTTGATGAGGTAACGATTCAAGCCAGGAAACCAAGGATTAGCAGGGAAGTGGATCGTATCGTTTTTGATGTGGAGAATTCTACTTTATCCTCTGGAAATACCTGGGATATTCTAAAGAAATCACCTGGAGTTATCGATAATCAGGGACAGTTGATGGTTCGAAACGCCGCAGTGCAGGTGTATTTGAATGATCGCAAGATCTATTTATCTGCTTCAGAATTGCAGACATTATTGGAATCTTATTCCGCAGAAAACATTAAATCTATTGAGATCATCACGAATCCGCCAGCAAAATACGATGCTGAAGGAGGAGCGATCCTTAATATAACAACCAGTAAAAGCATTACTCCGGGCTACAAGGGAAGTGTAGAAGGAACTTATACCCAGGCGATCTATTCAAAATATAAGATTGGAACCAGTCATTATTTCCAGGGTGATAAGGTGAACGTGTTTGCAAATTATAATTTTAGTCCGCGTAAGGATTATAAGAACGACGATTCCTATATCAATTTTATACAGGATGGGCAGCGATTTTCCAGATGGGATACAGATTTTACCAGAGAGACTACAAGCCAGGCTCATAATGCCAACGCGATCATAGATTTCGAACTTTCAGAAAAGAGCAATCTTAACTTTTCTGTAAATGCCAACTTTTCACCAAACCGTGAATTTGATAATGATGTAACGACCGAGATGAGAAATGCTTCCGGAGGACTTGATTCGACATTGGTAACAGATTCTGGCGTTTTTACAGATCAAAATAATGTTGCATTAAATCTTGATTACACCACCTCATTTGATAATGGAGGAGATCTTTCCTTAAAAGCACATTACACAAGGTTTGACCAGGATCGTGAGCAAACTGTGTTTTCTCAATATTTTGATCCCCAGGGTCAACGTCTGGATGCACTTGAATTTGAAACCGATGCCAGCCAGGTGGTTGATATATATACTGCACAGGCAGATTATTCAACGACGATCGGGGAATCTGCTTTTGAAAGCGGACTCAAATATTCTGCTATAGAATCTAAAAGTGGGATCGAGTACATGAATGAGCGACGTTTGGAATCGTTGTATGATGAACTGGGAGATGTATTTTTATATGATGAAAATATCTATGCAGCATATCTTTCTATAAGTCATGACTGGACGAAATGGAGTGGTAAATTAGGACTTCGCGGGGAATATACCGATAGAGCAGGCGAGAGCATGAGTGTTGAAACTATCAATGATCGCGAATACTTTGAATTGTTTCCAACGGCATACCTGCAATATCGAGCTTCAGACAATCACAGTTTTACGTTGGATTATAGCCGTAGAATTCAACGACCACGATATGAAAGTCTGAATCCATTCAGATACTTCTTGAACGAGACAAATTTCAACGCTGGAAACCCAAATCTAATCGCGTCCATTAGTAATAATTTTAACTTGAACTATACTTTAAATAATGCATGGTTCTTTGATTTCTATTATAAGGATCTTGGGGAAGCTCCGGAAACCCTCGTTTTTCAGGATAATCAAAATCTTACCATTCGTAACGTGAATCAGAATTTGCTGGATTCGAAATCCTACGGAGTTGATATTACATACGGTCTTTCTGTCACAGATTTCTGGTATGCACAATTTTTTACTTCGCTATTCCGTATGGAAAATACGTTGCTTGCCCTGGAGAGTAATAACGCTGAGGTAACGATAGACGCTGAAGGTGTTCAGGCATACGTCTATAATATCTTTACTTTGTCCCAGGATGGTACTTTTGAAGGAACATTGTTTGCGCAATATCTTTCAGATTATCTATCTGGATCTTACAACCTGGAGCCAATGACGACTGTAAGTATTGGTTTGAGAAAGACGTTATGGGATAATAGAGCAGAGCTAAGTTTAAATGTGAACGATATATTCAACTCTACGAACACCCGCCTTACTTCAGAATATTTGAACCAGAGCAACAGTTTCTTTTCTTTTTCTGAAAACAGGAATGTCCAGATAGGGTTTAAATATAACTTCGGAAACTTCAGGCTGAGTGACAATCAGCGTACGATCGATGAAGCTGAAAGAGAACGATTAAGACCATAATTTTTACTTCCGGTTTATTTCTTAATTTTGCAGCATAAAACTGAAAGGCTTTGGCTAAAATTGGAAATATAGATGTAGGAGACTTCCCGTTGCTGTTAGCACCGATGGAAGATGTGAGTGATCCACCATTTCGCGCATTATGTAAGGAGCAGGGCGCAGATGTGGTGTATACTGAATTTATTTCTTCTGAAGGACTTATTCGCGATGCCGCGAAGAGTACCATGAAACTTGATATTTACGAAAAAGAACGACCAGTTGGGATCCAGATATTCGGGGCTAACCTGGAGTCGATGTTACAGTCTGTCGAGATCGTTGAAAAATCTGGCCCGGATATTATAGATATTAACTTTGGATGCCCGGTGAAAAAGGTGGTTTCCAAAGGCGCCGGAGCTGGTATTCTGAAAGATGTGGATTTGATGGTTTCTTTAACCGAAGCGATGGTGAAACATACCAATTTACCTATCACGGTAAAGACTCGTCTAGGTTGGGATCATGACTCCATAAAAATCCTTGAAGTGGCTGAAAGATTACAGGATGTAGGCTGCAAGGCTATTTCTATCCATGGTCGAACCAGAGCTCAAATGTATAAGGGCGAAGCTGACTGGAAGCCAATTGCACAAGTAAAGAATAATCCTCGTATGCATATTCCTGTTTTTGGAAATGGTGATGTGGATTCACCAGAGAAAGCCATGCTAATGCGTGATGAGTTTGGACTTGATGGTGCAATGATTGGTCGTGCAAGTATTGGCTATCCGTGGTTTTTTCGGGAAGTAAAGCATTATTTTGAGACCGGAAAACATATGGCACCTCCAACGCTGGAAGAGCGTGTGGATGCTGCCAGACGACATTTACAGATGTCTATAGACTGGAAAGGAGAGCGTCTGGGTGTGTTCGAAACACGTCGTCATTATACGAACTATTTTAAAGGAATTCCGCACTTTAAGGAGTATCGTATGAAAATGGTTACTAGTGATGATTCTGTAGACGTCTTTAGAGTTTTTGATGAGGTAGAGAAGGAGTTCGCAGGTTACGAATTCGCCTAGTTATTTTAAAGCTTTTCTGGTAGTTCCTGCCGCAATGTAGGAAGCAATAAAACCAAGAGTAAAGATCGTAGCTACGACGATAATTACATTTTTCGCTCGCATTTGCACAGGATAGGGTAGGCTTGGAGTGATCATTACCAGGTCAAATTGCATTTGTAAAAGTATCAGGACAATGGCAAAACCAAGGCCTAAAAGTCCGCCCAGAACGGTCATTAACATTCCCTGGTAGAAAAAGATATTCCTTATTTGCCTGGTAGTAGCACCAAGACTATGCAATGTCTTCATATTTTCCCGTTTATCCAGGATCATTACGATAATAGAACCTACCACATTAAATAGCGCAATAGTAAGTACTAGTGTGAAAATAAGGTAAACAAAGAGGTTTTCAGAATTGAGCATCTTATTAAGCGCATCATTCAGTTCTTCACGGGTTTTGATCTGTACATTATCGCCCAGTACTGTAATGATCTCTTCTGAAATTCTGTCGAGATCTGCTTCCGAAGAAATTTTAAATTCCACGCCCGTCACCTCATCAGGCTGCATGCTTAGCAGATCACGGGCAAAATTGATATTGGTAAAAACATATTTTGAATCCAGTTCCTCGTTAACGCTATAAACCCCGCTAACAATGGTCTGCCGGGTGGAAAAAGCATTCTGGATGTTGGTCATGGTTACCTGTCCTTTTCCCGGTTTGGGAACCATGATTTTCAGTAGATTTTGATAATTAAAAGTGCCAATATCAAGCAAGCGGGAGAGTCCGTTTCCAATCACCACCTGCGGCTCGCTTTTAGTAAGCCAGGTGCCGAAAACAATAGCACTATCGATCTTGTTAACCTGCTGATAATTGGCGTCCACACCTTTGATATAGGCAGGATTTGACTTCTGTTTGTAGCTAAGAATGACACGTTCCTCAATAACCTGAGTTAGCTCTTCGATTCCTTCGATTTTCAATAACCTGTCTTCCTGCTCTTCAGATAAGTGGATGATTTTTCCAGTATCTGGTAAGGCTTTAAGATCGGGATCGAATTCGTTCGAAAAGGAAAGGCTGAAATCACGTAATCCTGAGAATCCGCTTAATACGATAAATAATGAAAATGCTCCTGCAAATACTCCGATTGCCGCGATAATGGTAATAATATTGATCGCATTGCTCTTGCTCTTAGTGAACAGGTAGCGTTTGGCAATATAGAGTGGGAACTTCAACTTAAGATTTTTTCCTCTTGTCTAAAAGATCTGGATTGGATACAGGATCCTCTTTTCCTTTGATAGATTTCTCAATTCCGTCGATATATTCCAGAGAATCGTCTACAAAGAAACTAAGATCGGGCATTTTTCTTAGCTGATGCCTGGTTCGCTGCGCCATTTCATGCTTGATCTTATACTTATTCTCATTGATTTCCTCAATGACTTCCTCCTGATGTTTAGAAGGGAAAATGCTAACATATGCTTTGGCGATCGAGAGATCTGTAGTTACCCGAACTTTTGAAACTGAGATTAAAATTCCTGTACGCCCGCTTTCTCTTAGTGAGTTTTGCAGAATATCTGCCAGGTCCTTCTGCAACAACCCACCTATCTTCTTCTGTCTGTTTGTTTCTTCCATGCTACAAAAGTAAAATTTTTAACTGTGATTCTTCTTCATTCGTATGAATTTGAATAGTCTAAGCTGAAATATAGATATTTGTATTGTAAAATATAAATTCATGAAAAAGATAGAACATATAGGTATTGCTGTAAAAGATCTTGAAGCTGCTAACCGAACTTACAAAGCGATCTTAGGAGCAGAGCATTATAAAACCGAAGAGGTAGAAGGGGAAGGTGTAAATACTTCATTTTTTAAGATTGGTGATAGTAAGATCGAATTACTTGCGGCGACCAGGGATGATAGCCCGATTGCAAAATTTCTGGAGAAGCGGGGAGAGGGCATACATCATATGGCTTTTCTGGTAGACGATATTGAAAAGGAGATAACCCGTTTAAAATCTGAAGGTTTCAGGTTACTAAATGAAATTCCAAAACAGGGAGCCGATAATAAAATCGTAGCATTTATGCATCCTAAAGATGGTAACGGAGTCCTGGTTGAGCTTTGCCAGGAAAAATAGAATTAATTTGTTTGGTGCGTAAGGGGCAATTATCTAAATTTGCGCTCGCGATACGAATACGTATCAGGTCCCATAGCTCAGTTGGTTAGAGCACCTGACTCATAATCAGGTGGTCCTTGGTTCGAGCCCAAGTGGGACCACTTCAACAAAGACAAGCCTTACGAGAGATCGTGAGGCTTTTTTGTTTTTCCTCTAGTACAACATATGTACAACAACTTAATTTTCTTTTGGTTACATTTAATAGTCTCAAAAATTTGGAACCATGGAAAAATTAATAGGAACTCTTGGAAACGGCTTTTACCAATTAGATAGATTTAGAGAAAACTATTTATCACTATGGCTGCAAACAAGTGAAAAACGCTTTATTATTTTTATTGTACTTAGTTTAGTACCAATAGCACTTATTACAGCCGTTTTTGCTGACTTTAGTTTTCTTCTTGCCGGGACATCTTTTAAAATATTCTTGTTTTTTATATATCTAATCCTCGCATTCTCATTATTAGTTATAACAGCTGGATTTTATCGTGGTAAATCGATAAAAAAACTTAAATCAAATGGATTCCATTTTAAAAAACTAAACTTGACTAAAATTGATTATACAGGTCTGCAAATTAATGAAGATGAAATTTCAGATTTTCAACGTCTTATATTAGGCAGAAAAGTTTCCAAAAAAATCAATTTCAAACTAAATGCTTTGAGTAAAAAATCTGCAAGCTACCGGGATCTGTTTACTATGTTTCACATTATTTCTATAAAGGGAATTAATTCATTTGATAAAGAAAAGAAAGATTTATTTTTTCAAATGCTTCAGGAATCTTTAGTGATGAATGAAAATCCTGTGAACCCAGCTACTTTGGAATCCAGTTTTAGTACTTGGAGAAATGAAATTGAGAGTGATAAATCTAAAAAATCAATTTTGAGGTTAAAGGAATTGATTGGAACAGAATAATAATATAATAAATATACAGTAACTCGACTTATTGTATTGATTAGTTGGTATTTAGTGACATATGTTTGCCGAAGAAGTATTTGGCCAATGCTCATTAATTAACCCATTAATCTATTACAAATGAGTGAATCTGTATTCCATCTAAAAGAAATATTGTTAGATATAAGGGATCAATTATACCTTAATAAGACCGTATTTAACGTAGACGACCTTTCCCGATACACAGGACTATCCAAAAGTAAAATTTACAAGCTCACCAGCTTGGATCTTATTCCAACTGGTTCCAACAAAAACATCCGTCAGAAATTTTTCAACAAGGAAGATATTGATAGATGGTTATTAGGAGAACCAGATATTTCCGATGAACTTTTAGAGGAAGAGTTTAATCAAAAACTTCTTAAAAACAAAAAAGCGTAGTAGAGTTACAGCTCTTACTACGCTCAAATTCTTTTTCAATTTATATCTAACATAAACTGTATACGCAAATATACAGTTTAAAATTCAAACAGTATATGACATCTAAAGACATACCCTATATCCGGGTACAAACCACATATTTTAAACATGTTTATTTTCCAACTATTTCTGGACAGACTAATAAAAGCATTGTACCCTGGAATAAAGAAACAATTAGGGAGGATCATCCAGAAGAAAAAGGTTACCTGGCTAAGATCCCGAAATATGATGGATTTACCTGCATACCATCACATACTGCTTATAAACAGGAAATAAATGGTTTCTATAATACGTATTCTCCATTAAGTTATAAACCTGTAGATGGTGGATTAGAAACTACAATGAAGTTTTTGAGACACATTTTCGGGGATCAAATAGAATTAGGGATAGATTACTTACAACTGCTGTATACGAAGCCTACACAAATACTTCCTATACTATGCCTTGTTTCTAAAGAGCGTTCAACGGGTAAGAGTACATTTTTAAAATGGTTGAAATTAATTTTTGAAAATAACCTTACCTACTTAACTAATGATAGCTTCAGTAGCCATTTTAATGCCGACTGGGCTAATAAATTACTTATTTGTATCGATGAAGTTCTATTTAACAAAGAAGAGCTCACAGAACGTATAAAATTCCTGAGTACTACAAATGTCAATAAGCTAGAGGCAAAGGGAAAAGATAAGCGAGAGGTGGAATTTTTTGGAAAATTTATTCTTTGTAGTAATAACGAAGGTACATTCATAAAGATTGATGGAGATGAGACCAGATTTTGGGTAATTAAGATACCATCTATAAAAGATGAAAGTATTGATATGCTCAATACCCTTAAGAAAGAAATACCAGCATTCCTCCATTTCATTTCCAACCGTAAACTTACCTCTGAGAATAAATCGAGAATGTGGTTTACTCCGGCACAGATTAAAACTACAGCATTAACAAAACTTGTTCAAAACAACCGTAGTCGTGCAGAGAAGGAATTAGCTAATATTCTTATCAGTATTATAGAAAAAGATGATTTGACTGAAGTTAAATTATGTCCTATGGATGCTGTAAATATTTTAAGTCGTACAAGGATAAAAACTGATATTACCCAGATGCGAAGATTATTGAAAAATGAATGGGGTTTATCAAATCAGAAAAACAGCAATCTCTATAATAAATATACCATATGGTCAGATGGAGACATAGTTTCAAAAGAAACAAAAGGAAGGTATTATACTATAACTAAAGAATTTCTTTCTCAAAATTTTGATGATATGATGACAGATTGAGTTTAGACCAATAGTAATAAGGGTTTAGGCTGTCATCAAACTGTCATCATTTTGTCATCAAAATATAAAGTGATGACAACTATTAAGAAAAAGTGATGAATTGATGAAAAAATGATGATAAGCGAATTCCGTGCTATTACTTGCTTAAGAAGGAACTGTCATCAATTCATCAAAAAACAACGAAGATTAAAATGCCTAATGAAAAGAGTAAAAATGAACTGCAAATTAGCTAGGGAAATTGATCTCATTGGCTTATTAAAAACCATGGGATATAATTTAAAAAGGCAGAATGTAAAAGAAGCATGGTTTTTAAGTCCATTCCGAAACGAAACTATTCCATCCTTTAAAGTATCTAAGAAATTAAACAGATGGTATGATCACGGAGAAGGAATTGGTGGAAATACGATAGACTTAATTATTAAGTTACAAAACTGTTCTGTAAAAGAAGCTCTTAATTTTTTAGATGAAAATTCTTTTTCTTTTCAACAGCCAAAATATCTTGAAAAGGATTTTAAATCAGATTTTCAAATCTTTAAAAAACAAAATCTACAAAATAAGGCACTCATTAATTACTTAAAATCCCGTGGAATTTCCTTTGGTATTGCCAGGACTTATTGCTTTGAACTTTATTATAGGAATAAGGGTAAGAACTGGTTTGCAATTGCTTTCATTAATAACTCAGGAGGATTAGAATTGCGCAATAAATACTTTAAGGGTTGTATTGGTGCAAAAGATTATACGCTACAAAAAAACAATACCTCTACAGTCAATGTATTTGAAGGATTTATAGACTTTTTAAGCTATCTGGAAATAAGCTCAAACAAGACGAATTCAGACTACTTAATTTGTAATTCTACAGCTCTCATTGAAAGAGTTTTACCTCTACTTAAACAATATTCAAACATTGATCTATATCTGGATAATGACTCCTCTGGATCTAAAGCGAGTTCTACAATTTTAGAAAGTTATAGCCATGCGAATTTGAAAAATGAAATGTATGCTGCATACAAAGATTTAAATGAAATGCTAGTTGAGAATGTATGCCGAAGGTAATAGCAAGTTGAACAGGGGCAGAGCCCCTATTTTCAACTTGCTCTGCGAGGCTCAATCCCTTACTATTGCTGGGATAGACTAATATTATACGATTATATAAGATTATACAAAAAATATATTAACAGATGTATCTAATTGATTATCAGTACTAAAAACTATTAAAATGGCAAAAAAAAGTATCTTAATTTCAGCATACCACCATAAAGAACTTGCGAAACTATCAGAGGCATTTGGATATAGTTATTACAAATTGGTGGAAGAGATGATAACGTATTTTAAGAAAACAGGCATTAATCCTCTGGATTCAAAGAATGAAAATCCTTCTAAGGCAGTTAGAGAATTGGATAAGAGATTAATATCCTTTATTAGAATACAGGAAAGGGATATTTTAAAACCATTGCGCCAAGAGGTGTATGATTATTCTCAGGAGCAAAAACACGAGATTCAAAATTCTTACAAGATTTTAATAGAAGAACTTAGTAGGATAGATCGTTATGAACAAGAAAGGGCCAATACAACATTAGCAGAAGTTAAGAAGCAACGAAAGGCAGTTATAGCTATTGCTCAGTTAATTGATGCTAGAAACAAGTCCGGTATATTATCTAAAATCAACAACATTTTTGATTGATGCCTATAAGTAAACCACATAGTACGCTTGGAGCCAAAAATACGGGAAGTTGCGCCTTATTGGTTAATTATCTCGATAAAGAAAACCAGGAGTTAGAGGCGACAATCAATACAAAGAATAGTTTAAAGGAAATCACTTTACTCGAAAACAGAAAGCAAGATTTTTTTAATCATAGAAAAGCAGACATAAGCCCAATTGAGGTAATTGAAAGTATTGACTACAATATTAAAAAACTTGGGAAAACTGATGCGAAGTACTTTGCACCAACGATAAGTTTTAGTCAATCAGAATTACAACATATTATTTCCCTGGCTACTGAAAAGAAAAATATTGATAACGTCTGGCAGCTTAGTAATAGCGAGTATGGAAAATACAATCATCTTTTGAAAAATTATATTAGAGAAATCATGGATAATTACGCCGAGAATTTCAACAGGCAAAATAAAGGATTGCTGACAGGGAATGATCTCGTGTATTACGCTAAAATCGAACACTTTAGAAAATTCAAAGGTACTGATGAAGAAGTTAAGCAAGGTTTATATAATTCAGGAGATTATAAACCTGGACTTAATTCTCATGCTCATATTATTGTAAGTCGCAAAGATCAAACTCAACGATTAAAACTAACACCTACTACCAAAGAAAGATCTACCCACCGAAGTATAGGAGGAAACTCTTATCAAGTAGGTTTTGATCGTATGAAATGGATCAATAAGAATGAAAAATCTTTTGATACTCTTTTCAATTATAGAAGATCCGCCATTGAAAAATTTGATAATCAATATATTTTAAAGAATGGTTCTCCTCGAGAAAAAGACCTACTTATCAAAAAAATAGATGACATCAAAAGACTTAATAAGCAAGAAAATGTGATAAAAAGAGGTTTTAAGGGACCTAAAAGATAAATATTAATGAATGTGCGAAATTAACCTAAAGCTTTTAATGCTACAAAATTCTATTATTCTAAAGCAATAATGTTATTTTGTGATCTTATGGTTTTATTGCAAAACCATATTAGTGTAGTACCCTAATAGGTTTTTTATATCTTATAGAACAAAAGCATTAAACCAATAAAAATTCAATTTTGGTTACTAAGATTAATAGAAAACCTTAGAACAATAGATTTTAGATTTAAAAATTATAAAAACATAAATTATAGAATAAAAAATATATTTTTTATAAAATAAAATTCTTAAGCGTTTAGCTTTTGATTTTGGTACTAGGAAATCGCCAGTTTTTTATATCCACCTCAATCAAAGCAAGGCGCCCACGTTTCGGCGTGGGCTGCTCTTGTTTGGTGGATGGGTGTCTGGCGATACCTCTGGTACCGACATGTTGCAGTTCCACGCTTTTTTATGCTTGAACTTCACGATCAAAGGCTACTTAATCTTTAAAATAAGCCTATGAATCAGTTAGCACATTTAAATTACAGTTTTGAAGAAGTCGAAATTTTAAAAACTCTTGCAAAGTACCATGACGAGCCAGAAATTGCTGAAAGTTTTTTATTCTCTGGTTTAAACGAATATGAATATACCCAGGTAAAAAATATAATACAAAAGTTTTACCTCGATGGTATATGGGACTTTAAAGACACTGCAAATGGCAAAGGTCAATCCACTTTCAATTATGATCTGAAAGACTTCATACTTAAATATCCCAATCCTATTCCTAGCGAGTACAAAGAAGATATTGAGATAAACACCATTTCGGAGAAGCTTTATGCTTCAAATCTCGATAAGTCAGAACTGAAATATATTTCGGCACTCATAAAGAAAGATCTTATTGACCAACCTAAATAAAATATCATGAAGAAAGCTTTACCATTTTTACTTATTACTATGATGGCTTGTAATAGCCAACAAAATACAGATGCTCAAAAACAGGCAATTGTCAACTTCCTGCAAGAAGATGCTAAAGGAGTTAAAACCGATTTAAAGATTGAAGTTTCGCAAATAGAAATTAAAGATGTTGTAGTAGCAGACAGCATTAGTATTTGGAAGGAAAGGTATCAATCAGAAATAGAAAAAGCTCAAAACTCGATAGACAATTTTCGATTGAATATCGATAGTGCTGTGGAGGAAAACGAATCACTGGATGATTCCAATATTGATAACCTTGCAAAAATAGCAGCCAACAAGTCTATTAGTGAAATGAATCAAAGAGGTCTTGAAAAAGCCCAGGCTGCGCTAAAAGAGGTAGAAAAACAAAAATCTATAACATTGGCTAAATATGAAGATAAGGATGAAAATGAACTCCTTGTAAAAAAAGCAGAAACCACTTTTTCGTTTTTTAATCCTAGACTCCAAACACGTCAGGAAAGAACAGATGATTTTGTACTATCTAAAGATGGATCAGAAGTTTTGGCGATTATCGAAAATGGGAAAGTACGGTACAAAAGAAGATAGATTAATTGCCGGAAAGAAGGAGGCAGATATCTAGTTTACAATTGCAAGGGTACATTTTTCTTTCAGAAATGGTTTAGACTAAAAAGATTGCTATTTTTAGCTTACAGAATCTAACCACTTAGCAATTTTCCGAATATCATGTACTTAATTGATAAAGAAAGCAATAGAATTACCAAGCTTAAACAAAAAACATTTTCAGAGTTAAAGTTTCGAGAAAGAGATCATCTACAAGAATGGATTGCTAATGACCCTTCCTCGCTTGGTGAAGAATTATTAATTATTCAAAAGGAATTTTGTGGTTTCAAAGAGACTAATGAAAGATTAGATCTACTTGCACTAGATAAACTAGGAAACGTTGTTGTAATAGAAAACAAATTAGATGATTCTGGTAAAGATGTAACCTGGCAAGCCATTAAATATGCTTCTTATTGCGCCAGCCTTACAAAACAGGATATTATTAAGGTGTATCAGGATTATTTAGGTACTTCTGCCATAGCTCAAGATAAACTTAGCGATTTTTTTGAGGGAAGAGATATTAGCGAAATCGTATTAAATCAAGGGTTGAATTCCCAAAGGCTAATTCTAGTTGCTGCTAAGTTTAGAAAAGAAGTAACTTCTTCAGTTCTTTGGTTATTAAATTTTAAGATTCGACTTCAATGTTTTAAGGTTACACCCTTTGCATATGATGATCAGCTTTTTTTAAATCTAGAGCAGATATTGCCTACTAAGGAAACTGAAGATTTTGCGATTAGTATTTCTACAAAGGCACAGGAAGAAATTGAGGTTCAGGAAACCTTAAAAAACCGACATCATGTACGATTAAAATTCTGGGAGAATTTCATTAATTACAGCAATTTACAAAACAATTTATTTTCTAATAACAACCCCACCAAAGAAAGCTGGATTGCCAAAGGTATTGGCATGAGTGGTGTTAGCTTGAACCTAGTTGTTACTAGTAATTATTGTAGAAGCGAAATAACCTTGAACCGGGGAAATAAGGAAGAAAACAAGAAATTATTCGATTTTATTTATACTATGAAAGATAAAATTGAAGAAGAATTTGGTGCTGAATTATCTTGGGAGCGAATGGATGAAAATGTTACGTGTAGAATTAAATATCAATATGACGGGCTAAGTTATTTTGAAGAAAGTGATTGGCCAACCATGAACGAGTTTTTAGTAGACGTTTCCGTTAGAATGGAAAATGCTTTTAAAGAGCCTATCCAGAAATTAAATGTTTACGCTAAAAGAAATCAAAATCTTTAAAAAAAGATAAAAACAATATGCCAACACTCAATTGGATAGGTAAAGAAAAGGTAGTGAACCACCACCAGGATGTACCTTTTAGAATTCTGGAACACAAATACGGCTATACTGAAAAAGGAGAGCAAACAAAGGAGTCCAATAGCGGGAATAAAATTATTCAAGGGGATAATTTGGAAGCTCTAAAAAGTTTATTGCCCGAATATGAAGGTAAGGTTGATTGTATCTACATTGACCCTCCTTATAATACAGGTAATGAGTTGTGGGTTTACAATGATAATGTAAAGCATCCTAAAATACAAAAATGGTTAGGTGAAGTAGTTGGTAAAGAAGATGAAGATTTCACCCGTCAGGATAAATGGTTATGTATGCTTTACCCACGTCTTAAATTATTAAGTAAACTATTATCTAGCACAGGTTCAATTTGGATTTCTATAGATGATAATTCTGGTCATCATTTGAAACTTGTCTTAGACGAAATTTTTGGTAAGAAAAATTTTATTGCTTGTAATGTTTGGCAAAAGCGATATTCTAGAGAAAACAGAGGTTCTATAGGAGATGCTCACGAGTATATCTTTGTTTATTCAAAAAACCCCGATTATTTTAAGGCGAATAGAAATAGACTTCCCTTAACTGAAAAACAAGCGAAAATCTATAGAAATCCAACGAATGACCCTAGAGGAAGATGGAGAACGATTCCAATGACAGCACAAGGATTTAGACCAAATCAGATGTATGAAATAGAAGGGCCAGATGGCTCAATACATGTTCCTCCTGAAGGAAGGTGTTGGAGCACTCTCGAAGAAAATTTTCTTCAATTAAAAAAGGAGGGTAAAATTTATTTTGGTAAAAAAGGTGATGCTCAGCCAAGTGTTATAAGATATTTATCTGAAGTACCTGGAATAGTTCCTTGGACTTGGTGGCCAAGTGATGAAGTTGGTCACACAGACGAGTCTCGAAAAGAAATAAGAGCTTTTTTTGGCACTCAAACAGCTTTTGAAACACCCAAACCAACTCGGCTAATAGAAAGAATAATAGGTATTGCAACGCAAAAAAACGATATTATTCTTGATTCATTCGCCGGCTCTGCAACTACTGCTAATGCTGTTTTAAACCTGAACAAAAAAGATAGTGGTAACAGAAAATTTATACTTGTTGAAATGGAAGATTATGCAGATAGTATTACTTCCGAACGAGTAAAAAAAGTCATTAAAGGTTACGGCAAAGTTAAAAATGAGGTAGAAGGAACTGGTGGTTCCTTTGATTTTTATGAATTAGGAAAACCTATTTTCAAAAAGGACCATAACTTAAATGAGGATGTAGCAGAAGAAAAAATTAGGAATTATATCTTTTATTCGGAGACTAAACAGCATTTAGAAAGAGAACGTAGCGAAGAAGCCAAATATTTACTGGATAATTACCAGGATACCGGTTATTATTTTTATTACGAGAAAGAACGGCTTACTACCTTAGATCTGGACTCGCTCAATATCGTGGCAGAAAAGCAAGAGCAATATATTATTTATGCAGACACCTGTTTGCTAGATCCAGACTATATGCTCAACAAGAACATCATATTTAAAAAGATCCCTAGAGATATTAAACGTTTCTAAGCATGGAATTAAAGAAATACCAACAGGAAGTAATTAATGACTTGATTCTTTACTTAGAAGAAGTTGATAAAACCAATCATATAAGCAAAGCTTTTTCTAACCTATGGGAAAACAAAGGTTTTGCAATACATAATTTAGAAAATGATTATCTACAGCCCTATGATAATTCTATCACAGGAGTACCACGGGTTACTGTAAAAGTGCCCACAGCCGGAGGTAAAACTTTTATTGCATGTAATGCGTTAAAGCCTATTTTTAATCATTTCCCGGCAGAAAAACCTAAAGTAGTAGTTTGGTTTGTACCGTCTGACACCATCCTAAAGCAGACTTACAAAAACTTAAAAAATCCTTCGCATCCATATCGTCAAAAGATAGATTCACATTTTGGTAGCACAGTAGAAGTTTATGATAAAGAAGCCTTGTTATTTGGTCAAGGCTTTAATCCTACCGAAGTAAAGGAACAACTGAGTATTTTGGTGCTGAGTGTACAATCTTTTGTAGAAACGGTACGGAAAGGAAAACCGAGAGCGTACCGAGAGAATGAAAACCTTGCAGAGTTTGTTAATCATTTTCGAGATCTTAAAGCAAACCTTCAGGATGTAGATGATACAGCTTTGATTCAGGTAATCGCTTATTTAAACCCGGTAATCATTATAGATGAAAGCCACAATTTTGAAGCAGATCTACGAATTGATATGCTTAAAAATATCAATCCTAGTTTCGTTTTTGACCTTACGGCCACACCAAGAAATAAGAGTAATATCATAAGTTTTGTTGATGCTCACAAGCTGAAAAAAAACAATATGGTAAAACTGCCAGTTATTGTTTACAATCATCAGGACACAGATGAAGTTATTAATAGTGCTATCCAGATGCAAAAAACCCTGGAAGCTAAAGCAAAAAAACAAGAGCAGGAAGGTGGAAAATATATTAGGCCAATTGTCTTATTTCAGGCACAGCCTAAAGCTGCAAATGATAACATCACTTTTGAGAAAATAAAGGAGAATCTAATTGATATAGGTATCCCAGAAGCTCATATTCGTATCAAAACCGCAAATATAGACGAAATTAAAAATGAAGAATTGCTAAGTCGGGATTGTGAAGTACGATATATCATTACAGTGAACGCCTTGAAAGAAGGATGGGATTGCCCTTTTGCTTATATCCTCGCATCTCTGGCGAATAAATCTTCCTCTATTGACGTAGAGCAGATTCTGGGTAGAGTTTTACGTTTGCCTTACGTTTCCGCTCATAAAGATGAATTGCTTAATTATTCCTATGTATTCACTTCGTCCAATGACTTTATGAATACACTCGATAAAATTGTTGCAGGATTAAATAAATCTGGTTTTAGCGCAAAAGATTATCGTGTAAAAGATGCACAAATAAACGATCAAAAAATTGACGATGACAAGAAGCCATTATTAGGAGGTCTGTTTGGAGAAGGTAAGGATAATGATGACTCCAATTCTGACGAGCCAAAGACTGAGCTGAAAATTAATCCTGAAAAAGTTAAGTCTATTGAAGATACGCCTGAGAGTAAACAACGTTTAGAAGATATACTTAGTGTGACCAGGGAAACTGGAGCAGCATATGAAAAGGAAGTTGAAGAATTCGAACAAGACGACACACAAACTCCAACAGAATTGAAAGACGTAGTAAAAACATTTCCAATCAAAGAAGCCTTCAAAGAGCAGGCAAAAGAAGTGGCCATTCCAACTTTCCACATAAAAACAACACCTAACCTTTTGCAAGTAGAGCAATTAGAACCTTTAACAAAAGGATTATTACTAAAAGGTTTTGATCTTAACGAAGAAGATACCAAGATTGACTTAACGAGAACAGCCTCTAAAATGGCTGCAATTGATCTAGTTGAAGGTAGGGAGAATGAATTTACCCCAGAATTTAAGCACGTTGAGAATCACGTAAGAGAGCAATTCTCTAATTATATTGCTACACTTACACCTGATGGGCAGATAAATCAACTGTCAAAACAAATAGCTGCCACAATCAAAAAAATAGATACTATTTCTCAGCCACAGCTAGAGAGTTACATACATAAGATACTAAGTCCGCTATCTACAGAAAAAATAGCGGAAATACGTCAACACATTGTTCACTATAGTTCGGTAATTAAGGGTAAAATCAATGCACTTGCAGAGGATTATGCCGAAGATCAATTCGAAAAGCTATTGGATAAAGGAACGGTAGTTTGCGAACCATATTTCAACTTTAGGAATCGTATTCAGCCAAAGAACACCCAAAAAGGAATAACCAAAAATCTTTATGTAGAAGAAGGAGAAATGAATTCTTTTGAAAGGGAGGTGATAAATGAAGTTGCGAACCTTGATAGTGTTTTATACTGGCACCGAAATTTAGAACGTGGAAAAGGTTTATTGCTAAATGGTTTTATCAATCATTATCCAGATTTTATAGTAAAAATGAAAGATGGCAAAACGGTCCTCATTGAAACCAAAGGAGATCATTTAGATGGTTCAGATAGTAAGCAGAAGATAAGATTAGGGAGTTATTGGGCTAGTAAAGCCGGAAATGATTACCGTTATTTTATGGTATTTAAATCTGATAAATTAGATGGAGCCAGAACTGTTGGAGAATTGTTGGATATTTTAAAAGAGATGAAATAGGTTGAAACTAAAAATTGCTAAATTGAAAGGGTTTTAAAAATTGGAATATACTATTACTTCAAAGTTATTTTGTAGAGCAAATCGGTAGAACTAAAATGCTAAAGAGATTATGAAGTATTGAGAAAGCTTTAAATTTATGCATCAAAAACGTTATTATATATATTGTGATGAATCCGTAAAAAAAGGTGCGTTCTATTCCAATTTTTACGGGGGAGCATTATTACAAAGTACAGACTATGAATTGATCAAAGATGTTCTTGAAGATAAAAGAGATCACGAACTTCAAACGTCTGAATTGAAATGGCAAAAGATCAACCATTTTAATTATAAATCATATATCCAGGCGATGGATACTTTCATGGATTTTGTACAGGCTGGGAAAATTAAAGTTCGAATAATGTTTACTGATAACCGATTTACGAAACCTGATTTATCGAAAGAACAAGTAGATAATGAATATCTACTATTGTATTATCAGTTTTTAAAACACTGCTTTGGATTGCGTTTTCTGCCACCACACCAGGAAAACCATTTAGAATTATTCTTGGATAATATTCCTGAAAATTCAGAAAGGAAAGCAAAATTCAAAAAATATCTCTATGGAATACAATTACTACCCCAGTTTATTGATGCCAACATAAAATTAAACGAAAGAGATATTAATGAAGTAGATTCCAAAAAGCATATCATAATGCAATACTTAGATGTTGTGCTAGGCGCAATGGCTTATCGATTAAATAAATTAAATGACAACAAAAATCCTGAAACAGGTAAAAGAGGCAAGAGAACGCTTGCAAAGAATAAGGTCTATAAGCATATTAACACAAGGATAAGGGGTGTTTATCCAAATTTTAATATTGGAATAACTACAGGGACGCAAGAATATTTTGATAACCTATGGCGTATGCCATATAGGCATTGGAGATTTCAGGCGAAAGGGAGTGTACCTAAATAGAAAAAAGCCCCGAAGCATATCTACAAAACTCTCACGCTAACGCGTGAGCCTTCAATATGCCAAAAGGCTTTAAGCAAAATTAATCAATTTTGTTGGAAATATAGATCAAAATTCCAAAATATTACTTATTAATTCGTCAATGATCAACCTTTTTCATTATTTAAACCGCACATTTACAGAATATTGAAAATAATCTAACATTTTATTGTAATAATAATTCATTAGCATCATCAAGTACTGAAGTGTCCAATTCCTTTAAATAAGCCTTTGTAGTTTTAATATCTTGATGTCCCATGGATTCACTAATAATATCGGTAGCTGCCCCACTATTTTTCATGCAGTTTGCATAACTATGTCTAGCTACGTAACTGGTAATTGGTTTCTTTATTTGAGTCATAGCGGCCAACTCCCTTAGATCTTTATTATATTTTTTTAAAACTTTTCTTTTTCGGTTAACTATTTGATTGGGTTTTAAGTTCGGTTTTAGTAAAATGGGAAATACATAGTGTGGATTACTCTGGTAATAGTTTAAGATTTCTTGTGCAGGAGGAAGAATTTTAATTGTGAAATTACCTTTGGTCTTAGATCGTTGATAATAAATCCTACCGGAATGAATATCTGTCCATTTTAATTTCATCATATCGGCAAAATTCATCCCCCTGGTATAAAAACTGAAAATAAAATAATTCCTACTATTTATAAGATTTGTATAATCGCCAAGGTCTAAATTCTGGATAGCTTGAACTTCTTCTAAGTTTAAAGCCTTTTTAACTCCTCGGCTTTTGAGCTTCGAAACTTTGTAATGTTTGAATGGATAAGTTTTGTCAGTAATTAAGTTTCTTTTAATCGCCCGGTTAATAATTGCCCTTAAAGCGCGCATCTTGACACCAATTCCACCGTCATTCCCACCTCTTGACCTGAGATAAACTTCATACTTCTCCAAGAATTCTACTGTGATATCTCCAAAGTCTAGGTTAGTTTTCTTTGCAAACTTTAATATCGAACTTTTAGTTTCTTCATTTACATCAGCATTTCCAATTTTTTCAGCTGAGTGCATTTCGTCAATGATTTCATCCCAAAAACTTATTAGACTATTGCTGAAAGGATTTGTCTGTACTCGAAACTTTCTTTCAAACTGTTCCAGAGAATAGTACTCCTCGCTCATTTCTAGATCTGAAATGTTCTCCAGAGCTCGATCTTCTATTTTACCTAATAATCTATTGGCCTTTAAAAATTGAGTATAACGCTTATTAAACCTTCCTTGGTTAGAATCCCACTCACTCAATAAAGCTTCAAAGGGAGTTTTAAAGAATTTCGATTTACGATCTTTGGTTACTCTTAAGGCAATAGGATACTTCCCATTTTTCAACTTTGTTTTTCGCAATACTGTTTTTAGTGAAGCCATAATTAATATATTAGTACAACATCTGTACAACAAATTTGTCATTAAAGCTACGTCATAAGAAGATAAAAGAAAAATGAAACTATGTAAATACTTGTATATAAGTGAGATGAAAACAAATGACTTTATATGAAATTAAAAAATACCTGACTCATAATCAGGTGGTCCTTGGTTCGAGCCCAAGTGGGACCACTCAAATACCGAAGCCTTGCAGAGATGCAGGGCTTTTTTATTCGGGCTATTTAAATGTAGTAACAACATGTCTTTTATAGAGCATGCTCATTTACTCTAATTTGGAAACCAGGTGTATAATCCCCAGATAGAAAAGCAGAACTTAAATTGGGATCTTCTCTTATTAATGAGTTAAAGTGTAGAAACTTCATTGAGCAACTACCCTGAAATCTCATCTAAATTACATTACTATAACAATAACACAAATCCCCTTAAAAGAATCTCAGGGTTTACATAGGATGAACCGGTAAAAAGAACGGAATATTGAATACAAAAATTAATACATCCAGTATTCATAAAGAAGAGTCAGGGATTTCAACCTTATAATTTCTTAGATGCTTTAAACATTGCTAAATAGGGATCATTGCATTTTTAGTGGATTCCCGGTGAATGATTTCTGCTTTCAATATAAATTCGATAGATTCTAAAGGCAACTTATCTTCCAGTCTATCTATAAGTGTTTGAACTGCGATTTCTCCCTGCTCTTTTGCCTTTTGATCAACTGTAGTTAGGGAAGGCATAAAGTTTTCACCCATTTTACCATTCGTAAAACCTATAATTGAAATATCTTTTGGAATTTTGTAGCCGCAAGTTAGAACATTTCTTGCAGTTTGGACGGTAGTAAGTTCATCTGAAGTCAGGATGCCATCGATCGAGTTCTCCTCCAGAATTGATTTAAATTTTTCTCCTTCATCCTTACTGAAATCAATTTCGATGATACGAGCAGTTGCTGAAGAGTTTTCCATAGCTTTTTTATAACCTTGTTTCCTCTCCTCATTCACACTGGTTGTTGCCATACCTGAAAAGTAAACTACATTACGGCATCCGGACTTTATAAGTTCCATGGTAGCGAGTTCTGCTTCAAGGCAATCATTTATTGAAATTTTATCTGCTTCAATTTCTTTTATTAACCGGTCAAACATTACTATTGGGATACCATAATTCTTTGGAGCCTGCAGATGTTTTATATTCAAGCTAGCTTGAGTTTCTTTGCTAGGAGATAGGAGTATACCATCCACCTGGGATTTAATAAGCATATCTATAGCTAGTTTCTCTTTTTCAAGGGATTCTTTAGAAATACATATAATAATCCTGTAACCAAGTTCTGATGCCTTCTCTTCAATACCATCAAGGACCATAGAGAAAAAATTAGATAGAATCGCCGGTACGATTACTCCCAAAGTTTTTGTTCGCTTGTATTTTAAACCTTGCGCGAAGCTATTAGGATAATATTGAAGTAGATCTGCGAGCTCTCTTACTTTTTTCTTGGTTTTCGCACTAATTTCCGGACTGTCATTAAGCGCTTTGGATACAGTGCTCGGCGAAATCCCCAGTTCGCGCGCAAGATCCTTCAAAGTCATATGTTGTTTCATCTTCATAGCATTATTAGACTATTGCAATTTTAATGTTATCGATTACATTTTACTTGAAACTTCCGGAATAAATTAATTTTAGATATATAAATATTGGTAATTCCTGAAAAATAAGGCTAATTAACAATGAAATTCTATAAATAAACTTACTCAAAACTGGAAATTACTAAAATATTATTCGAAAAATTTTGTATTTCGTAATTAATAAATATATTTACGTAATCGATTGCATTGTTAAAATATTAAGAGTTTCCTTTAAAATTAGGCTTTATTAATCCAAATTCTACTTTTTGAATAATTCTAATAGTCATATTTTAACATTTTAAGTAAGCAATTAGTATAGAGAACAACCTAATGTCTCTATTAAATTTAAATGGAGACACGAACTAATTAATTTAACTAGCTAATTTTATGAAACAGGTTTTTACTAAAACGTTTTCGCTTTTTCTGGCTACTCAGGGGAATCGGATGAAGTACAAGCTGCGTGCACTAATTGTCGCATGTATCCTGCTTAGTACGAATGTGATTTTCGCTCAGAGTACAGAAATTACCGGTACTGTACTGGCTGCAGATACTAACGGTCCGTTGCCGGGTGTTACCGTATCAGAAAAAGGGACTTCCAACGGTGTGGTAACCGATTTTGACGGAAATTATTCCTTGACTGTATCCGGCGATGATGCAGTTATATCATTCTCTTTTGTAGGTTATACTAGTCAGGACATTCCTGTGAACGGTCAAACTACTATTGATCTCACTATGGAAGTGGATATGAATCAATTAGGGGAGGTTATGATTGTTGATTATGGATATGGACAAGTCAAAAAAGAAGATATGACCGGTGCCGTAGCATCAATTGGAAGTAAGGAACTTTCTAAAATTCCTGTGGCATCTGCAGCTGAAGCTCTTGCAGGTAGATTACCTGGTGTAAATATTCAAACAGCAGATGGTCAGCCTGGAGCTGAAATATCTGTTAGAGTGCGTGGTGGTGGGTCTATTACTCAGGATAACTCTCCTTTATATGTAGTCGATGGATTTATTGTTGGAGGAATTTCAGATATCCCACCAAATGATATTGAAAGTATTAACGTATTGAAGGATGCTGCTGCAACTGCTATTTATGGTGCTCAGGCTGCCAACGGAGTTGTAGTTGTTACAACCAAGAATGCTGAAGCGGGAAGAGTTTCTATAGATTACAATAACTTTTTTCAGTTTAATAATCTGCCATCAGACAGGAAATATGAAGTATTGTCTCCATATGAGTATGCGCTAGCAAATTACGAGTATGCCAGGCTAAGGTCTGACGCTGATGTTCGTAATTACGAACGGTATTTTGGAGTTTATGATGATATAGATCTTTACCGAAATATGGAGGGAACAGACTGGCAAGAAGAACTCTTTGGAGATCCTAAACTTTCTCAATTTCATAACCTTACTGTAAGCGGTGGTACTGAAATGACTAAAATGAGATTGAGTTTAAGTAATAACCAGGACGAAGGTCTACTTTTAGGTTCTGCATACGAAAGAACTGCCATTAACTTCAAGTTGAATCAGACTCTAGTTGAAGATAAATTAGATTTAAATATTTCTGCGAGAATCACTAATACTGTAACAGATGGTGCAGGAACTTCCGGAAATGCCCAAATAGGAATAAAAGAAGCCGTGCAAACAAGACCGGTGAATGGTCTGGCAGATGCTTTGCAAGTTGATTTAAATTCCGCAGATGCAGATAACGATTTTCAACAGTTCTTATTAAGCCTTATTAGCCCTATTGAATTAGCCAAGCAGGATTGGAGACAACGTACGGAAGATGACTATGTTTTAAATGCGGCTATTAACTGGAACATTCTAGACAACTTAAATTTTAGAACAACCTATACCACATCTAAAGATTTTAGAGAAGACCTAAGATTTTACGGCCCGTTAACTGGAGAATCTTTTAACAACGGTGGAAGTTTACCACTGGGGCAAAGAGATGAAAGAACTTCATTTTCATACCGATGGTTAAATACTTTAAACTACAAGTATAACGCGCTGGATGATCATTCCTTTGATCTTCTTTTAGGTCATGAAATTTATTCAAGCGGTGGTGATAGAAATTTTGTAAGATCTGAAGATTTCAGATTATCGATCACTCCGGAAGAATTGTTTGCGAATATGGCATTTGGTAGAGTAGACCGTATAGATACTCAGGAATTCACCGAAAGTAACAGGTTGTCTTTCTTCGGAAGGCTTGATTACCAATTTATGGGGAAATATCTCGCAACTGCGACAGTTAGAGCAGATCAATCCAGTAGATTTTCTGAAGAGAATAGATTAGGCTTTTTTCCGGCTTTTGCACTTGCATGGCAGATGGATGAAGAACCGTGGTTAGAAGATTCAGATGTAGTTACAGGAATGAAAGTTAGATTGAGTTATGGTATGACTGGTAACGATCGTATAGACGCTACTGCAACACAGTTCTTATTTAGTGCGACCACAAACAGAGGGCCTGGATTTGGGAATGTAGATAACGTATACTATACACCAAGTAGTAATGTATTATACAATCCTGATCTGGTTTGGGAAACTACAACAACAAGAAACGCCGGGGTAGATTTTGGACTTTTCAATGACAGAGTAAACGGAAGTTTTGATGTTTATTATAATACCACAAACGATCTTCTTTTGAGATCTGCGATTCCTAATAACACTGGTTTCGAAACTCAGTGGGATAACGTTGGTAGTACTTCAAACAAAGGTCTGGAACTTGGATTGAATGCTTACATTATAGATAACGAAGATTTTACCTTCTCTACGAGTTTTAACTTTGGTTTAAATGATGCTAGAATTGAAGAACTTGATGGTACAGATGAGCGATTCTTTCGTTCCAACTGGGCTAGTACAGATTTAAATAACATTAATGATTACTACCTTCAGGTTGGTGGTACCATTGGAGATATCTACGGGTATGTAACCGATGGTTATTATTCTGAAGACGATTTCGCTTCTTATGATGAAACTGCTCAGGAATATATCTTGAACGAAGGAGTACCTTCTTCCGGAGCAGTAGTTGGAAATACAGACATTCGACCTGGATTTTTAAAACTGAAGGATTTAAATGGCGACGGACAGATTAATGCAGATGACCGCCAGGTGATTGGAAATGCTCTTCCAGATTTTCAGGGTGGACTTGGATTCAACGCAAGATGGAAAAACTTTGATGCTTCGATCTTCTTCAATTATCAATATGGGAATGATGTTTATAACACTGGTAAAATTCAATTTAACCAGTTCCGAAGAGTGACGTATGGTAACCTTCTTCAGACAATGAGTACAGATAACAGGTATACTTATATCGATACTGATGGAAGCATCACAGGAACAGCTGGAGGTGTAGTGACAGATCTTGATCAATTGGCAGAACTTAATGAAGGGAAAAACATCTGGTCACATGCCAGTCATGGACAGGCTGGAGCGGTAGTTCACTCCTGGGCAATCGAGGATGGATCATTTGTAAGACTGAATAACTTAACAATTGGTTATAACCTTCCAAAAGATTTAATTTCAAAAGTAGGTCTGGATAGATTCAGAGTATATGCTGCTGGTAGAAATTTGCATATTTGGACAAACTATTCAGGATATGATCCAGAGGTAAGTACTTCAGGTGATGTACTAACTCCTGGTGTAGATTACTCTTCTTTTCCAAGAAGTAGATCATATACTTTAGGTTTAAACTTAACTTTTTAAAAAATTGATGATGAAAAATAAAATTTTAGTTCTAATTCTTATTTCGTTCGCGACTATATCGTGCGAAAAAGATTTTTTGGAGCCTACTTCATTATCCACCTTTGATAATGAGTATATCTACTCCAATGTGGATGATGCAAGGAACGGCGTAAATGCGATCTACTCAGGTTTCAATCAGGATGCCTTCCGTTCCAGACTATCAAACAACATGACTGGTAATACCGATATTGAACACCAGTCTGGATGGGCAAGCGAATCAGACCGTTACCAGATTTGGGATTTGGATGCACTTCCAAGCAACCGTGATCTTGATATCGTATGGACAACCGCCTACAGAGCAATTCGTGATGCGAATATCGCTATAGAAGGGATTCAAGCCAGCGGTAATCTGGAATCTACAGATGCAACTGTTGGTACCACCTTCAACCATTTATTGGGTGAGGCTTATACTCTTAGAGCATATTGGTATAGTATTCTGGCATACTATTGGGGAGATGTTCCTTATGTAGTTGCCGCTCCCCGCGCTGGAGAAGAATTCAACCTTCCTAAGACTGACCGTAATGAAATTCTTGCCGGTGAGATCCAGAACTTGATTGACGTAGAGGCAAACATGCAATGGGCAGACCAGCTTCCATTTGGAATTGAACAAGTAAGTAGAGAATATACTCTGGGAATGATCGCCAGAATTTCATTACAACGTGGCGGATATTTCTTAAAACCTGATCTAACGATGGATAGAATGGGTGATTATCTTGATTACTACCAGATTGCAAAGCAATATTCTCAAAAGCTAATAGAGTTAAAGGATAGACCATTGCCTGGGGATTACAGACAGGTTTTTCTGAATCAGTCTAAATTTATATCACCGGTAAACAGCGAAGTTCTTTTTGAAGTTCCATTTTCACTAAATAGTGGTGATGTGGGCTGGAATATTGGTATAACTGTAGAAGGAGGTCCAACCGCAGCACATGATTATGGTTCTGGTAACAACTATATGGAGATTCCTCCTACTTACTACTTCTCTTTTGATACGCTGGATGTTCGTAGAGATGTAACTGTAGCTTTCTATCAAATAAATACCGCTTTTGAAGAGGAATTTGTGGAAGGACCAACTAATCTCGCTCAGGGTAAGTGGAGTAGACATTTCCTTGAAAATCCTCCGGGATCATCCTCAGCAAAAAGTACAGGGATCAACTGGCCTATGATGAGATATGCCGATGTGATCTTAATGCTTGCTGAAGCTGAAAACGAAATCAACGGTCCTACAGCTTTAGCTCAGGATGCACTTGCAAGAGTTCGTAAAAGAGCATTTAACGAAGAAGACTGGAACGAAAAAGTTGATCAGTATGTAGGAGAAGTTTCAACTTCCAAACAAGCTTTCTTTGAAGCGATTGTTGATGAGCGCGCTTGGGAATTTGGAGGAGAAATGATACGTAAATATGAGTTGATTAGATGGGGAATCTATGCAGATAAGGTTGAAAATACTGTAGAAGAATTAAAACGTTTGGCAGATGCTGCTTATAACGGTACAACAGATCTTCCAATCTATATGTACTGGAAGAGAGATGAAACCGGTCGCTTTACTATCTTGAATCCTAACCGTAAAGTTGTTGCTCCACCAGATGATTCCTGGAACCAGGTACCATTTTTATTGAGTCTAAGAAATGAGGAGACAATCTATGATGAATGGATTACAAAAGACTGGGCAAACTATTATAATGGTCCTAATCCGGGAGTTGCTAGATACATATTCCCAATTCCAACAATAGCTATTGAAAACAGTCGCGGTACGTTACAAAATAACGGTTACGGCTTCTAAAAATAAAATCGAAATTATGAAAAGTCATATTAAAACATTTTTCTTCATCCTGGTTGGAATACTTATGTTCAGTGCCTGTGAAAAGGATGATGAATCATTTAGCAGAAACAGGCTGTTTCGGCCGGTTTTGAATGAAGATCTATTTGCTGAAAGAAATACGATCATCGTAAACCTGGGTAAACTTAAGGAAGCTGAATCTTACACTATTGAAGTTAGTCGTGATACCTTTGCATCCATAGAATACACGATCCAAACCGATACGAATTATGTAGTGATCGATAAAGATCTGGTTGGTGAAGAACTTTTCTGGAATACACTTTATCAGGTAAGAGCCACTGCACAGGCAGATGATCCTGAATTTGACAGTAGAGTAGCAGATCTTGGAAATGTAAGAACACAAAGGTTTCCTACCATTTTGGAAATCCCGAAATCATTTGATGTTATAGATACTGCAGCAAGGGTGACCTGGACGGCAGCCGGTGCAGAAGTGACTGGGATCAGGGTTTTTACTGAAAATGACCTTCAACTAAGTAACCCTATATTTCCTGAAAGACCAGTGACCGATGCTGAACGGGAAGCAACAGAAGCTATTGTGACCGGTCTTGAACCAAACACAACGTATCAGATTGCCATCTACAGTGGTGAAGAGTTAAGAGGTTGGGTGAATTATACAACTTTCGAAAGAGATGTAGATCTAACAGACCCTAACGTGATCGATATTAGAGGAGAAGAAGATAGCCTCGCTGTATCTAATGCGGTAGCTAATGCTCCAGATGGTTCCATCATTCTTGTAAAACGAGGAAGAGGTTATGCCTTTCCTGAAGCTAATCTGAATAAATCTATCACCATTAGAGCGGCTTATGGCTTCGGTGAGCAAAAAGCAACATTATATACCACTGGAAACTGGGATATAGACGATGGATCTAATATAGATCATATCCGATTTATAGGTTTGGAATTACGAGGTGAAGATTACACGGGTGACTATGTATTCAACCCCAACCGGAATGATGTAAATATTGGTGAAGTAAGCTTTGAGGATTGTAGAATTACAAACTTCCGAGGGATCATGAGAATTAGAACTACGGTACAGCTGGATCTTTTCAGAATCAATAATTCAGTGGTAGATACTATTGGGAACTATGGAATTATTACAACAGACACAAATCCTGCAGATGCAGGAGCGCCAGCAACGGCCTCAGTTCAGAGAATTGAATTACTGAATAGTACATTCAATTATATAGATACCGGTATCCAATCACGAAATAATACACAATCCATTACTATAGAGAACTGTACGTTTGCCAATTTCATAAATACAGGCGGGATGTTCTTTAGATATCGTGGAGGTGATGGAAACGATAATGTGACCAATGGTATAGCGATCAGGAATTCGATCTTTGGTCATTCCTGGGATATGTCTGGCGAAGATAACTACGGCATACGTGGGATTGGGCAGGGTCTAGGTAGTACTTCATGGGATATTGTGAATATATACAGTACAGCGAATTTCTCCTTTGCTGCAGGTTCAGAGATTCCAGGTTTCCCGATTGCAAATTACAATGGTACTCAGGAAGATCTTTGGGTAAGTCCTGAAAATAACAACTTTAATTTCCAGGATCCTGGATTTTCGGGAAGATTTGATACCGGTGATCCTCGATGGAGAGATAGGTTATAGTTTAAGTTTTTTGTTGAGTTAGTTTAATTGAAGGCGTGGCAAAACCACGCCTTCTTTGATTAAAATTTTTATTATGAAGTTCAATAAATATTTCAGCTATGCATTTTGTTTTCTTGGTGTTTGTTTTGCCAGTTGTTCGGAAGAAGCAATCACTACGGAAGCTGAAGAACAGAGTGAAATACCCGTTCCTACTGAAAGACCTGTGGCTATAGAAGAAGAAGCATTTGCATTTCCAGGAGCTGAAGGTTTTGGCCGTAATGCGACTGGTGGTCGGGGAGGTAAGGTGATATTTGTTACCAACCTGAATGATTCTGGCGAAGGTAGTTTTAGAGCAGCTCTGGAAGCTTCGGGATCTCGTTACGTCTTATTTCAAATTTCAGGAACAATTGAACTTAAGTCTAAACTCGTGATTAGAAATAGCAACATCACTATTGCAGGACAAACAGCGCCAGGTGGTGGTATCACGATCAAGGACTATCCTGTAGTTGTGAATGCCGATAACGTGATTATAAGATTTATGAGATTTAGAATGGGAGATGAAGCCGAACAGCAGGCAGATGCACTGGAAGGTAGATTTCATAAGAATATTATTGTAGATCATTGTTCGTTTAGCTGGTCTACTGATGAAACTGTGACTTTTTACGGTAATGAGAAAACTACGATTCAATGGAGCTTTATCACGGAAAGTCTTCGTACATCAATTCACGAAAAAGGGACGCATGGTTATGGTGGCATCTGGGGAGGAAGAAATGCTTCTTTTCACCATAATTTGTTGGCTAATCACGACAGTCGTAATCCTCGATCAGGAGAAGTTGCCGGTGAGGCCTTTGCACTTACAGATCTTATAGATCTTCGGAATAATGTTATTTACAATTGGAAAGGCAACAGTACTTATGGAGGAGAAGGGATGAATGTCAACATCATAAATTCCTATTATAAACCGGGGCCTGCGACTACCAAAAACACTAGAATTATCGCTATAGATAAAAACACTACGGAAGGCTCCGCTATCTATGATATCTGGGGTAAATTCTATATAGATGGAAACGTAGTGGAAGGGAGTCCCCAGGTTACTGCAAATAACTGGGAATACGGTGTATTTAACCAGTTCCACGATAAATATGGGGAAGTTAGTGATGCTGAAAAAGAAGTAATTAAAATTGAAGAGCCACATAGCATTAACGATAATGTCACCACGCATACTGCAGAAGTCGCCTACGATAAGGTTTTAGATATTGGCGGTGCTTCATTCTCACGTGATATGGTAGATATAAGAATTGTTGAAAATGTCAGGAACACTTCTTATGATTTTGAAGGATCTATGGGTAGTAGTCTGGGATTAATAGATTCTCAGGCAGATGTAGGAGGCTGGCCAGAACTTGAAACTGAGGATGCTCCATTTGACTCTTCGAAAGATGGAATGCCTGATGCATGGAAGAAAGCCCAGCTTCTGGATATACAAAAATTTCAGGCGAATGCACATGATCTAAGTACTGGGTATGAAAATATTGAAGTTTATATAAACAGTCTTGTAGAGAAGATTATTGAGCAGCAGTATTAGTTAGATTTTCTTACCCTAAATCCGCTAAATAGAACAAAACAGTAAATTTTTTTATAGCATTATTGGAGCAGTAATTAAACTTCAATTTTTTACATTAACTATTCTAATTGACAATAATACATTTTGGTCTCTAAGAATCCTGCTAATTATTGATGAAAATATTAAGAATACTTTAATAACTAAAAAAAATTCTTATATTCGTGTAATCGATTGCACTTAAATTAAAACTTAGTTATGACTCGATCAGATTTTAGATATGCACATCACCCAAACGATGTCAAAAAATACACAACAGAAGACCTAAGAGAACACTTTCTAATTCCGAATATTTTCGTGGAAAATGAGATTACTTTAACCTATACCATGTACGACAGATACATTGCGGGAGGAGCCTTTCCGGTTTCCAAAGCTCTAAGACTGGAAGCTATCGATGAACTTAAAGCGGAAAACTTCCTGGATCGTCGCGAGCTTGGTATTATTAACGTAGGTGGTAAGGGTAAAGTTACTGTAGATGGTGAGGTCTATGAAATTGGTCATAGAGAAGCACTTTATATTGGAAGAGGCAATAAAGAAGTGATTTTTGAAGCTACAGAAGAGCAACCTTATTTCTACCTGAATTCTACTCCTGCACATACGGCCTATCCGGTTAAAAAGGTTACTCGAAAGGAAGCCGAAGTGGTCGAACTGGGAGATTCAAAATATTCAAATAAGAGGGTTATTAATAAACTCCTGGTCAATTCAGTAATAGAAACCTGCCAGTTACAAATGGGGATGACCGAGCTGCATGAAGGTAATGTATGGAATACAATGCCTCCACACACCCATGAGAGAAGAATGGAAGTATACTTTTACTTCGATCTGGAAGAGGGTCAAACCATAAGTCATTTTATGGGGCAGCCGGAAGAAACAAGACATATTTTTATGAAGAATCATCAAGCGGTGATTTCGCCAGAATGGTCTATTCACGCTGGAGCAGGGACTTCCAACTATACATTTATCTGGGGAATGGCCGGTGAAAATCTGGATTATAGTGATATGGATAAAGTATCAGTAGACGGTTTAAAATAAATTATGATGAATTTATTCAGCTTAAAAGGAAAAACAGCGCTGGTGACCGGTTGCAAACGGGGAATAGGCTTCGCCATGGCAACAGCACTAGCCGAAGCCGGAGCAGATATTATTGGAGTTTCAGCAACCTTGGAAACTTCAGGATCTCAAATTGAGAGCGCTGTTATTGCCAAAGGAAGAAAGTTTAAGGGATATCAATGTGATTTTTCTAATAGAAAGGCTTTGCATGAGTTTATCGAAAGCGTAAAATCTCAAAACCCTACCATTGATATTCTTGTTAATAACGCAGGTACGATTCTCAGGGCTCCAGCTGCAGAACATTCTGATGAATATTGGGATAAGGTGATTGAAGTCAACCAAAATGCGCAGTTTATCCTTTCCAGAGAATTAGGAAAGGAAATGATCAAAAGAGGTAGTGGTAAGGTAATATTCACAGCCTCTTTACTAACATTCCAGGGAGGTATCACAGTTCCTGGTTATGCCGCTTCTAAAGGAGCAATAGGCCAACTTACCATGGCTCTTTCCAATGAATGGGCTGGAAAAGGGGTACAGGTTAATGCCATAGCGCCTGGATATATCGCGACAGATAATACCGAAGCGCTAAGAAATGATGCTGATAGAAGTGAATCTATCCTAGCAAGAATTCCAGCTGGAAGATGGGGAGAACCCGAAGATTTCAGCGGACCCGTCATTTTCCTCGCTTCCAAAGCGAGTGACTACATGAGTGGAGCTATTCTCACCGTGGACGGTGGCTGGATGGGACGCTAAATTAGCGGTTCGTGCCAGCAGATTTATTAATGTGAACAAAATTGAACATGGGTAACAAATCATTTATAACAGATAATTTTCTTCTTCAGAATAAATATGCAGAAGAACTTTATGAGCAATATGCTTCTAAACAGCCTATTATAGACTACCATAATCATTTGCCTCCTAAGGATATTGCAGAAGACAGAAATTTCGAAAATATCTCTCAAGTATGGCTTGCCGGAGACCACTATAAATGGCGTGCGATGAGAACTATGGGAGTGGATGAAAAGTTTATTACCGGTGATGCATCAGACAAGGAGAAATTTCTTGCCTGGGCCAAAACGGTGCCGCATACTTTACGTAATCCGCTTTATCACTGGACTCATCTGGAATTAAAAAGATATTTTGGTATAGATGAATTGCTGAACGAGGATAATGCTGAAAGAATCTACGAAGAAGTAAACAGGCAGTTGCAATTGCCGGAGAATTCATGTCGTGGTCTTCTGAAGAAAATGAATGTAAAGACCTTGTGTACTACGGAAGATCCTGTGGATACCTTACAATATCACCAGCAGCTGGCAACAAGTGATTGCGAGATTAAAGTAAGTACAGCCTTTAGACCAGATAAATCTATTTTAATAGAAACTGAAAATTATACTCAGTACTTAAAAGAACTTGGAAAGTCTGCCAATGTAGAAATAAAAACCTACGCAGACCTCAAAAAAGCACTATACGGTCGTATCAAATATTTTGACGCTAATGGTTGCAAACTATGTGATCACGGGTTAAATTATATCTCTTTTGAAGAATTTTCAGAAGCAGAGATTAAAGAAATCTTCAGAAAAAGACTTGAGGGAAAAGAATTGACTTCTCTTGAAATAGAGAAATTTCATACTGCGATATTACTTTATCTAAGCGAAACATACCACGAATTTGGATGGGTTCAGCAATTCCATCTTGGAGCTTTGAGAAACAACAATAAACGTATGTTGAAAGAACTTGGGCCTGATACCGGTTGGGATTCTATTGCAGATTATAGCCAGGCAGAGAATCTTTCTTCGTTTTTAGATGCCCTGGATGGCAAGGATAAACTTACAAAGACCATACTCTATAACCTTAATCCTGCAGATAACGAGATTTTTGCTACCATGGTAGGGAATTACAATGATGGTAGTGTTAAAGGTAAAGTGCAGTTTGGTTCCGGATGGTGGTTTCTGGACCAAAAAGATGGAATTATCAAACAATTAAACGCATTGTCAAATATGGGACTCGTAAGCTGCTTTATTGGTATGCTCACAGATTCCAGAAGCTTCCTGTCATTTCCCCGTCACGAATACTTTAGAAGAGTATTATGTAATTTGTTTGGACAGGAAATGGAGAGTGGCGAATTACCTAATGATATGGAACTGGTTGGAAAAACAATCGCTAATATTTCATACCATAATGCTGAAGAATACTTTGACTTTTGATGAAAAGCAATACACGACATATAGGAAAAGTAGTAACTTTTGGAGAAGTGCTCATGAGATTATCTCCTGCTGAAAATAGAAAGTTGCAGCAGTCTAATCAAATGGATTTCTTTTTTGGAGGAACAGAAATGAACGTGGCCGCTTCGCTTTGCCAATTTGGACTGCAATGCCTGCATGTAACAAATGTTTCAGATGATTTGGTAGGAGATGCTGCGATAGCTTCCATGAGACAGTTAGGTATCAATGTAACGGCTGTAAATAGAGTGGATCACCCACTGGGATTATATTTCCTTGAAGTTGGTTCTTCAGCGAGATCAAGTAAAATTGCCTACAACAGGCTTCATGGGGCCTTCGCTAATATCACAGAAGATACTGTGAATTGGGAAGATGTTCTGGAGGATTGTTCTCATTTTCACTGGACTGGGATTACTCCGGCAATTTCTGAAGGTGCTTATCACAGTTTAAGAAAAGCACTGGAAGTCGCTAAAACCAAAAATATTACCGTAACTGCAGATCCTGCATATCGCAGTAATCTGTGGAAATATGGAAAAAACGGACATCAAATATTGAAAGAACTTGTTTGTTCCTCCACCATTTTTATTGGAGGAGTAAATGAGATCAATGAAATTCTAGGAACAAATTATTCTTATAATAAGGAGCAATTTATTGAGGCGAGTAAAAGACTGATGGAAGAGTGTCCTTCTATCACGAAAGTTTTTGATAAAATTAGAACGGGTCTGAGTGCTTCCTGGCAAAAAATTTACGGCCAGGCCTGGACAGGAACAGCCTATATTTCTACTGAAGAACTGGAAATAACCTCTGTAGTCGATCGTATAGGAACGGGTGATGCTTACGCTGCCGGAATTCTATATGGACTGCAAAATTACGATGATCAAAAAACTCTTGATTTCGCCAATGCAGCCTGTGCTTTAAAACATACTATTCTTGGAGATGCCAATCTGGTAAGCGTAGATGAGGTGCTGGATGTAATGAAGGGGAATACCGGAGGAAGAATAAAAAGATAATACTCAGGCAGCAATGCTGAAAAAATAACATAGATGGCAAAATATACTAGAATTGAGGTTGCACTAACAATGAAAGAAACAGGCATCGTTCCAGTCTTTTATGATCCTGATTTAGAATTATGTAAGAAAGTTGTAGAGGCTTGTTATAATGGTGGCGCAAGAGTATTCGAATTCACCAATCGAGGTGATAACGCGCATACGGTATTTGATGCACTCAATCGCTATGTTGTTGAAAATTTACCTGGTATGATGATGGGTATTGGATCTGTGATCGATACCGGAACAACCTCCCTTTATATTCAGCTGGGAGCCAATTTCATCGTATCACCAATTGTGAATGCTGATATGGCAAGAACCTGCAATCGTAGAAAAATTGCCTGGATGCCAGGATGTGGCTCCGTAACCGAAATTTCTTATGCTGAAGAACTTGGTGCAGAGGTGGTAAAAATTTTTCCTGGTAGCCAGGTTGGAGGACCATCATTTGTGAAAGCAGTCAAAGGACCATTCCCGTGGAGTAATATTATGCCAACCGGAGGAGTAGAGCCTACAGAAGATAATTTGAAAGAATGGTTTGAAGCAGGTGTTCATTGCGTGGGTATAGGATCTAAACTTTTCAAAAGAAAGTTAGATGGTAGTTTCGACTACAAGGCTGTATCAGAAAAGGTCAAGTCTTCCCTGGAGATCGTTGAAAGATTAAAAACACAACATTGAAAAAAATAAAACACATAAAGATTCTTGCTTTTGCGGCGATTTTCACCATGCTATTCGCAGGTTGTGAGAAAGAAAGCGAAACTAAGGTAATCAAGCTTGGCCATAGTTTAGACATCAGCCATCCTGTTCACCAGGCCATGATTTTTATGGGCGAGCGTGTCATGGAAAAGTCTAATGGAAGTTTGAAAATAGATATTTATCCTAATCAGCAGTTAGGTTCTGAGCGTGAATGTCTGGAACTATTGCAAATTGGAAGCCTGGGCATGACCAAGGTTTCTACGGGCGTGATGGAGAATTTTGCACCAGGCTTAAGAGTTTTTGGTCTACCATTTTTATTCAGAGATCGTGACCATCGATTCGAAATTCTGGAAGGTAATATTGGTGAAGATTTCCTCGATTCAAGTCTTGACAAGAGGCTCAAGGGGCTTACATTTTACGATGCAGGAAGCCGGAGTTTTTATACTAAGAAACCAGTTGAAACCCCTGAGGACCTCAAGGGTTTGAAACTTAGAGTAATGGAAAGTCAAACAGCCATTAACATGGTTAAAAATCTGGGTGGTTCCCCAACTCCTATTGCCTGGGGTGAATTATACACCGCTTTACAACAGGGAATCGTAGATGGAGCAGAAAATAACCTTCCTAGTTTCCATCTTTCCAGGCATTATGAAGTTTGTAAATATTTTCTTGTAGATGAGCATACTGCATTACCAGATATGTTGGTGATTGGAACACCAGTTTGGAATAAACTTTCAGACGATGAGAAAAAATGGTTAAAGGAAGCTGCCATGGAATCCTCAGAACATCAGAAAAAATTATGGCGCGATGCTGAATTGGAAGCACTGGCAAAAATCAAGGAAGCCGGAGTGCAGGTTTTACAGGCGAACAAAGATGAATTTAGAGATATGGTGCAGCCAATGTATGATGAATTCAAAGAGGATGCCGATATGAAAAAAATTATTGAAGAAATACAGGAGGCGAAATGAAAGCAAGTTTAGACAAAATTCTGGGATCCTTCCTGGTGGTACTTATGACCATTATGGTTATGGCTGTACTCTGGCAGGTATTTTCCAGATACGTGATGCAGTCTCCAAGTTCTATCACAGAGGAACTAGCGAGGTATTTGTTGATCTGGATCGGTATCCTGGGAGCTGCATATGCTGCCGGACAACAACAGCATCTTTCTATCAATTTACTGGAAGAGAAACTAGAAAAGAATAAAAAGAAGAAACTAAAGATTTTTATCAATCTCCTTATCATTTTCTTCGGAATCACTGTTTTAATTATTGGAGGAAGTAATCTTGTTTATGTCAATTACATTCTAGGACAAAGTTCAGCTGCCTTGGAAATACCTCTATTTGTGGTCTATCTCGTAGTTCCGCTAAGTGGTGCACTTATTATCTTTTACAAAATCAATGAAATTATGAACCCGGAGAAATATCTTGTTTAGTATGCTTTCAGAAATTTTAATCCTGGTCATTTCATTTATAGTTCTCCTTTCCATTGGAGTTCCAGTAGCCTGGTCCATTGGTTTGTCATGTCTTTTTACTATGATGGCAACTATAAACTCTCTCGCTGCATTCACTACTGTTTCCCAAAGAATGGCGACTGGCCTGGATAGTTTTTCATTACTGGCTATCCCTTTCTTTATTCTTGCCGGCCAGATCATGAATCAAGGTGGAATAGCAAACCGACTCATAAACTTTGCAAAGGCGCTCATTGGAGCACTCCCCGGAGGTTTAATCTATGTGAATGTTATTGCAGCGATGCTTTTTGGAGCAATATCAGGCTCTGCGGTAGCAGCAGCTTCAGCAATAGGTGGAATTTTAGGACCACCTATGGAAAAAGAGAATTATTCGAAAGAATTTGGTGCGGCAATTAATGTAACCGCTTCCACAACCGGTCTGGTCATACCACCGTCTAATGTATTGATCGTCTATTCTTTGGCCAGTGGTGGTGTATCTATTGCATCCCTGTTTCTAGCAGGTTATTTACCAGGGATATTAATGGGACTATCACTTATGCTTGTGGCTGCAGTTTGGATTAAGAAGAAAAAATATCCTGCGGGTAATAAAACCAGCACCGCTCTTATAGCTTCCACTTTTCTTAAAGCCTTACCAAGTTTATTATTACTGGTAGTGGTGATTGGTGGAATCGTTTCCGGAATTTTCACAGCGACTGAAGCTTCAGGAATTGCTGTTCTATACTGTCTTGTACTTTCGTTTATTTACCGGGAACTAAATTTCTCTAAACTTCAGCAGGTATTTCTAAGTTCTGTGAGTACCACAGCGATCGTGATGTTATTAATCGCGACATCCATGAGTATGTCATGGGTAATGTCTTATGAAAACATTCCGCAGTCGGTGAGTGAAGCTTTACTGGCTTTAAGCGATAATAAATATGTAATCCTATTAATCATCAACCTGCTACTATTGTTCGTAGGAACATTTATGGATATGACTCCTGCGGTACTCATTTTCACACCAATATTTTTACCGGTGATGGAAAATCTAGGGGTAGATCCTGTGCATTTTGGGATCATCATGGTGATGAACCTCTGTGTAGGATTATGCACACCACCGGTTGGCTCAGTACTCTTTATTGGAGTAGGTGTCGCCAAAACTAGTATACAAAAAGTTATAAAACCTTTATTGCCATTATATGTAGTGATGGCCATAGTCCTTTTGCTGGTGACGTTTATTCCGGCAATTAGCCTGTGGTTACCACAAATGTTTGAATAAAATTACGATTCTATGGAGACTACAAAATATAAAAGACTAAGCCGTGAACGTGTTGGGATTCCTGCACAATTGCCTATAAAGATCGTTCAGTATGGAGAAGGAAATTTTCTTCGTGCATTCGTAGATTACTTGGTAAACAAAATGAATGCTGAAGCCAATTTTAATGCGGGTGTCGCGGTGATTCAACCACTTGCAGGTGGTATGATTAATATTTTAGATGAGCAGGATGGTTTGTATAACCTGTTTATGAAAGGTGTAAAACAGGGAAAAGAAATACAGGAGACTGAGTTGATTAGCTGTATCCAGAAGAGTTACGATCCTTATATAGATTATAAAGCATATCTGCAACTTGCGAAAGAAGAGCAACTCGAATTTCTAATTAGCAATACGACCGAAGCCGGAATCGCTTATAATGGCGAGGATAAATTTCAGCAATATCCACATCAAAGCTTTCCCGCGAAAGTGACTGCTTTACTCTACGAAAGGTTTAAGCATTTTAAAGGTAATCCAGATAAAGGACTAACCATCATCCCTTGTGAACTTATTAATCATAATGCAGATAATCTCAAGAAGATCATTTTGCAATATGCCAAATCCTGGGAGTTAGAGCAAAACTTTGTTGATTGGGTGAATGAACATAACAGTTTTCACAATACGCTGGTAGACCGTATCGTGCCTGGCTACCCTAAGGACGATATTGAGCAATATCAGGACCAGTTGGAATTTGAAGATACTTTAATCGTTTCTGCTGAAGTTTTTCTGCTTTGGGTGATTGAAGGGGATGGGAAATTGAAATCGAGAATACCTTTTAATAAAATCGATGAAAATGTTCTAATTGTAGATGATCTTCAGCCTTATCGTACACGAAAAGTGAGGATACTGAATGGTGCGCATACTACAATGGTTCCTTTTTCTATATTATTCGGAAATGATACCGTTAAAGAAACTGTAGATCATGGGTTTACCGGTAAATTTATTAAGGAAGCAGTTTTTGAGGAAATCAATCCAACTTTATCATTGCCTCCTGAAGAATTAGATTCCTTCGCTGAAGAAGTTTTCGATAGATTCAGAAATCCATTCATTAAACATCAGCTTTCAAGTATTGCACTTAATAGTATTTCAAAATTTAAGGTGAGAGTATTGCCAAGCCTGCTCGGTTTTCAGCAAAAATTTGATCGATTACCGCTTAGATTAACCTTTGCATTCGCTTGTTTGATTAGGTTCTATGATGGAAAATGGAAAGGTGAAAGCTTACCCGTTAAGGATGATGAGGCAACGGTAAGCACTTTGAAAAAGATATGGGAATCGCACAGTTATAACGAAATAGCTAAGAACGTGCTTTCCAAAACCGAATTCTGGGATTCAGATCTAAATGAAATTCCGGGTCTTAAGCAACACATAGCCTATGCACTCGAACTTATAGATAATAAGGGAATTGAAAGTGGATACGAGGCATTTTCAGAAAAATTCAGCAGTAATTAAAACTTTACGTGATGAAGAGTAACCTAATTAAAGTACATCCAGAAGACAATGTAGCCATCGCGCTGGTAAATCTATTCCAGGGAGACCAGGTAGAATTTGAGGGTGAAAATTTAATGATCATTTCTGATGTTGAGGCCAAGCACAAAATTAGCATGGTAGATCTTGCTGCGAACGATAAGATCTACATGTACGGTGTGCTTGTGGGAAAAGCTACGGAAGAAATTAAACGCGGCGGAGTTCTTACCGTGGATAATGTGAAGCATGAAGCCAGCCAGACTTTTAAGAAATCTGAAGTTACCAAATGGCAGGCGCCAGATGTTTCCAAATGGGAGAATAAAACCTTTATGGGGTATCATCGTCCAGATGGACAGGTGGGAACGGCCAATGTATGGTTGTTTTTCCCGCTTGTATTTTGCGAAAACCGAAATGTGGAGCTTCTGAAGGATGTTTTCGAGAAAGAATTTTCCTTCCATAAGTCTCCAAAGCAACGACAGTTGCTACGAAATCTAATTAGTGGTGATGATGAGAATACAAAGATTGAATTCGATGAGAAAGAATCTGGAGTATTCGATAATATTGAAGTGAAATTTATAACGCACCAGGGTGGTTGTGGAGGAATTCGTCAGGATTCTGTCATGCTTTCAAAACTTCTAGCCGGTTATGTAAACAATCCAAATGTTGCCGGAGCAACAGTTCTAAGCTTAGGCTGCCAAAACTTACAGATCGATATCTTTAAAAGTGCCCTTGAGCAGATCAATACAGATATCCAGAAGCCAGTGCTTATATATGAGCAACAGCAAATGGGAACTGTTGATGAAATGCTGAATACTATAATTCGTGATTCATTTGAAGGCATAAAAAAGGCTAATGATATTAAAAGAGAACCGGCACCTCTTTCCAAATTAAAGTTAGGTTTGGAATGTGGCGGATCTGATGGGTTTTCAGGAATTTCGGCAAATCCAGCCTTGGGTTACGCTTCAGATGTGCTAGCAGCATTAGGTGGATCTCCAATTCTTTCTGAATTCCCGGAATTATGCGGTGTAGAGCAGGAGCTAGTAAATCGATGTGCAGATGAAGAAACTGCTAATAAATTTATGGAGTTGATGAAATCTTACGAAAATGCGGCGGAAGCTGCAGGTTCTGGATTTGATATGAACCCATCTCCAGGAAATATTAAGGATGGGCTTATAACAGACGCGATGAAATCTGCCGGTGCAGCTAAAAAAGGCGGGACTTCGCCAATACAGGCAGTGCTGGATTACGGTGAATATGTTCATAAACCGGGACTTAACCTATTGTGTACTCCCGGAAATGATGTAGAAAGTACTACCGGGATGGTAGGATCTGGTGCGAACGTGGTGGTATTTACCACCGGTTTGGGAACTCCTACTGGGAACCCAATTACACCGGTAATCAAGATGTCATCTAATTCGACCTTGGCCCGCAGAATGCCAGATATCATAGATGTGGATGCAGGAGCGGTAATTAGAGGAGAGAAAACGATCCCGGAAATGGGAGAAGAACTTCTTAGTTATATCATACAAGTTGCCAGTGGAGAAATTACCTCCAAAGCAGATCAGCTCAACCAGGACGATTTTATTCCGTGGAAACGAGGAGTTTCTCTTTAAATTGAAAACTTTACAGATCTTTATTCAGCTGGACTAAGTTCCGGCTGGATGTTTCTCTTATAAATAATTCTGGAGGAAGAACAACCTTTTTTTCGATACTCAGATTTTTCTTTTCCTTGACCTGCTCTAGAAAGACCTGCGCCGCGATTTTTCCCATTATTTGTGGAGTCTGGTCTATAGAGGTTATAGGCAATTCCATATATTTTGTAAAAGGTTCATTACTAAAACCTACGACACATACTTCTTCAGGAATTTTAATTTTCCTGGCTCTCAACTCCTGTATTGCTCCTAAAGCAGCATAATCCCCGGCAGAAAAAATTGCATCAGGTTTTTTATCTAGTTTCCAGAGATCTTCCACCGCCTGCATCCCAGACTCTATTTTACTACTCGTCTGGATCACGAAATCAGGCTCAAATTTAATCTGGTTTGCTTCAAGAGCGGCTTTGTATCCTTCAAAACGGTTTTTATAAATTTCCAGATTAATATCACCAGATAGGTGGGCAATTTTACTGCAGCCTTCCTTGATCAAATGTTCCGTAGCCATAAACCCCGCCTTGTAATCATCGAGTACTACTGAACTTACTCCGGGAACATCGATCTTCCTATCAAAGAATACAATGGGAGTTCCACCTTCCTGTGCTTTTCGTATATGATCGGTATTCTGCGTTGTCTTGGAAACAGACATGAAGACGCCGTCGATCTGGGTATTTAAAAGGGTGTTTAATTGTTCCGCTTCATCTTTTACCTCTTCGTGAGACTGGCAAATTATGATGTGATATCCTTCAGGGGTAAGCTCTTCTTCAATTCCACGAATTACTGAAGAGAAAAAACTCCTGTTTATGTAAGGCACGATTACCCCAACGTTATTAGTTCTTCCTTTCTTGAGAGCCTGTGCGAGTCGGTTTTGCTTGTAGTTCATCGCTACAGCAGTTTCTGCAACCAGTTTTCTGGTCTTTTCGCTTATTTTGGGATTGTTGTTAAGGGCTCGTGAAACGGTTGCCGCGCTGATATTAAGCTTTTTCGAAATATCATATATAGTAACCTTTTCTGTGTTTTTCATGTAGGTTGAATTGGTAGACCTTTAGCTTTATTGCACCAAATTTCATAATTACAAAACCATTTTCGGTATTCTGGTTTCGATTTGGCAAATATTAGCGCATAAAATCCATTTTCACTAAAAATACTGAAATATTTTAATAATAAAATAGAATACATTAATTTAAGCAATCGATTACAAAGATATACATCATGTTTAAGATCCTACGAGATTCAATCATTATTCTACTAATAATTGCGGCAAACTCAAACGCTACTTTAGCCCAGTCTTCAGCCTTGGAACCCTTTGATATTATAGTATCCCAGGATGATGATGGAGATTTCAAAAAAGTTCAGGAAGCGATTAATAGCGTTCCGGATTTCAGAAAAAATGAGACAAGGATTTTGATAAAGAATGGTACTTACAAGGAAAAACTGGTTTTGCCGACCTCAAAGACGAATGTGACGTTTATTGGAGAGGATAAATATAAAACCATACTTACTTTTGATGATTACGCTCAAAAGATGAATCGTTTTGACGAAGAGATGGGAACCACTGGTTCAAGCTCGTTTTTTGTCTTTGGAAATAATTTTAGGGCAGAAAATATAACTTTTGAGAATAGCGCTGGTCCGGTTGGACAGGCCGTAGCTGTGCGAGTAGATGGAGATAAGGCTATTTTTATCAATTGTAGATTTCTTGGGAATCAGGACACCCTTTACCTCCACGGGAAAGAAAGCCGGCAATATTATAAGAACTGTTATATTGAAGGTACTACCGACTTTATTTTTGGCTGGTCTACGGCGGTATTTGAGAATTGTGAAATTTATTGCAAGGAAGGGGGACATTATATAACTGCCGCTTCTACCGAAGAAGGTGCAGATTATGGTTTTGTGTTTATTGACTCAAGAATTACTGGAGATGCTCCGGAGGCTAGTTTTTACCTCGGCAGACCATGGAGAGATTATGCTCAGACAGTTTTTATTAATACTGAAGTTCCCTCGATCATTAAAGCTGAAGGATGGCATAATTGGAGTAAGCCCGAAGCAGAGAAAACCGTTTATTACGGAGAATACAATTCTACTGGTGCGGGCGCTACCATGGAAAAGAGAGTGACATGGGCAAAACACATAGACAGCACTGAAGTGAGTAGATTTACAAGAAGTAAAGTTCTAGCAGGAGAAGATGCATGGAATCCAGAATTAAAATAACTGCATCTGCGAATCCTTCGATATATCCTTCACATACTACATATTCCATAGCTAAGAAGCTAGATTTTTACAACTTCCATAATTTTTAAGTCAAATTATTGTGTAAACTGAATTAGCTTTACTATTTTAGTGCAATCGATTACAATTATAGAATGAAAAAAGATACGATTATTAATTTTATCATCAACGCAGTAGTTTTTGGGTTGATTTTTATGCTGGCTTCCTGTAAAGCTGGTGCTCAGGATTTCAATTCAGATAAAGCCTGGCAGAAAGCCGATGATATTATCAAAAGCATTGTGGTACCACAATTTCAAGATAAAACTTTTAATGTTAGAGATTATGGTGCCATTGCCGATGGAAAAAGATTGAATACCGAAGCTTTTAAAAAAGCCATCGATGCCTGTAATGAGCAGGGAGGTGGGAAAGTTTTAGTACCATCAGGTAAATACCTAACGGGTCCCATTCACTTAAAGTCAAATGTGAATTTTCATCTTTCAGAAGGAGCCGAGATCTTATTTACTGAAGATAAATCGGCATATCTCCCTATGGTACATACTTCTTACGAGGGAATGGAACTAATGAATTATTCTCCTTTAATTTATGCGAAGGGTCAAAAAAATATAGCTGTAACCGGAAAAGGTGTTTTTAATGGTCAGGCAGATAACGATAACTGGTGGCCCTGGGCTGGAAAAGAGGAATATGGCTATCAGAAAGATGATGCAAGACAGCAGGATGATCACAATCTTCCACGTTTAAGAAACATGATTGCCGAGCAAAATCCTATAGAAGAAAGAATTTTTGGACCCGATCACCAAATGCGCCCAACATTCTTTGAGTCATTTGAATGTGAAAATATCCTTGTTCAAGGAGTGACTTTTACCAATGCTCCTTTCTGGATCATACATCCTATAAAAAGTAATAATATAACGGTTGATGGCGTAACAGTGCGCAGTCATGGACCTAATAATGATGGTTGTGATCCTGAATATTCTAGAAACGTACATATAAAAAATTCAGTTTTTGATACTGGTGACGATTGTATCGCTATTAAATCTGGTCGTAACAATGACGGGCGCCGCGTAAACATTCCAAGTGAAAATATTGTGATCGAGAACTGCGAAATGGCAGACGGTCATGGCGGTGTAGTGATGGGCAGTGAGATTTCTGCTGGAGTTCGAAATGTGTTTGTTAGAAATTGTACGATGGATAGTCCAAACCTGGATCGCGCTATTAGAATCAAAACAAATACCATTCGCGGTGGTTTTGTAGAAGATATTTATGTAAAGGATCTTCAAATAGGTCAGGTAAAAGAAGCTGTATTACGTATCAATACCTTTTATGGAATTTATGACAAGCAGGAGGGAGAATATATTCCTAGAATCAAAAACATATTTCTAGAAAATATTAGCGTTGAAAATGGCGGGGAATATGGAGTTTTGATAAAAGGAAGAGAGCAGGAGCCGGTTAAAAATGTGGTAATGAAGAACGTCACTATCAAGAGTACAGAGACACCACTTGAGATCGAAAATTGCGAACCAATTAAATTTATAAATACCACTATTAACGGTAAAGAATTTTAGATTATGAAAAGATATTTAATTCCGGTTCTGGTAGCTATTTCGGTCATATCCTGTAAACAGGAGAATAAGGAAAAAAATGTAGCAGCAGATTCTCAAACTAGCAGTCAGAATTCAAATTCTCAGAAAACTTATGCTGAAATTTCAGTAAAAGAAGGTGGACAATGGGAAGGGCGTGAATATATGAACGGAGAATTTAAAAATGTTGAGAGTCTGGAAGTGCCGCAAGAGCATACAGACCACTCCTGGTATATTCGCTATGAAGGTCCGGGTTGGGAGAATCAGCAAGTTGGTTACAGACTTTATCTGGATTGGCGAAATGCTATAGATATCTTCGGAAAAAAGGTTGACACACTTGTTTTACCTTTTGTTGGCCAGGATGGATTTGATTCTTATCATGAAAATGCAGATTGGGGTCAGGATATTCTTAAGGCTGGAAAATCAATGGGAATTGGTGGTTATGGAAGGTATATGAATGACACCGTTGCACATTTCAGAAATGTAAATAACACGAAGGCTAGAGTTAATAATTCTGAAGGAAGCTCTACTGTTTCGATCAATTATGAAGGCTGGAGCACGGGTACGGATACGATAGATCTTGAAGCGAGTTTAAGTATCTTTCCTGAGGGAAGATTTACGAAGGCTGAACTAACTCCTTCTAAGGAAATCACAGGTCTTACTACGGGAATTGTAAAACACGGACCTGAGCTTATGACCGGGACAAGCGATAATGGAGAGTGGGCATACATTGCGAATTATGGAGCGCAAACATTGGTGAACGATCAAGACAATCTTGGAATGGCACTTTTCTACAAAACGAAGCAGTTGGATCGCCAGATTGAAGGCACAGATGATCACCTGGTAATTTTCAAACCAACTACAAAAACCATTACTTATTATTTTCTGGCCGCATGGGAACAGGAAAAAGACGGAATTACCAGCGAAGATGAATTTAAAACGCATGTAGCCGAAGTTCTTGAAGAATTGAATTCCAATACCTTAAAATAATTTTAATGAAAATCCTGACTCATAAATTACATTTTAGTTTCATCCTTTTGTTGATGGCGATTTGCTTTGTTGGCTGTAAACATAATGGTGACAGACAAAAAAAGGAAATCGCTTCAGCAGAAAAGAATCAGGAAAAAGGTATTCCGGAAAACTTGAAATGGTCTGAGAGAATGATGCTTTCAGAAATGGAAAGATTTCCTGAAGCATCCAAACTGGATTTTCGAGATAAACCAAAATGGAGCTACACGAATGGTTTGGTGCTAAAAGCTGCTCAGGAAGTGTTTGAAAAAACCGGGGATGAGCGTTACTACCAGTATATCTATAACTATGCTGATACCATGATCAAGAAGGATGGCGATATTAGAACTTACAAGTTAAGTGATCAAAACCTCGATATGCTAAACTCTGGAAACTCCTTGCTTTTTCTTTATCCCAAAACTAAAGAAGAGCGTTTTATGGACGCTTTGATACTTCTTAGAAGTCAGATCGACACGCAACCACGCACAAAAGAAGGTGGTATGTGGCACAAAGAACGCTATACGGAACAAATGTGGTTGGATGGACTCTATATGGCGCATCCATTTTATGCTCATTATACGAAAATGTATAGCGAAGGAGAGGAAGCCGAAGAAGCTTATGATGATATCATAAAGCAATTTGACCTTATTCAGCAGTTTGCTTACGATCCTGAAACAGGATTATTGTACCATGGCTGGGATTCCAGTAAAAAACAAAAATGGGCAAATGAACAAACAGGGACTTCGCCAAATTTCTGGTCCAGAGCTATGGGTTGGTATGGTATGGCACTGGTAGATGTATTAGATTATCTTCCGGAAGATCACGAGGGGCGTGATAAGCTGATAGGCTATTTGAATCGCTTTGCTGAAGCTTTAGTGAAATATCAGGATATGGAATCCGGACTTTGGTATCAGGTTCTTGACCAGGGAGATAGAGATGGAAATTACCTAGAAGCCTCAGGTACAGCGATGTTTAGTTATACGTTCGCCAAAGCAGCGAAAAAAGGCTACCTGCCTCAAAAGTATATGAATGTAGCAGAAAAAGCTTATGACGGTATACTGAAAAATCTGATTACTGTTGAAGAGGATGGCTTGGTAAATCTAAACCAGGTTTGTGCAGTGGCCGGACTTGGTGGTGATCCTTATCGCGACGCTTCGTACGAATATTATGTGAATGAAGAAATTCGCAGCAACGATCCTAAAGGTACAGGGCCATTTATTCTAGCTAGTCTACAACTAGACAGATAATCAAATTAACTTTAATGCGTTTTTTCAATTACTTCATATTAGTTATTTCGGTATCCCTTGCTGCTCAGCAAAAGGAGCATACTTCTAAAGTCTGGATTGCTGATAATGGAGATGGTACTTATACCAACCCGATTTTGCACGCAGATTATTCAGACCCTGATGTCGCGAGAATAGGTGATGATTATTATATGACCGCTTCCAGTTTTAATACTTCGCCGGGATTGCCAATTCTGCATTCGAAGGACATGGTGAACTGGAAATTGATCAACTACGCCCTTCCAAAGCAAGTTCCTACTCAAACTTTTGAAGTTCCGCAGCATGGAAACGGAGTTTGGGCACCAAGCATTAGAACACACAACAACGAATTATATATTTACTGGGGAGATCCCGATTTTGGCATCTATATGGTGAAAACCAGCGATCCTAAAGGAAACTGGGAAAATCCGGTTCTGGTAATGGAAGGAAAAGGACTTATAGATCCTTCTCCGCTCTGGGATGAAGATGGTAAGGCTTATCTGGTTCACGCTTACGCAGGTAGTCGTGCCGGAGTAAAAAGCCTCCTTACAGTGAATAAAATGAATGAGGAAGGAACCAAAGTTCTTGATGCAGGTAGGCATGTTTTTGACGGGCATGATGCTCATCCAACTGTAGAAGGTTCAAAATTTTATAAGAGAAATGGATATTACTACATCTTCGCTCCTGCCGGCGGAGTTGCTACAGGATGGCAGCTTATATTAAGATCGAAAGATATATACGGTCCCTATGATGAGAAAGTAGTGCTGGAACAGGGAACAACATCCATTAATGGTCCGCATCAGGGTGCATGGGTGGAAACACCGGAAGGAGAAGACTGGTTCTACCATTTTCAGGATGTTGATGCTTACGGTCGCATTGTGCATTTACAGCCTATGATATGGGAAAATGATTGGCCGGTGATGGGTGAGGATCTGGATGGAAACGGTATTGGAGAACCGGTTAAAACACACGAAAAACCAAATGTTGGAAAAGATTATCCTATAGTAACTCCGAGGGAAAGTACCGAATTTGAGGCTGATAGCCTGGGTCTACAATGGCAATGGCAGGCCAACCCGCAAGTAGTGTGGCATGCAAAATTACCGGGAAAGGATTATCTGAGATTATTTTCGATAAAGGTTCAGGATGACTATCAAAATCTTTGGATGACTCCGAATCTACTTTTGCAGAAATTCCCTGCCCCAGATTTTACAGTGACTACAAAACTTAAATTATTTCCGCAAGAAGCTGACAAAGGTAAAAGTGCAGGACTTATTATCATGGGAATGGATTATGCTACATTAACACTAACTCATGATGCTGAGGGATATATCATAAAACAGACAGAAGCAATCAATGCGATTGATGGAGCGGAAGAAATTAGAATTATTGAAGAAAGAATTGCTACAAATGAAGTCATTTTTCGCGTTGAGGTTAGTGCCCCAGATGCAATGTGCCAGTTCAGTTACAGTGAAAATGGTAAAGATTTCACCAAGGTTGGAAAACCTTTTAAAGCACAACCTGGGAAATGGATTGGCGCCAAAGTAGGGCTTTTCAGTGTAAGTACTCAGGAATCGAAACGAGGGGGTTATGCAGATGTGGAATACTTCAGAATAACAAAATAGGCTAAAATATATGAAAGTACTTTCCATCATTTTTGCAACCATTATTCTAAGTTCCTGCAATAACCTTCAGGCACCTGCACAGGTTAAAAATGAAACTTCAGAAGCTAAAACAAAATTGATCCAGGTAAGTACTGCCGAAGAGTTGATCGCAGCGCTAGATGATCCCAATCCTGGAGACTCCATTGTTGTAAGCGCAGGAACATATAAACTAGACGAACGAATTTATATTAATGACTCAGGAAATGAAGGAGGAACCATTTACCTTATTGGTGATATTTCCCAGGAAAGACCACTTCTTGATTTTTCTGTTATGGAAGAAGATTCTTCTAATCAGGGCATTGTTCTAAAGGCCGATAATTGGCATATCAAAGGGTTTCGTGTTTTTAAAGCTGGCGATAATGGCCTTCACATTAGAGGGAATAATAATCTAATTGAGTTTTGTAGTTTTTCAGAATGCAGAGATACTGGTTTGCAAATAGACGATGATGCTTCAAAAAATACCATTCTCAACTGTGATTCCTACTACAACGCCGATTCCAGTATGAAAAATGCCGATGGATTTGCCGTAAAAATGGCTGTGGGCTCAGATAACAAATTCATAGGATGTCGCGCCTGGAATAATTCAGATGATGGTTGGGATGGCTATCTAAGGGGAGCAGATAATGTAACTACGATTTATGAAAATTGCTGGTCATTTAAAAACGGATTTTTAAAAGATGGTACGAATGGAAAAGGTGATGGCAATGGATTTAAAACCGGTGGGAGTGATAGTAAACTCACGAAACATAACGCCTCCTTTTTTCGATGCATCGCGGTTGATAATGTAAGTGACGGTTTCGATCACAATAGTAATCGCGGGACAGTTTCCATCATTAATTGCTCTGCAACAGGCAATGGTCGAAATATCGCTTTTGCTGAAACTCTGAGTCTCGAAAAAATTGTTCTTCTTAACACTGTTGTTCTGGGTGACTACGGAAAATATAATGGTGAATCTGAATTGGTGGAAAACAATAGCTGGGAGTTCGATTTTGAAGTATCTGAAGATGATTTTGTTTCAGTAGATTCTAAGGAATTAGAAAAAGTCCGAAAAAAAGATGGAAGTCTGCCAGATCTTGATTTTATGAAACCGAAAAGAACTAGCGAGCTGGCAAAGATCAAACCTAGTAAGAAATCAAATAAATATTCTAACGTGTCTTTTATAGGCGCAGTAGAAATAGATAAATAGAAAACATGAAAAAAATAGTAGCATTAGTATCTGCAATTTGTCTTGGCTTGGTGGCTTTTCAATCACACGAGGAGCAAGTAACTGTTTATTTAATTGGTGATTCTACGATGGCAGATTATTCTGGAGATTACGATCCAGGGAAAGATTATATGAAAACAAGATACCCGGTAATGGGTTGGGGACAGGTATTTCAATCTTTCATGGCTTCCGATAGTCTTAAACAATTGAGCGCGGTCATTCAAGCAGATAGTGCTGTTGTAGATGATAGAGCACGTGGAGGTAGAAGTACCAGAACTTTTTTCCAGGAAGGACGATGGAGATCGGTTTTCGAAAACCTGAAAAAAGATGATCTTGTCTTAATGCAATTTGGTCATAATGACGCCGCAGAAGAAAAACACGAACGTTATGTAGACATCGAAGGCTACAAAGAATTCCTGAGATTATACGTTTCTCAAACCAGGGAAAAAGGAGCGTACCCAATTATACTTACGCCAGTGGCAAGAAACTATCCATGGGAGGATGGTCATTTACAAAATGTACATGGAGAATATGATCAGGCTGCTAAAGATATCGCTGAAGAAATGGATGTGATGATGATTGATTTAAATCAACGTTCCATGGATTATTTTTCTAAAAAAGGTCAGGATTATGTAAGCAAGAACTACTTCATGAACCTTCCGGCAGGAAAATATGAAGCGTACCCTGAAGGTCAGGAAGATAATACGCACTTCCAGCCAGACGGAGCAAAAGCAGTTGCACAGATCGTATTTGATGCTATGAAAGAACTACAATTAAAATGAGATCAGGATTATTAGTCATACTGGTAACTTTCCTATTAGGGAGACCTTCGCAAGCTCAGGAAAAGCATGAGATCAAACCCTATACAATTGAAACTACTTACGAAAAGTGGAAGAAGGACTTTCCATTTGTAAGACCTGTAGAAACAATCGCTTCTGAAAGAATTCTTGCCAAGGAGAATGTGGTGTATAAGTCGGTTGACGGTAAAGAACTAAAAGCAGATGTCTACATTCCAAATAATGCTAAGGATCGAAAATATCCGGCGGTACTTTTAATTCATGGTGGTGGATGGCTTACAGGAAGTAAGGAAAACGAAAGAGTTATGGCGCAGCACCTGGCGCTTTATGGATATGTGGGAATTACTGCATCATATCGCTTAGGAACAGAAGCAGAATATCCTGCAGCAGTTCTGGATTTGAAGGGTGCGGCCAAATGGATGCGTAGAAACGCTGATAGCTTACAAATTGACCCTAATAAAATTGCAGTTCTTGGAGCATCGGCTGGTGCACAACTGGCTACGCTACTTGGCGTTACGCCAGACTCAGAAACTTATCAAACAGGTGATGCCAAAATTTCAGATAAGTTTCAGGCGATTATCAATCTAGACGGTGTAGTTTCTTTTGTTCATCCAGAAGCGCAGGAAGGCTGGATGGCCGGGACTTGGTTTGGAGGATCCAAATCGGAGAAACCTGAACTTTGGAAGGAAGCTTCTCCGCTAGAATATGTAGACGAACAAACACCGCCAACTTTATTCATTAACAGCTCCTATCCTCGATTTCATGCCGGCCGTGACGACATGACTAGTTTGATGTCTAAAAATAATATTTATTCAGAAGTACATACTCTGGAAAACTCACCGCATTCCTTCTGGTTGCTGCATCCTTGGTTTGAACAAACTCTCAACCTTAGTTTAAATTTCCTGGATAAAATTTTCAGCAATTCTTCTTCTGTCAAAGAAACTTATAGAGAAATTACAGTAGCAAAGGATAAGTCAGCTGAATTTGTTTCAATACAAGAAGCGATTAATTCTACCCGCGATCTCGGCCCCGGGGAAGTTGTGATCAAAATTAAAAACGGAACTTATAATGAGAAACTTGAAATACCGTCCTGGAAGCATCAATTAACTTTAATTGGGGAAAGTCGGGACCAAAGAATTGTAAATAACAATGATTTCTCTGGTAAAATGAATCCGCAGACTAATGAAGAATTCTCTACTTTCAATTCTTATACAGTTCTGGTGCGAGGTGATGATGTGAAAATAGAAAATCTCACGATAAAAAATTCATCTTGCGGAGAAGGTCAGGCTGTTGCACTGCATGTTGAAGGAGATCGTTTTGTAATCAAAAACTCAAATATCCTGGGTTGCCAGGATACAATTTATACAGCCACGGGTGGTAGCCGACAATTATACCTGGATTGTTATATTGAAGGTACAACCGACTTTATTTTCGGGCAGGCTACGGCAGTATTTAAAAACTGTACCATCCATAGTCTCAAAAATTCCTATATAACTGCAGCGGCTACGCCTCAGGATCAGGAATTTGGATACGTATTCATGGATTGTGAACTTACTGCTGCTGAAGATGTGACCGAGGTTTACCTGGGACGTCCCTGGAGACCTTTTGCCAATACTGTTTTTCTAAATGCAGAATTGGGAGCACATATTGTTGCTGAAGGTTGGGATCCCTGGAGCGGAGATAAAATGTTCCCTCACAAGGAAGAAACCACCTATTATGCTGAATTCAATAGTCAGGGATCGGGTGCTTCTGAAGGGACTCGAGTGAACTGGTCACATCAACTAACATCAGAACAGGCAGCTGAATATACACTTCAGAATATATTCAGTAATCAGAATGATTGGTACTGGGCTTCAAAATCGATCAAACAATAATTATTTATGAATAGAATAGTTCTCTTAGTACTCATACTTTTTTCCATGACTGTGTCTGCACAAAATAAACCAACTCTGTACCTTATTGGAGATTCCACAATGTCTGACAAGCAGGACCCTGATCAAAATCCGGAACACGGGTGGGGACAGATGCTGTCAGCATTAATGACTTCAGGAATTGAGATTGATAACCATGCTGTGAATGGTAGAAGTACACGTAGTTTTCTTGCTGAAAATCGATGGAACACGGTTAAGAACAAACTGAAACCAGGAGATTATGTTTTCATCCAATTTGGGCATAATGATCAGAAAATTGAAGATGCTGAACGCTACACCAATCCCTATACTCAATACCGATCAAACCTGGAGAAGTTTGTACGAGAAACTAAAGAAATGGAGGCTAAACCGGTATTGCTTACTTCTATAGTTCGCAGATGTTTTAATGAACAAGGTGTTTTTATGGATACTCATGGTGAATATCCGCTAGTAGTTAGGATGGTTTCCAACGACATGGATATTCCACTTATCGATATGCAGTTACTAACAGAACAACTGGAAATTGCTTATGGTCCTGAAGATTCCAAAACACTTCATTTGCACATAGAACCCGGGGAGAATAATTACAAACCAGATGGTGTCGAAGACGATACCCATTTGTCTAAAATCGGAGCAACGATTGTCGCAAGCCTTGCTTTACAGGAATTTCAAAAAATAGATTTGGAGATTAAGAAGTATATCAAGCCTGCAGTACTTCAGAAGAACTTAATTCCGGACGAAGAAAGTAAAGAATGATGAGAATAAACTTCAGCAAAAGAGTGAGAGTATGTCTCTTGGTGATTTTTGTGTTCGTTCAAGGTAATTTATTGGCTCAGGACTCCGAAAAAATTAGCTGGAGATCAGCACAAGATCAACCGAAGGAATGGTACTATAGTGATCAGGCAATAGAAATTGCTAACAATGTTTTATTATACCAACACGAAAATGGTGGGTGGCTCAAGAATATTAATATGGCTGATGATATTTCAGAAGAGGATCGCAAGGAACTGGAAAAAGAGAGAAAGCAGAAAGTTGGTACTACCATAGATAATGGTGCAACACATACGCAGTTGAGGTATCTGGCCAAGGTCTATACTGCATCAAAACAGGAAAAATATAAGTCGGCCTTTTTGAAGGGCATGGACTTTCTACTGGAAGCACAATATGCTAATGGTGGTTGGCCACAATTTTATCCAATTAGACAGGGATATTATGAACATATCACTTACAACGATGGAGCAATGATGGGAGTGATGAACCTTTTGCGAGATATAGCGAAACAGCGCAATCAATATACCTTCGTGGATAAAAACAGAGTAAAAAAGGCTGAAAATGCTATTGATAAAGGTTTGGAAATTATTCTAAGAACTCAGGTACAGGTGGATGGTAAACTAACTATATGGTGTGCACAGCATGACAAAAATACGCTAGAGCCGGCTAAAGCCAGAGCATACGAGTTGCCGTCACTAAGCGGTAATGAAAGTACTCAAATCGTGGAATATTTACTGAAAATTGAAAATCCTTCCGAAGAAGTTAAGCGATCTATTCGAAGTGCTATTTCTTGGTTTCAAGAGCATAAAGTCATGGGAAAAAAGGTGAAGTGGACGAAAGATTCAGAAGGACGGGACAGGATTCTGGTAGAGGATGTGAATGCTGGGCCTTTGTGGGGAAGATTTAATGATATTGAAACAGGCAAACCAATATTTGTTGGTAGGGACGGAAAAATAAAATATCATTTAAACGATATAGAAAGAGAGCGCAGGACCGGTTATAATTATATAGACGATTATGCCGTGAATCTTTTAGATAAGAAATATCCGAAATGGGCAGAGAAACATGGAGTTAAATAATTGTTTTCGTAATTATATTATCTCCTAAATAAGAGGAACTTCAGAATCAATTACATAATATGAGTGATCTTAAAGGAAAAATCGCAGTGGTAACCGGTGGTAATGGTGTACTTGGAGGCGCTATTGCGATGGGTTTTGCAAGTCAGGGTGTAAAAGTCGGAATTCTAGGTAGGAATTCAGATACTGTAGAATCCAGGGTCAGAGAAATAATAGATACGGGAGGGGATGCGGTTGCACTAGTGGCCGATGTTCTGGACCGAACCAAATTAGAAAGAGCACTTGATCTCCTGGAAAACAAATTTGGATCACCAGATATCCTGGTAAATGCCGCAGGCGGAAATATGAAAGGAGCTACCATCAATCCAGATCAAGAGTTCTTTGATCTTAACCTTGATGATTTCGATAAGGTAAACCAATTGAACTTCAAAGGAACTGTACTTCCAACTTTGGTTTTTTCAAAGGGTATGGCAAAAAATAAAAAAGGAAGTATCATCAATATTTCTTCAACAGCGGCAAGTAGAGCACTTACCAGAGTAATGGGCTATTCTGGAGCCAAAGCTTCGATCGATAATTTCACAAAATGGCTTGCTGTAGAAATGAGTACAAAATATGGTGATAAACTTCGGGTGAATGCCATCTCACCTGGATTTTTTGTGGGTGAACAGAATAGAGATCTGTTACTTAAGGAGGATGGGAGTTATACTTCCAGAGGTCAGACTATTATTAATAACACCCCCATGAAACGCTTCGGAAAACCTGAAGAATTACAAGGTGCGGCAAACTGGCTGGCTGGAGATCAATCTTCTTTCGTGACTGGAATCGTATTGCCCGTAGATGGTGGTTTTGATGCATTCAGCGGAGTATAATTCAATAACTACAATTTTTCTGCTAAAACAGCTTAAATAGAATATTATGGAAAGACACATGACACTAGGTGAGTTTATTATAGAAAATCAGAAGGATTTTCCATATGCCAAGGGTGAATTAAGCGCCTTGCTAAGCTCGATCAAACTGGCTGGGAAAATGGTGAATAAATCTATTAATAAAGCGGGATTAGCCCAGATACTCGGTAAAGTAGGTAAGGAAAACATACAAGGGGAAAACCAGGCGAAACTCGATGTCATGGCCAACGATGTCTTTATAAGCACGCTCAAAAGTCGGGGTGAAATTTGTGGGATAGCTTCAGAAGAACTGGAAGATTTCGTGGCTTTCGATGATGATATCCACAAAGAAGCGAAATATGTTGTTCTAATGGATCCCTTAGATGGTTCCTCTAATATAGATGTAGATATCACTGTAGGGACTATTTTTAGTATATATCGTAGAATTTCACCGGAAGGTACCAGGGTAACCAAAGAAGATTTTCTACAGTCAGGCGAGAATCAGGTAGCTGCGGGATATTTAATTTACGGGACTTCCACCATTCTAGTGTATACCACGGGGAATGGAGTGAACGGTTTTACTTTCGACCCGGGAATAGGTTCATTTTTCCTGTCTCATCCTAAAATCACTTTTCCAGAAAATGGGTCGATTTATTCTGTCAATGAAGGGAATTATATTCATTTTCCGCAGGGAATCAAGAAATTGATCAAATGGATGCAGGAATTAGACAAAGATAGCAACAGACCATTTACGGCGAGGTATACCGGTTCACTAGTAGCAGATTTTCATAGAAATATGTTACAGGGTGGACTTTATCTGTATCCTCAGGGTAGTACAGCACCAAAAGGGAAGTTAAGGCTACTCTACGAATGCAACCCTATGGCTTTCCTGGCAGAACAGGCCGGTGGTAAAGCAAGTGATGGTGAAAGGCGAATTATGGAATTAATCCCTTCTGAACTTCATGAAAGAGCCCCATTTATATGCGGAAATTCAAAAATGGTGGAGATCGCGGAAAAATTTATTGAAGAATACAGAGCGGATTAATTGGTAAATTTGTTGAATCGAGTGGTCTAGACCAAATATAATTCAGTAGCAATTAAACTGCATAAGTAGATATTTACTGGCTCGGAATTTTTATTTGCCGGTTAATACATCTTGAATACTGTAAAATAGATTTTTTCATTGTTTTAAGCTTTCTAGTGGTATTCTGGTTAACTGAATATCTTCTTTATTAGTAGCATAAGAAACATAAAGATGCTGATTCCAAATTACACTTTTGGGATAGCTATATCCAGCTCTTTTGTATTTACCTTCAAACCTCATAGGCTGGAGATCTTTGCCACCACTTCTTATAAGGAAAGCTTTATTAAAGAAGAAACCATCTGCGCTTAAAGTGATTACCAGAGGGAATCGATCCTTATCTCCAGATGGATTGTTTACCATGAATGCAGTGCCATCTGGCAAATTTCCGGCACTTTGTTTAGCCCTTGAATCTGGAGTGTCCACGATGACTGGAGTGCTCCAGGTCATACCTTTATCATGACTTATAGCAGCAAGTTTCTTGTAAGTGCTTTTCTGATCTCTGAAAATCATAACCACACTTCCATCTTCTCTGTAAAACCAACTAGGTTCAATTTCTCTGCTCATTCCCTCATTATTTGTAGGCATGTTTTTCATTTTACCGGCCTTCCAACCAGAAATACCCAAAGGATCATTGGTGTAATAGGGAGTGGCGGTCAAACCAGGTTGCATATGAAATGCTGTGATAATTGGACCATTTGGTAATTTGTGCACATCCTGTTCAATGATGCCCAGGACAGGTTCTGATAAATTATTCTTCACAGATTTTGGCGCCGTCCAATCGGTCCCATTTTTTGAGGTCATAAATTCTGTAAAACCTTGTTTAGTGCCATTGTTTTTCTCAGGCCACACGCATATATAGGCTACCAGGGTTTCACCATTACTCCACCAGCCACCACTTGTTGTTATGCTATTATGCCCTTTATTTGTTAAGGCTATCGGTTTTTCCCATACTTTTCCATCGTGACTTCTGCTGTAGAAAACTTGCGTGTCCTCTCCATCCTCATCTTTTGATGAACTCTGCCACTGCGCATACAGTTTTTCTTTAAATGGAAATAGAACTACACCATGGTTATATCTATTTTCCTCCTCACTCGGAGAGAATATAGTAATTGTTTCCAGCCCATCCGCAAATGGAAGGCCTAAAGTTTTTGGTTCTTTTAGATTATATAATGTGTCAACTTTGAAAGGAGGTAACACTTGTTGAGAGTATGAATTAATGGAGAAAAAGAAAATAAGTAGGAATAATAAATTGTGCATTTTCAACGTCATAAAGTATAATTTTAAACTGCCTTCAAAACTCTTATTTGCTTACCAGGTTGTAAATTATTCCTTATTAAGGATAATAGAATTGATAAGATAAGAATTATCTCGATTTAAAAATGAACTTGTGTGTTTGAAATGTTTGTTTATATCCAGTATTAGGTTCAAAAGTCTCAAGATGTCTACAAATTCAATCGTAGTGGACGACCTGTGTTAAAATCTGAAATAATCAGGAATTTTTGAAGCCTCAATTTTAGAATATTTTACCAGGGTTTTGGTTTTTATTTTTGAAAAAAATCTGAAAGTGATGATATCTTAGCTTTCAAAAACTTAGAAGAAATGGAAAATCCGACGATAAAACTCAAAAACGGGAATGGCGAAATAGCTGAATATCATAGTGGTCAGAAGATCCTGGACGATCTTTACTTGAATATGGATAAGAAAGGGATCGATGAAAACCTTCAAAACTTTCATATAGATTTCGAAGTAATTCCAAATCAGGTAGCCATAAATACCTCTCAAAGAGATCATTTTGCTATTGTGTCTATAATAGTAAGCGAAGATCGAAAGTATCAATATCTGGTAGGTCCCGACCTTGATCTTGAGCAATTCGAAAAACTGGATCAAAGCCAGATGCCGGAAATGATCAAAGGACAGGTTAGAGAAGCCTTTCAGCTCATTCAGTCCAAATAGTTGACTTCCAATATTTACAAATAATAAATCCTGCACTTGATCTTGCAGGATTTTTTATATCAGGTGCTTTTCTATTTTTCTTTTAATCAATAAGTATTTTGGTAATATATAATACTTCAGATTCTTCAAAACTATAGTTTCTAAATCGACTACTGTGAATACTCGATTTTATCTTCCTTCTGAAGTTTCTTCAGAAGAGAAAATTTCCTCTTAGCTGACGCTTGTCATATTTCCTTCTTGATCCTGTTCATAGTTTTGAATTCAAAATTTTACTATGACTCACTCTGCCTTAGTTCAAAAGTATAATATCCAAGGTCCCAGGTATACCAGCTATCCAACTGTGCCTTACTGGGATCAGGACAGCTTTTCAGGAAATGCCTGGAAATCCTCGCTTACTCAAAGTTTTAAAGAATCAAATTCATCTGAAGGTATTAGCCTATATATTCATCTACCTTTCTGTGAAAGTCTTTGCACGTTTTGTGGTTGTAACAAAAGAATTACAAAAAACCATGGAATGGAGGTTCCCTATATCAATTCGGTTCTAAAAGAATGGGAGATGTATTGTACCTTATTTCCGGAAAAACCGGTCATCAGGGAACTACACCTGGGAGGAGGAACTCCAACTTTCTTTTCTGCTGAAAACCTGGGCTACCTACTGGAAGGAATATTCAAACGCGCTAAGAAATCTAAAGCTGCCGAATTTAGTTTTGAAGGGCATCCCAATAATACCAGCAGGGAACACCTCGAGCTGTTTGCAAAGTTTGGATTTAACCGGGTAAGTTATGGAGTTCAGGATTATAACCCAGAAGTTCAGAAAGCTATTCATAGAGTTCAGTCGTTTGAAAATGTCCTCCTCGCAACCCAAAACGCGAGGGAAGCTGGCTTTACTTCAGTAGGTCATGATATCATATTTGGATTGCCATTTCAGACAAGAAATGATATCATTTATACCATGCAACGTACCCTGGAGCTAATGCCAGACAGGATCGCTTTTTATAGTTATGCCCATGTTCCGTGGATCAAAGGTAGCGGGCAGAGAGGTTTTAATGAGAAAGATCTTCCCACCGCTGCTGAAAAACGCGCGCAGTATGAAACTGGTAAACAAATCTTACTGGATGCTGGTTATGTAGAAATCGGGATGGATCACTTTGCTCTAAAAACCGATACTCTCAGTATGGCATTAGATAATAAAACCCTGCATAGAAATTTTATGGGCTACACGGCTTCTAAAACTCAGGCTATGTTAGGGCTTGGTGTTTCTGCGATTAGTGATAGCTGGTATGGTTTCGCGCAGAATGTTAAGGGTGTGGAAGAATATCAAAACCTGGTGAATAATGGGATGCTACCCTTATTAAGGGGACATATTCTAAATGAAGAAGATCTGATTATTAGAAAACATGTTCTCAATTTAATGTGTAAGCTGAAAACTTCCTGGTATACGGCAGATCAAACTTTCCAGGGATTACCCGATGTGCTTATTAGTTTACAGGAGATGGCAGATGACGGACTCATTGAAAGAGATTCAAATTATATCATTGTCACCGAGAAAGGAAGGCCATTCGTAAGAAATGTATGTATGGCATTTGATCTTAGATTGAACAGAAAAAGACCTGATGCACAATTATTTTCAATGACGGTATAATTAGTAAGCGATACTTTTCAATCTTTGATTCGACGATATTCGTAAGAAAGCTTACCTAAACACATGAATTGATCGATCTATGAATCACATCAGAAACTAAAGCAATACAAAAGCCATGAGTATACATATAGAAGCGAAAAAAGGTGATATAGCCGAAACGGTGTTACTTCCCGGAGATCCTTTACGGGCAAAGTGGATCGCTGAAACCTTTCTCGAAGATAGTTTTTGCTATAATAATATTCGTGGGATGCTTGCTTTTACCGGAACTTACCGGGGAAAAAGGGTGTCAGTCCAGGGAACGGGAATGGGCATTCCATCTACGCTCATTTATTGTCACGAATTGCTGAAGACCTATAAAGTTCAAAACCTTATCAGGGTTGGGAGCGCCGGTGCTTTCCAGCCAGAGCTAAAATTGATGGATATCGTGATCGCAATGTCGGCTTCTACAAATTCTTCCTTGAACAGAGCTGTATTTGGTAATGCCGACTTTGCTCCAACCGCCAATATCGACCTTTTACTAAAGGCCATAAATTTCGCTGAGAAAAACACTATTCCATTTCATGCTGGTAACGTTCTGTCATCTGACTTCTTTTATGATGAGAAACCTGATTATTTTAAACAGTGGGCTAAATATGGAGTGCTTTGTGCTGAAATGGAAACTTCGGCAATCTACACGCTGGCTGCCAAATTTGGAGTAAAAGCATTATCTATTCTAACTATTTCTGATTCACTGTTAACTACTAAAGAGATTTCCGCAGAAATGAGAGAGCAGAAACTGAACGAAATGGTGGAAATAGCGCTGAATTCTTTCTAGTACATTATTTTTTCAGATGAAAAAGGGAGCTAACAATTTATAGCTCCCTTTTTTTATTTTCAAATCTTCAAGGTGATTACTGGAACATCAACATGATTTGCTACATCTTCTCCTACACTTCCATAGAAGAAATGACCCAGGCCTTTTCTACCATGCGTGGAAATGGCGATAGCATCTATTTTCGCCTCTTCACAATAATTAAACACACCTCTTTCAGCGGTATAATCAGCATAAAATACTACGTGTTTGTCGAAGTCTGCAGGATCTATCCCTGCGGTACTCATAAAATTATGCGCATTGCGTTTTATTTCGACCGTGCTCATGAATTTTTCAGGAATATTGATATATAGCAACTTAGGCTCAACGTTAAAATAACTAAAGAACTTTCTGGCCTTTTTAAAAGAATCCTGATTGCTATCATCAAAATCGGTTACGAACACCGCTTTATCAATATGGAAGTCTGTACTTCTTTCCTTGATAACGAGTACGGGAATATCTGCTGTACGTACTACCTTTTCAGTATTGGAACCTATAAAAACTTCTTTTACCCCCGTCGCTCCATGGGATCCCATCACGATCAAATCACTGTCATGTTCTGTAGCGATGGTATTAATTTCAGAGAAAATTCGATAAGGCTTCATTACTTCCACCACTTCAATCCCTTTGAGATATTTCTTTTTCCGAAGTTCTTTAAAATGCTGTTCTGCGATCTTGATATAATACATCACGTTAAATACTTCCTGCTGCTGGTCTTTGGTGAGATAAGAATTAGCTATTCCCAGCATATGTACGAGAATGATCCGCGAACCATGCTTTTTTGCGATGCTTGCGGCCACTTCAAGGGCATTTTCAGAATATTTTGAAAAGTCTACGGGTACAAATATAGTTTTCATGATACTTAATTTTTAATTAGACAATCTGTAATACGGCATTTCTTTTTTCAAGCTGTTTGGTCAACTCGTTCACAGCCGTCTTTAGTGCGTGTTCAAAAGATTCCCTTGGTAGCACTGGCATGAATGCTGGAGCCTGGAATTGTGCATTCTATCTCGCAAACCTTAGCACTTCCCTGCCTGGTGTTTTCTAGCTTAAAATGAACATGCAAATTCTGTATGGTATCATATCTTCGACGAAGCAGATTTAATTTCCTGTTCGTAAATTTGCTAAGTGCAGGACTTTCAGGAATTTTTATAGTGTATCTGGTTGAGCATAACATCATAATTTTTGGCTGATACGTAAAGCTAAAAGATACATCCATGAAAAAATATGACAGAAATCATGAATTGATTAATCTATCCTCAAACATTTTAGATAAATATTAAGAATCATTACCTCTAATTATCTGTAAATTAAAGAGAAAACGATGAAAATTACAGGCATCACTTTTTTGATCATTACCAGTGTGATCTTATTGCTTCTCACCATACTTGCTTCTAAAGGAATTAGTTTTGCACCGGTTTTTTATCTTATGATCGCAGGTCAGGCTCTTTTTCTCATTACAGTTTATAAAGTCCTTACCGATGATTATAGAACCAGCAAAACTTTCAAGGATGGGTATGAGGATCATACTCCGGGTTTAGACGAATAAGATTTCAACTTTCTAGAGGATCATCAAAAAGATTTTAACTTAGTGATCTTAAACGAAACCCATTTTGCAGGAAAACTTTTTCGACAATAAGAATGTTCTTAATTTACTGTTCCAGGCAGCTTCTGAAGGTATCATTGTAGTCGACTCAAGTCAGATAGTAGTTGCGGCTAATCTGGCTGCTGAAGAAATGTTTGGTTACCAGAAAGGTGAATTATTGAACCAACATCTTGATCGTCTGGTACCTAAAGATTACCATCATGTACACCATAAACATGTAGACCAGTTTATCGATAATAGTGAAAAGCGCCAGATGGGTCACGGTCGTGATCTTTATGGTGTGCGAAAGGATGGTTCACTTTTTCCTGTGGAAGCAGGTCTTAATCCATTTGAGATCGAGGGTGAAAGGTATGTGATGTCGCTAATCATAGATATTACGATCCGTAAAGAAACCCAAAGGCAAATTAGAGAGCTAAATACTGAGCTTGAAGGGAAAATTGAAGTCAGAACCCGGGAACTAAGTGAAAGTGTAGAAGATCTCAAAAACCTGAACGTTGAACTGGGCGAAGAGATCAATCGCAGAAAAGAAGCTGAAAAAAAGATCAAAGATGCACTGCAAAAAGAAAAAGAGCTTAATGAACTAAAAACAAAGTTCCTGTCCCTGGTATCTCACGAATTCAAAACTCCTTTAAGCGGAATCCTTACTTCTGCAACTCTTGCTGAAAAATATACCAAAGAAGAACAACAACCCAAGCGCGAGAAGCATCTCGTGACCATTAGAAATAAGGTTCATTACCTTAATAATATTCTGAATGATTTTCTTTCCATTGAACGTCTGGATAGTGGAAGAGGACAGTACAAATATTCAAAATTCGGATTAAAGCGACTTATTAACGAAGTCATTTACAATGCGAATATTACCCTTAAGGATGGTCAGGAGATCTCTTATCCAAAAGATATAGAGGATGTAGAGCTTTTTATGGATGAAAAGATCCTTGAATTGATCCTTTCCAATTTATTAGGGAACGCGATCAAATATTCTCCGGAAAATACTTCCATCCAATTTATCGTCGATTTTCATGATGATCTAATCGTTTTTAAAATTAAAGATCAGGGGAGGGGGATTCCGAAGAAAGATCAAAAACATATTTTTGAACGATATTTTAGAGCCGAAAATGCATTGCTGGACCAGGGAACAGGAATTGGGTTGAACATTGCGAAAACTCATCTTGAGAATCTTGGAGGAACGATCGAGTTTGAAAGTGAAGAAAATAAAGGGACCACCTTTACCATAGAAGTTCCTATGGATAAGTCCTAACCCGATAAAATTTTAAGCCGACTTATGAAAAAATTGTTGCTAATAGAAGATGATGTCACTGTACGGGAAAATACGGCAGAATTGCTTGAACTTTCCAACTACAATGTGATCACTGCATCTAATGGAAAACTTGGAATCGAGACCGCAAAGCAGGAAATTCCAGATATCATTATTTGTGATATCATGATGCCAGAGATCGACGGCTATGGAGTTTTAGAAGCTCTCAGTAAAAATCCTTCAACTTTAAACATTCCATTTATATTTCTTTCAGCAAAAACCGAACATAAGGATATTCGCAAAGGAATGGACCTGGGCGCCGATGATTATTTGACCAAACCTTTTGAAGAAGAAGAGTTGTTAAGTGCTATTGAAAGCAGGCTGGCAAAAGTGGCTATTCTAAAATCTTATATCAAAGAGGAAACGCCTGAGGATGAGGAGAAGCTGAAGGACCTGAATGATCTTAGAGAACTATTCTCAAAACAGGAACTCCAGTATTTCAAAAAGGGAGAAACTATTTACGAGAAAGATAAACACGCGAATTATTTCTATCTCGTTAAACGCGGGATCGTAAAGGCTCATCGCCTGGATAACCAGGGAAAAGAGCTGATCACCGAGCTGTATAAGGAAGATGATTTTTTCGGAAACCACGCAAATGATCCTCAGTCATCCTATGAAGATTATGCCACCGCTATGGAAGAGACTCAGTTGTATACGGTTTCGAGAGAGGAATTTCAAAAGATTCTTGCTGGAAACCCCAGGATCACGATGCAACTTGTTGAGGTTTTGAACAACAACCTGTCTGAGCTAAAAAAGCAATTAATGGATATGGCCTACGGCTCAGTAAGAAAGAAAACGGCCAACACTATTCTTTTATTTGCTGAAAGGATCGAAAAACATCCGCTGAAAAGTATCAGAATTTCAAGAGCAGACCTGGCTGGAGTTGCAGGAATGGCTCCGGAAAGTTTAATAAGAACACTTTCAGAATTTAAAAAAGAAGGACTTATTGAGATCGAGGGTCGGAATATAAAACTACTGGATTCACAGGCCTTGAAAATGGTGAAATAATCACTAGCTCAATAAATTTGTAAGAACTGATTTTCATCATTTTTTTGCAGAAGGACTTCACCTAATTTCGCTGTATTAAGTGAAGATAGATGAATGTTCTAATACTAACCGATTTTTCAGAAACCTCGACCAATGCAGGTAAATATGCGGTAGATTTCCTTCAGGATAAGGAGGTGAATTTTCATATTCTGAATATTCACAATTTCAATTTTGACAGATCTGCCAGTAAAGGCCTTGAAAAGGAACTGGTTTCTACGCTCGATGCTCTTCAAAGCACCGTGGATTTTCTTGGTAATTATTCAAAACCAAAACTGCATAAATTCGATCTTATTCTGTCTTCAGAAAACCTTATTAGTGCGATTAGAAAAGCGCTCACAGAAAAAAAGATCGACTTAATTTTTATTGGCGCAGTAAGCCAGAATGAGCATGCCCATCCAATCCTTGGAGATCATGCTTATGAGGTAGTTAGAAAGATCAAGTGCAATATTATTGCCGTACCTGGAGGATGTACTTATGAGAAACCTGAAAAGACGGTTTTTCCAGTAGATCCCGCTGTTTTAGCAGTTCAGGAACAGAAAAATATTCTAGACAAACTTCAATTCTTACAATCGTCTCAATTTACACTACTTGAAATCAAAGATGGGGATGTAAAATATCCAAATCAGGATAACAGGAATATTCCGTTTGAAACACCCGTACCATTCACCAGGGATCTATTCAGAGAAATTCAGAGACAGTTTCATATCATATTCGTAGTTGGAAAAAACCTAAGTATTTGTGATAGATTGCTTCATTCAAGGCATGGATTTTCCGCAGAGATGAATGTAGAGATACCAATTTTCGTATACCACGGTTAATACTTCTGAATCTCATTTTAGTCAACCTCATACGGGCAATTACTGCCGTTTTCCATTTAAATATGAAGTGTAGCCGATAGATCCAGCATTGACTGAATAATTCAGCTTGAAAATAAGAAGTACGGCTATTTAATTTTTGATTGCCTGCTCTGGTAGATCCTTAGAAAGAGGTGGGTGGACATTTTGCGGGCATTGTTCTTAAGACGGGATGCCATTTCTCCACTATAAAGCTCATCTATGGTTTGGAACCAGAGGTTTAGCCAGATACCAAAGTGATATTCGGTAATGGTATTTTGATGTGCCCTGTCAACTTTTACGTGGGCGATGGCAGGATTTCCTTGAAAACTACCGGTAAAAAAGAGGTTACTTTCCCAAAAATCGGTGATCTTTTCCAGGTGCGATTCCCAATCCTGGATGGTCGTGTTGAAAAAGTAACCTATTTCCTCGTTCTTTCGAACTTTGCTGTAAAATTCCAGTACCAGTTTATGAATATCCTTTCGATCCTTTACATCTTTCATCATCTACTGAAAGATATTGATAAGAATAAAGGTAGTGCTCATTAATATGCTAATAATTAAGGAATTGAAAACAAACTTTGCTTTTAACTGTGCTAGTACTGAAGCATTGTACCACATACAGGCCACTACGATCATTCCAAGCTGGATCATATCTGCCAGTCCGTGACCATTCATTAGTATAAGCATGGCTGCAATAGATCCAAGACAACTTGAAACTATGATTCCTGTAGATGCTCCTGCGTAAAAATCTCTTGTAAATTCTGAAAGTTGTTTTTGATAAAAAGTCATGATTTCTAGTTTTAATGATGGTGTAAAAATAGGATCGGGCATACTTTTAAAATATGACCGCAGTCATGAAACAGCACTTAAATCATTGAAAGATTCTTGTTGAAGTAATTGAACTTCAGTTATAGACAGATAAAAAATAAGTAGCGGAACGATTTCAGTATGAATTCGTTCCGCTTAAGGTAGTATAGAAATCAATTTAAATTTAAGCGTTCAACCGCTCAAAAGCCTGTATTGCTAATTCATCCTGGTGATCTGGATGTGCTATCGAGATTAATGCCTCGGCGCGTTGTTTTAAATTTTTCCCGAAAAGATCAACCACTCCATATTCAGTAGCAATATAATGCACATGGGCACGGGTGGTGGTCACTCCGGCACCTTCTTTTAGATATGGAACTATCTTGGAAACTCCATTTTTGGTGATAGAAGGCATCGCAATAATCGCTTTTCCTCCATGAGAAAGTGAAGCACCTCTTATAAAGTCCATTTGTCCACCCACTCCCGAGTACTGAATCTTCCCAATGGTATCTGCACAAACCTGCCCGGTAAGGTCAATTTCTATAGCCGAGTTGATCGCAGTCACCTTTGGATTTCTCCTAATGATGGCCGTATCATTGGTGTAAGCAGCTTCCTTAAAATGCACCAGTGGATTATCATCTACAAAGTCATATAACTTAGGGGAACCAACCGCAAAACAGGTGACCAGTTTTCCGGTTTTGATCTCTTTTTCCTCTCCGGTGATAACTCCTTTTTCGATGAGTGGTAAAATTCCGTCTGAGAACATTTCCGTATGAATTCCCAGTCTTTTATGATTGGTAAGATTATTCAGCACCACATTCGGGATTCCTCCAATTCCCATTTGTAGCGTTGCGCCATCTTCTACAAGACCTGCCACATGCCTCCCTATCTGTTTCTCAATTTCAGTAGGTTCAGAAAGATGCGCAGCATGAATAGGCTGGTTTACCTCGATAGCAGCATCGATCTGACTTATATGTATAATTCCATCTCCATGTGTTCTTGGAACATGAGGATTCACCTGGGCGATGACTTTCTTTGCATTTTGAATGGCAGGTAGCGTAATATCTACGGAAACACCCAAAGAACAATATCCATGCTTATCTGGCGGCGAAACCTGGATAAAAGCAAAATCTATGGGTAGAATATTTCTTCGGAAGAGCACATGGATCTCACTAAGGAAAATAGGTATGTAAGCTCCATAATCTGAATTCACCGCTTTTCTAACGTTTCCACCCACAAAACAACTATTGGTCTTAAACGAATCCTGGTAGGGAGCTTCCGTATAAAGAGCTTTCCCTTCCGTATGGATCTGTATGACTTCTACATTCTTAAGGTCCTGGTAGCGCTCACAAAGTGCGTCTATTAATATATTTGGTGTCATAGCAGCTCCCTGCAGGAACACTCTCTGGTTAGATCTTACTTCCTTTACAGCATCCTGGGCTGATACAATTTTTAGATCATTCATTTTTTTATGTTTTGGTAAATTTTGACAACATTATAATTTAACGAAAATCTTAGAGCTATTCTAACGTGCTAACTTCAAATCGAAAGCTACCTCTATATGCTCATCGACTATGATAAGACCCAGCGCTTTTTTAGGAGGCACGAGGCCAAAGTCTCTAATATTCATACTGAATTTTCCTTTAAAACGATGTTCATGTATTTGAACTGGCACCTTGTAATGGTTGGTTTGACCAGCCAGTTCTACTCGAATATCTGCTACGGGTTCTTCTGAAGCTAAATTTCTAACCTGCACTACATCGATCACGATCTTTGGGTGCGAATCGCTCTTTAAAAGATCCTGAAAATCTGAGTTCATCTTTCTGTTACCGCAATCAAATCCTTTGGTAAGCAAATTTAGCTGCAGATCACAAAACTTTATAAGATCCTGCTCATGCAGAAATTTCACTTGTTTGCTATCTATTATCAGGTCTATATCGAACTCGCAATGAAATTTATTCACGTTCGTACTTCCCGAGATGATCAATTCACTGTCTGGAAGCAGCCAGATCGTTTCTTTTTCGTAATCGTTCTGAGCCTGGATAGACCATCCAAAAAGCACAAACACAATGCATATTAAAAGTCGTTTCATGATCAGAAAATTTTGAGGTTATTGTAAAAGAGGGTAGCATATTTAGTCCCTGATGGTCTAATTATGCTACCCTTAAAAGCATTAATTCTGGATTAGAAGCTTATTGCCGCCTCCACCATCAGGCCATCAAACTTTCCTCCGTGGTGAATGTCTGTAACAGGATACCCATCGTAGTCCTGGGTTACATATTCCAGTTTCATTAGAATGTTCTTGGTCATGAACCATCCTGCTGCAAGTTGAAATCTATTCACGTCGATATCTTCACCGCTGCTAAGTTCCCCGTCTACCATACCATAACGTCCACCTATATGAAAATCATTATTGTTTCCAAATCTGTAAAGAAGCTCTCCACTATACTGGTTGTAGGTTCTGTTATCAGACTGGCCACCATCTCTACCTGAAGTTGTTTCGAAGATTCCGAAGAATTCAAGTCCGCCAACTTTCACGAATGGGTTGACCATGATAGAGGTCATTTTGTTTCTGAAATCCGGTACTACCATACCACCTCTAAAACCATCACCACCACCTTCTACATCACTCAATACTTCGTAATATCTGGATCCGGCACGGTCACCTCTGTAAAGATAAACTCCTCTGGCATCATTATGAGCACTGTGGTATACAGATCCTGTAAGTCTGAATCTTCCATTTTCAGAAAACTGGTTGTCAAATCCTAATTTAGCAAGGAATGAAGGGCTGGTTTGGTCTTTATCAGATACATTTTGATTTAGCTTACCATTGGTAATACCAACCATTCCTAACCATGGACCATCAAAGTAATATAGTTCTGCTCCAACTTCAGTAGTAAACGCATCCATGATGTAGTTACCAACAAAAGGGTTGTAAGTAGACATGGCATTATCTGTTCTTCTAAAGTGAGCATCACCATAGTTATTTTCCATGTGACCAATCTTGATTCGTACGTGATCCATTAGATCTTCAGCAAAACCTTCGCTAATGAAATTAAGTTTATCCACCTGGATATATCCTCCTTTTACATAGGCTTCGTTGTGGTGTTGAGAAGAAAGGTAAGTTCTCAAGTGCATTCTTACCCCATCGTATAGGGCTACATCAAGGTCCAGGTTGGCTGTTGCCAGGTTGAAATTGTTTCCAAGATCTACCAGTTCTAATGGTCCGTCATTTTCCTGGCTTAAAGTCTGGAACTGGATAGTGGAAGCACCACCAACTCTTACATGTACACCATCGAATGTGGTTAGGGTATCCTTTGGAGCTTCAAATTGATTGATACCTCTCTGGTCACGGTAACGGAAGTTATCAAGATCACGTTGCGTCTGAGCCATTGCTGGCATGGCCATGAGAGACATTAATACGATACTTAGGTATGTAGTGAAAGTTTTCATAGTTATTGATTTTAAGGTTGAATTATTAGTTATTGAATTGGGATTCGAATTTTACAACGACATCTTCTCCTGTGGTGATGGTTCCAAACATTGCTGTTGGGGCTTCCACACCAAAACTGGTCATGTTAAGCTTATGCTCACCTGTAAGAGTGATCGCGTTGGATGAAGATTTTAGCTTGAAATCGAGTTTTATATCTCGTTTTGTTCCTGCGATCTCCAAACTTCCTGTGGTCTTTACATTATAGATACCAGTGGATACTTTCTCTATACTCTGTACATCTTGTAATTTGAAGGTGATCTGCTTATGTTTATTCGTATTTAAAGCTTTATAGGTATTCTTGTCCATCCCGCTTTTTCCACTCATCAGGCTTTTGGCCATTACCGTAAATTCCAGTTGTTTGATATCTTCCAGGCTGGAATCATCAAAATCCAGGCTTAGGTTTCCGCCGGTGTTTTCGGCTTTGATGGTCCAGTCGTGAATGTTAGAGGTTCCATCTATGTTAAGAGTGGAAGCTTCATTATTCAGTTGGTAGGATTGAGCATTTACTCCAATACTTATAAGGAGTATTGCTGCGAACATCATTAAAGTGCTGTAAGGTCTCATATCATTTACATTTTTAAATCTGTACAAAGATGCTGTAGGGATAGGAAGTAAATTATGATGAATGTCAGCTTTTGAAATATTTCAAAACCTCCTGAGCTAGCGAAAACCTTATAGTTGCAAAGAATGTATTCAATGACGCCCGTCATATTTTAAGGAGATCAAATTGAGCAGTTTTGCAGCCTTAACTTTATTTGCGAGATATGGAATCATGTTTTCATTGCGGCGAGGATTGCCTGGAGGAATTGATCACCTATAATGAGAAATCATTTTGCTGTGCCGGTTGCAAGACTGTTTTCGAGATCTTAAATAGTAATGATCTCTCCTATTATTATGATCTGCAGGAAGCACCCGGAATTTCTCCAAAGCTAAAAGAGGATAAATATGAATACCTCGAAAATGCAGAGATCGTAGACAGGCTTCTGGAATTCGATCATGAGAAAACACAAATAGTATCATTCAGTATTCCATCCATTCATTGTAGTTCCTGTATCTGGATCCTTGAAAACCTTCATAAACTTCATAGCGGAGTGAAAAGTTCGCAGGTAGACTTTCCGAAGAAAACGATCAGACTGAGTTTTACTGCTGAAGAGATCAGCCTGAAAGAGCTGGTAGTACTACTTAGCAGGATTGGATACGAACCGAATATTTCACTGGACAACTTTGAGAAAAAAGAATCTGAGCATGATCGAAGCCTGATCTATAAACTCGGCGTGGCTGGTTTTGCTTTTGGAAATATCATGTTTCTTTCATTTCCTGAATATTTTGAGATCAATGAATTCTGGCTGGATCAATTCAAATATTTGTTTCGCTGGTTGATGTTCAGTTTTTCACTGCCGGTGGTATTTTATTCGGGTAAGGATTATTTCATTTCTGCCTATAAAGGACTTAGATCTGGAATTCTGAATATCGATGTTCCCATTGCCCTGGGAATTTTTGTGCTATTCGTGAGAAGTACTGCAGAAATTGTACTTGACCTGGGAACAGGATTTTTCGATAGCCTTAGCGGACTCGTATTTTTCCTTCTCCTCGGAAAGTTCTTTCAACAAAAGACCTATTCGTTTCTTTCTTTTGAAAGAGATTACAAATCATATTTTCCTATTGCTGTTACCCGAATTTCTTCTGAAGAAGAACAAATTGAAGAACAGGTTCAGGTCTATAAGATCAGGAAAGGCGATACTGTGCTCATTAGAAATGAAGAGCTTATCCCGATGGATGCTGAAATCCTTGAAGGACAGGCAAACATTGACTATAGTTTTGTCACCGGAGAAGCAGACCTTGTTAATAAAGCTGAAGGAGATAAGGTCTACGCCGGAGGAAGGCAGAAAGGCAGCATTATAAAACTGAAGGTTCTCAAGCCGGTAGAGCAGAGCTATCTTACTGAATTATGGAGTAATGAGGTATTTCAAAAAGACAGATCTTTCGGTTTCCAGTCGCTTACCAATAGAATCAGTAAGAATTTTACCATTGCCGTGCTTAGTATTGCAATCCTGGCTACCACCTTCTGGCTGTTTGCAGATCCAACAAAAGCATGGAACGTATTCACTGCGGTATTGATCATTGCCTGTCCCTGTGCGATCGCCCTCGCTGCGCCCTTTACCCTTGGTAACCTGCTTAGAATCTTCGGGAAAAAAGGAATCTATTTAAAGGACGCTTCGGTAATAGAAAGAATGGCGGCGATTGATACGGTGGTTTTTGATAAAACAGGAACGATCACCACGACGGGACAAACCACTGCTGAATATGAAGGACTTGAACTAAGTGATAAAGAACTTCAAATGCTGGGTGGTAGTCTAAAAGCCTCTTCACATCCATTAAGTAGATCATTGTATTCTATCCTTCAGCATCACGGCATACGAACTCCCGATAGTTATAAAGAATATGTAGGCGCAGGAATTGAATGCGATTTTGAAGGAAATCGTATAAAAATCGGCTCAGCAAGTTTTACCGGAGAAAGTGATTCCGAAGAAATTAGTAATGGGAAAACTGCAGTTCATATAAGTTCGAATGCGCAATATAAAGGTTGCTTCAGTTTTAGAAATACTTATAGAAAAGGAATGTCTGGCCTTTTTCAGCAACTTTCCAGGAACAAATACATCATTGTACTTTCCGGAGATAATGAAGGGGAGCGCGATCGTTTGCAAAGTTTACTTCCTGTTGAATCAGGAATACATTTTAACCAGAAGCCTGGTGATAAGCTTGAGTTCATCAGGCAACTACAGCATGGTGGCCGCAAGGTAATGATGGTTGGAGATGGCTTGAATGATGCCGGAGCCCTTGCGCAAAGTGAAATTGGAATTGCAGTTTCAGAAGATATCAATGTATTTTCCCCTGCATGTGATGGCGTGATGGATGCATCCATATTATCGAATTTGGCCGATTATTTTCAGCTGGCTAAAAAGGGTGTCAGTATCATCCAGGCGAGCTTTATACTATCCCTTGTATATAATATTACCGGACTTGCCTTTGCGGTCACCGGGAATCTTATGCCCGTGGTCGCTGCGATCCTCATGCCGCTAAGCTCGATAAGCATCGTGATCTTTACAACGCTGGCTACTCAAATTCTCTCAAAAAAGCTTAAAAAATAAAATAAGATCTCAAAGCTGACAATCGTCATTTTTTAGAGCCTTTCCCCGGAATACTTTTACACCCAGATTAACAGAATAATGAGCATTATCTACATGTTACTGGCTATTAGTGTTGTGGTGGCCATCATCTTTTTCGTAGCCTTTATAGTTTCAGTCAGGAAAGGCCAGTATGATGATGTGTATACACCCTCTGTGCGAATGCTGTTCGATGATGAACTTGTGAAATCTCCAGCGAAAGAAAATCAACCCGTCAATAAAGAGAAATTTAATTAATTATGGATCTACAGCAATTCTATTACGATAATAAGATCGTAAAGAAATTCATCATTGCCACCATGTTCTGGGGCATTATTGGTATGAGCGTTGGCTTACTGCTCGCTTTTATGTTCATTTTTCCAAATATAACCGAAGGTATACCCTGGCTTAGCTTTGGTAGATTAAGGCCGCTGCATACCAACGCGGTAATCTTTGCATTTGTAGGGAATGCGATCTTTGCCGGGGTATACTATTCTACCCAGCGTCTTTTAAAGGCGAGAATGTGGAGCGATGCCCTTAGTAATATCAACTTCTGGGGATGGCAGCTAATAATCATTGGAGCAGCGATCACTCTGCCTTTGGGGTATACCTCCTCTAAAGAGTATGCGGAGCTGGAATGGCCTTTTGATATTGCGATCGCCGTGATCTGGGTAGCGTTTGGTGCCAACCTGATTGGTACGATGATCAAAAGGAGGCAGCGCCACCTGTATGTGGCGATCTGGTTTTACCTTGCCACGTTCGTAACCGTTGCTGTACTTCATATCTTTAATAATATTGAGATTCCGGTATCTGCTTTTAAAAGTTATTCTTTCTACTCTGGCGTTCAGGATGCCCTTGTACAATGGTGGTACGGGCATAATGCCGTGGCATTCTTCCTAACCACGCCTTTCCTTGGATTGATGTATTACTTTGTTCCAAAGGCTGCAAATCGTCCTGTATATTCTTACCGACTTTCGATCATTCACTTCTGGTCGCTGATATTTATCTATATCTGGGCTGGACCTCACCATTTACTATATACTTCGTTACCAGACTGGGCGCAGAATCTTGGTGTTGCCTTTTCTGTAATGCTATTATTTCCATCCTGGGGTGGTATGATCAATGGTTTGCTAACGCTTCGTGGAGCCTGGGATAAGGTTAGAGTAGACCCTGTATTAAAATTTATGGTAGTGGCAATTACCGGGTATGGAATGGCAACTTTTGAAGGTCCAATGCTTTCCCTTAAAAATGTAAATGCCATCGCCCACTTTAGTGACTGGATCATTGCACACGTACATGTTGGAGCACTAGCATGGAATGGATTTATGACCTTCGGGATGATCTACTGGCTGGTACCAAGATTGTTCAAAACAAAACTATACTCACTTAAACTGGCAAACACGCATTTCTGGATAGGAACGCTGGGAATTATCATTTACACGTTGCCAATGTATGTTGCGGGATTTGTACAGGCTTCTATGTGGAAACAGTTCAATCCAGACGGAACCCTTACCTACGGTAACTTTCTCGAAACAGTAACTCAAATTATTCCAATGTACTGGATGAGAGCTATCGGTGGAAGTTTATACATCGTAGGGGCTTTCGTAATGCTTTATAATATTGTAAAAACGATACGCCAGGGTAGTGCCGTGGAAGACGAACTTGCTGAAGCTGCTGCATTGCAACCGGTGACCAGTAAAAGAACTGCCGGTGAAGCTTACCACAGCTGGCTTGAAAGAAGACCCGTAAAACTTACCATTTTTGCTACCATCGCAATTCTTATTGGAGGTATTGCGCAAATAGTTCCTTCATTAATGGTAGATGAATATGTACCGGTAATTTCCAGTGTAAAACCATACACACCTCTGGAATTGGAAGGCCGGGATCTTTATATACGGGAAGGTTGTGTTTCCTGTCACTCGCAGATGGTACGACCTTTTAGAAGTGAGGTAGAACGTTATGGAGAATATTCGAAAGCTGGTGAATACAGGTATGACTTCCCATTTCTTTGGGGAAGTAAAAGAACCGGACCAGATCTTCATAGGGTGGGTATGAAATATTCAGATAACTGGCACCTTAACCATATGTATGATCCTCAAAGTACTTCTTCAGGTTCTATCATGCCTTCCTATACATGGCTAATTCAGGATGAACTTGACAAATCTGATACTGAAGATAAAATGCGGGCGATGCAAACTCTTGGAGTGCCTTATACAGATATGGAGATCGAAAGAGCTCAGCAATGGATGACAGAACAGGGAACTCAAATTGAAAAGAATCTTTATCAGGATCCAGATTTTGTCAACAGTTATGAGGCCGATAAAAAGTTTGCCGCAGAGAACGGCGAGGAGTTCACAGAAATGAGAGATCGTGAGATCGTAGCTCTTATTGCATACCTGCAGCGACTGGGAACAGATATCAAAGCCGAAGATTTAAAACAAGTATCAACTAACTAAAAACCTGAGACCATGTTGAAATTCGTAAAAGGTCCACTGGAAAGTATAGAAGGGGTAGCGATCTATCCCATCATCTCACTACTTATATTCTTCATCTTTTTTACCGCGCTCTTCTGGTGGGTGTTTACCGCTAAAAAGGAATATATCAAGAAGGTAAGTGATATTCCGTTGGAACAGGAAGATGAACTAATGATGCCTATCATCGTAAAAGATAATAAATCATGAGAAATACATTTTCAGTATTAAGAATTAGCGGACTTATCGCGCTGGCGATCATTTTGGCAGAGCTGACCATTGAAACCGGTGATAAATCTATTTTAGAAGTCTATCCAATTTTCTGGCTTGTTCTTGGAGTGATCCTGTTTTTAGCAATTGCCATCGAAGTTTCGGTTGCAGCCCTGGACAAGACCTTATATATGTCTTTGAAGCCCGATGATCGTGCAGCTTACGATGCTGCCGTGACGGTAAGGGAAAAGAATCGCTTTGCCTGGTTCAAAGAAACTTACGACAAGCTGCTAGACAAAAAGCCAATTGAAAATGAAGATGAGATCATTCTTGATCATAATTATGATGGGATCAAAGAGCTGGATAACAACCTTCCACCCTGGTGGCTTTATGGTTTTTACGCCAGTATAATTTTCGCCGGAATTTACCTGGCCAGGTACCATGTTTTCGATGGCGCTACTCAAAAAGAGGAATACCTGGCGGAGGTTGCAGAAGCTAAAGCAGCCGTGGAAGCTTATAAAGAAAATGCCAAAGGGCTTATTGATGCTAATACTGTTGAATTGCTTACCGGGAATGAAGATATCAGTGCCGGGAAAGCAATTTTCTCAGGAAATTGTGCCGCCTGTCACAAGATTGATGGTGGAGGTGGAATTGGTCCTAATCTAACCGATTCTTACTGGATCCTTGGTGGTGGTATCAAGAATGTCTTTAATACAATTTCTGAAGGAGGACGTGCAGGGAAAGGGATGGTTTCCTGGAAAACCGATCTAAAACCTGAAGAAATGGCGCAGGTTGCGAGTTACGTGTTGAGCTTACATTCAACAACTCCTTTAGATCCCAAAGAACCTGAAGGGGAACTATGGGTAGATCCAGATGCGAGAGTGGATGAGGTTGAGGTGGAAGCAATAGATTCCGCTTCTTTTGAAATAGAAATGAGTTACGAGGAAGAGTAAAATCTACATATTTTGGAAAAAGAGGAGCACGAAAGGTTTAGGGACAGTATAGGAACGGTTACTTCGGAAGGTAAACGTTCCTGGGTGTATCCCAAAAAACCTGATGGTATATTATATAAATATCGGCAGTGGGTAAGTTATTTTTTACTGGCGATACTTTTTGCAGCTCCCTTTTTAAAGATCAATGGGAATCAATTTCTCATGTTCAATGTACTGGAGCGTCGCTTCAATATCTTCGGAACAATTTTCTGGCCGCAGGATTTCTATCTCTTCGTTCTTATGATGTTGATAGGAGTAGTGTTTGTGGTTTTATTTACGGTAGCCTTCGGAAGAATATTTTGTGGCTGGATATGTCCCCAAACGATCTTTATGGAAATGGTTTTCCGAAGAATTGAATATTGGATTGAAGGAGACAGGGGCAAACAGATACGATTAGACAAGCAGCGGTGGAATGCTGAAAAGATCAGGAAAAAAGCAACCAAATGGTTCATATTCTTTGTGATCTCCTTTCTTATCGCCAATGTATTTCTGGCTTACCTTATTGGGAGTGATAGATTGCTTCTTTACATACAGGAAGGACCGCAGGCACATCTTAGCACCTTGATCTCCTTGCTGCTTTTTACCGGAATCTTCTATTTTGTATTCGCCTGGTTTAGAGAACAGGTTTGTATCATAGCCTGTCCATATGGTAGGCTTCAGGGTGTTCTGTTGGACAATAAATCTATTGTAGTCGCCTACGATCATAAACGTGGAGAAAAGGTAGAGGGTAGAGCGAAATTCAGAAAGAATGAAGATCGGGAAGCCAGCGGGAAAGGCGACTGTATAGACTGTTTTCAATGTGTGCAGGTTTGCCCTACTGGAATAGATATTCGAAACGGAACCCAGCTGGAATGTGTGAATTGTACAGCTTGTATAGATGCTTGCAATCATATGATGGATGCGGTGGATCTTCCGCAGGGATTGATTAGATATGCGAGTGAAGAGAATATTGAAAAGCAAAAGAAATTCAGGTTTACTCCGCGTATCAAAGGTTATGCAGCGGTTTTATTTATTCTCGTTACGGTATTAAGTGGCATGTTGTTTTTAAGAAGTGATGTGGAAGCCAATATTCTCAGGCTACCCGGCCAGCTTTATGAACATAAGGATGGCAATATCATTAGCAATGTGTACACCTTTAAACTTATTAATAAAACTTCTGTGGATTACGATAATGTGAGGTTTGAAATCAAGTCGCATCCCGGAACTATATATACCGTGAAAGGGAAATCCATGAGCATTCCTGCGAACGGTATGGCCGAAGGAACATTGTTCGTGGAAATTAACCAGGCAGCACTGGAAAATGAAAAAGATAAGATCGTTATCGAAGTTTATAACGGCGAACAGTTAATAGAAACTACCGGTACCACGTTTCTGGGACCAAGGAGTTACCACTAAAAACTAGAAATTATGAAGATAAATTGGGGAACCGGAATTGTAATCGGAATGCTCGCATTCATTAGCTTCATTATGTACTTTGTCGTCACCATGATGAGCAGTTCAGACTATGACCTTGATCTTGTGGTAGAGGATTATTATAAGGCAGAGTTGCATTATCAACAGGATATAGATGCGCAGGAAAATGCCCTTGCGCTCAATGAACAGATCAGCCTTGAAAGAAGGGGTGATAGTTTAATAGTACTTTTTCCTGAAGAGATTGACCTGGAAAAGACCGTAGGTATGGTGAGCCTGTACAGACCTTCCAACAAGAAACTTGATTTTAGTATTCCCTTTTCTGAAATTAAAAGTTCTGAATTCGAGATTCCGGCAGATCAACTTGTGAATGGGAGATGGAATATCAAGGTCACCTGGCAGAATAGCGAAAAGGAATTCATGTTTAAAACTGAAATAGTCTACTAAATGTTGTTTTCTGCGCTCATATTTGGATTACTTGGAAGCTTCCATTGTATTGGTATGTGCGGGCCTATAGCATTTTTGCTTCCTCTGGACAGGGAAAATAAATTCAGGAAATTCCTGCAGATCTTTTTGTATCACGCTGGCCGTCTTTTTTCCTACGGAATCATAGGACTGTTATTTGGAATTGCCGGAAAAAGCCTGTCTCTATTTGGCCTCCAACAGCAATTATCTATCATTATCGGGATCATTATGCTGTTTCTTGTACTTATTCCGAAGAAAAAACTAGGTAGATTCAATCCTGAAAATGCTAATTTCAAAGTAGTGAAGGACCTGAAAAACTACCTTGGTAAGGAATTGAAAAAGAAAAATCCAGACACTTATTTTACAGTTGGTTTCCTGAATGGTTTTTTACCCTGCGGACTCGTATATATGGCAGTTTTTGGAGCAGTTGCGGGTGGTAGCGCAATATACAGTAGCTTATATATGGTCATTTTTGGAATTGGAAACATCCCGTTGATGACCAGTGCGATCTGGTTGAGTAACGTGATTTCTGTAAAAAACAGGATATATATTCGTAAGCTAATCCCTGTTTTTATAGCCATCATCGCCATACTATTTATCATTAGAGGAATGGGGCTGGGAATCCCGTATGTTTCTCCAAAACAACAAACAGAACAGGTAACAGCGGTACAGGCATGTCATTAACAGTAATTTATTTATAACACCAAAATAACGGTCTCTTCGGATTAAAAAAAATTTGGGTAGTTACTGGTATTTGTCTCCTCAAATCTGGCTTTCAATATTCCTGAAGATCAGCATATTTACAAGAAAATAGATTTCTTTTGTCCTAGGAAAATAGATTACTTTTGCATAATTTTTTATCAGTTTTATTTTTGCTACAATAATTACATGACAGATACGTCTGAATACTCAGAAATTAGAAATAATAAGGAATCAAAGCTCAATTCACTTGCGTTTTCTATAACCACAACGGTACGGGAACCAATATTGTTATTGGATAAAAATTTTCGTTTCCTAAGGGCAAACCAAAGTTTTTATAAGATAATGGAATTAGAAAATGAACAGTCATTCATTGCGGGTTCCCAATCTGATAAAAACATTTTTAAAAAAATAACGACTACGCTGCAAGCAGAATTTAGTGCTGAATTGAAAACTGTAATTTAACTTTAGACTTCCCTTCCCAGGAACCTAAAAAATTCCTTGTTAATGCCAGTAAAATTGAAGACGATCAATTACTTCTTGTTTCGTTCTCTTTAAAGGAAAACAGGCTGGAGAATTTTGATGAAATTTTCGCCCAGGCACCTTCCATCATTTGTGTGCTTCGAGGTCCCGACCATATCTTTGAACGTGCAAATGAAAATTATCTTAAGATAGTTGGGAACAGGAAAATGGTTGGCAAGAGTGTTCGGGAAGCCCTTCCAGAACTTAAAGATCAGGGATTTTATGAAATGCTGGACGATGTTTATAACACTGGCAAAGCATTTATTGGCAATGCCATTCCTGTAATTCTCGAAGATCAAGAGAAAAAATTAAATACCAAAATCCTTGATTTCATTTATCAACCAATATTGGATTCTTCCGGGGATGTAAATGGAATTTTTGTACTTGGCGTTGATACTACTGAAAAAGTAGGTGCGATGAAGAAGCTCGAGGAAAGCGAAAATGAACTCAGAAATCTTATTGATACAGTTCCTGCTATTATTTGGCAAACCAGTGAAAGCGGGGAAAATCATTATTTAAATAAAAAATGGTATGAATTTACGGGCCAAACCGTAGAACAGGCAGACAAATTTGGTTGGTTGGAAGCAGTTCATGCTGATGATAGAAAAAGAATAGAGCACGAATTTTTCAAAGCTAACGAAAACAAAAGCAGTATACATTCAAGTTTTAGACTTCGTAATTCTAGAGGTGAATACCGGTGGGTGTTAGTTAGTGGTAGTCCTAAATTCAATTCCCGCGGTGATTATGAAGGTATGATTGGTACCGTTATAGATGTAAATGAAGAAAAAATCAAGGAGCAATTAATCAAGGAAAAAGAGCATCGCATACGGTCTATTATCGAAGAGGCAGACGTGGCAACTGCACTTTATACCGGCCGCGAAATGAAAATTGAAATGGCCAATGACGCCATGATAGCATTATGGGGTAAAAACAAGTCTGTAATTGGTACAACGTTGCATGAAGCTCTGCCAGAGTTAGAAGGTCAGCCGTTTCATGAGCTGCTTCAAAAGGTGTACACTACGGGTGAAACTTATTGGGGTAAAGAAGATCTGGTAGAGCTGGTAATCGATGATAAATTGCAAACTGGATATTTCAATTTCACCTATAAAGCATTGAGAAATGAAAATGGTGAAATTTATGGAATTTTGAATATGGCGGTAGATGTTTCAGAAATCGTTGAGTCTAAAGAACTTTTAAAAGCCAGTGAATCCAGGTATAGACAAATGGCAGATCTTATGCCGGAAAAGGTTTACAATATAGATCCTGAAGGAAATGTAATTTATTTTAATCAGGGATGGCTGGACTATACTGACTTATCCAAAAGCGAATTTGATAAGAAGGGTTTAAACAGTTTCGTACATCCTTCAGAAAAGGATGAATATTATGAAAACTGGAAGCATTCCTTAAAAACCGGAAATGACTTCGAAATGGAAGTTCGCTATCTTAATAAAAAAAATAAATACAGGTGGCATTTAAATAGAGCCGAAGCAATAAGGGACGAAAAAGGTGAAATACAAATGTGGATTTGCACCGCTACCGAAATTCAGAAAATAAAAGCGGAAGAAAAACGTAAAGAAGATTTTTTAAAGCTGGTAAGTCATGAACTTAAAACTCCGGTTACTTCCATTAAAGGTTACGTTCAATTACTATTAAGTCTTCTGAAAAATAAAACAGATGACAATTTCACTTCAATTCCGTTTGAAAAATCCCCGGAAAGAATAGATCAGCAGGTTGTAAGACTTACGAGGCTAATTTCGGAAATGCTGGATCTCTCAAGAATTGAAAAAAATAAGCTAATTCTTAAAAAAGAGAACTTCAGTCTAAATAATTTAGTTGAAGAGACCATCCAGGATATTAATTATACAAATACGAATTCGAAAATAAAATTAACGCAGGATCATGAGTGTCATATTTTTGCAGATAAAGACAGAATAGGGCAGGTATTGATAAATCTGGTGACAAACGCTATAAAATATTCTCCAGACAGTCCAGATATTGAAATAAAGATCAGAAAAAGAGGAAACAATAAAGTTGCTGTAAGCGTTATAGATTCCGGAATTGGAATTGATAAAGAGAATCAGAAAAAGATTTTTAAACGTTTCTACCGGATAGATTTCAAGAATGAAGATACTTACTCTGGTTTTGGAATTGGTCTTTATCTCGCCAATGAAATAGTTAGACGTCACAATGGTAAAATTAGTGTAGCAAGTAAAAAAGGTGAAGGTTCAGTTTTTACGTTTAGCCTGGATGAGGTTTCGAAAGATTATAAAGAATAGCTATGGCTTCTAAACAAAAGATTCTGGTAATAGATGATGATCCTGGTATTTGCGATATGATGCAGCTTGTACTGGAATTTAATGGCCACGAGGTGGCAGTTTCTCAAAAACCGGAAGAAGCTGAAGCAATAATCTTACAGGAGAATGTAAATCTCGTCATTTTAGATATGCTAATGTCTGGCGTTAATGGAACAGATATTTGTAAACGCATAAGGAGAAATATAGATCCGGAGATTGCTAAGGTTCCAATATTGATGATGTCTGCGTTGCATGATTCAAATATTAAGTGCAAAAGAGCTGGAGCGAACGATTTCCTTTCAAAACCTTTTGATGTGAACGAATTAATTTTGAAGGTAGAAGAACTTCGAAAAAAGTAGCATTTACAATACTTCGTAAGGAATTAATAAATTTAAGACCAATGATAAGCCAGCAGTAATGCCGGCTTTTTAAATTTAAATATGTCTTAAAAGAAAAAAATCTCATATTCTGTTTTTGAACTTGCAGTGGTTGGCCAGGATATTCTCAATACCGGCATGGTGAGATCTAAAAGAATAATCTCGGGAAGTGTTCTATTGGTTTCCAAATCCGCTTTGAGCCGGAGAGAACACTGAGTCTTCAATTACGAAAACTCGAGGATGATGGAATCGTAGATAGAGCTGTTTATCATGAGAAACCTCCTTTAAAAGTGGAATATTCATTAAGTGCAAGGGGAAAAACTCTGATTCCGTTAATTGAAACCATTGCCAATTGGGTGACTATGTAGTCACCGAACATCCAAAATAGTATTTAGCTTCTCAACCTTTCTTGAAAATACTGGCAAGCGGAGCAATCTATAAAGGTCTTTGAGATACGGAGTATATTAAAATGTTATTTCAATTGAGTATAAGCCATCTGGCTCAATATTATACAGAGAAGTAAACTTATATAAGTTAGAAATTAAGGTACTGCAACAGTATTAAGAATTTGTAATATCCAGTTCTGCCAGTTTATCTTTCGTAAGCGGTTTTCTAATTACTTTCCGAACATATGGATGCGAGCGGATTTTCTCTACTTCTTCAACATCATTGGAAAAAGTAAGTACATAAACCGTTACATTATAATGAATTCCGGATTCCTGTAGTTTGTCCAGTAATTGCTGCCCGGAAAGAATGGGCATGTTGAGATCAACGAAAATCAAGACCTCATTGACCTCATCACCCAGGCTGGTAAGCTTATCCAGCGCCAGGCTGGAATCATCATATCTTTCCAAAGAGTTTTCAGGAAAGAATTCCTGAATAAAAAGTTTTTGTATCGAGTTGATGATCGATTCATCATCAATTATAAAGATTCTATCAAATTTGGGATTCGCCATCAGTCTTCCATTCTTTCAATTAGCTCCACCAATGCCGGCATCGTTATCGGTTTCACCAGGTAATTTTTTACTACATTATAACCAGAAGCCTTTTGCCTGTCGGCCTCATTAATACTACTGGTCAATATATAGATCGTAATCTGCTTTTCAATAGGTAATTTAGTAAATTCATCTAAAAATTTCCATCCATCCCATACCGGCATGGTGAGATCTAAAAGAATGATCTCTGGAAGTGTTTTTTTGCTTTCCCAATCCCCTTTGAGCCCTTCATAAGCTTCTTTCCCATCATTATATATGTGAATATTATCTATATAACCCGATGATTCTAGGTATCTCTTGGAAAGGTAGATATGAACCGGGTCATCTTCTATTAGACATGCTAGATTAATTTTGCTCATTTGGTAATTTGATTATAAATTTTGTTCCAACATCTACGGTACTTTCAATATCAATAGATCCGTTCATATTTTCAACTTGATTTTTGACCAGGAATAAACCTACGCCTCTCGCGTCCTCATGTTTATGAAAGATCTTATACATTTTGAAAAGATCCTTGCGGTGAGTATCCAGGTCGATACCAATTCCATTATCCTCGATCTCTATTATTACCAGATTATCCTGAATATCTTCTTTAGCCGAAATCCTTATAATACTATCTCTATCTGGCGAAGAATATTTGATCCCATTGGTGACCATGTTCAGCAGGATACTCTCAATATAGGCCCTTAATCCGTAAATGTTCACCGATTCATGCACATCAGCACTTATCTCAACCTTTCCGGCTTTTGTAAGCGGTTCAACGCTTTCAACGATTTTGTCTACTGCAGCTTTTAATTGCACCATTTGGAAATCTTCCTGTCCGGAAACATTTACTTTCACAATATCATTAAGATCATGAATGGTAGATTCCAGGTTTCCTGAGGCTGTTTTAAGATGTTTGAAAGGTTCTTCTACTTTGATCTCCGGATTGGATTCACTTAAGAAATCAAGTAATAATGATATACCACTGGAGTGAGAGCGTAAATTATGAGAAACTATATGCGCGAAATTTTTTAATCTGTCGTTTTGTTTTTCGGTAATGGAAAGTAACTTTTCGATCTTTTGAAGGTTTAATTCCTGTAACTCTTCATTTCTCTTTTGTTCTGAAATATCTTCGATAAAACTCCAGATGATTTTCTTACCATTAGGATCTTTGGCTAAAACCCCTCTCAATAATACCGGGTATTTGGTTCCATCCTTTCTTATATATTCCTTTTCGTAAGGCCCATACTTTCCTGTAGCATCAAGTTCTTTAAGTTGCTCTTTCTCCATCTCCAGATATTCCTCCGGAGTTAACTCAAAATAGGTGAGATTTAGAAATTCCGACTGGCTGTAACCTGTAGGTTCTACCAGTCTCTTATTAACTTCGATAAAAGCTCCAGTTTCGTAATCGTTTAAGGCGATCCCTAAAGGAGACAAATTGTATAGAGATTCAAGCAGTTTTTCTCTAAATAGAATCTCAACATCAACTTTTTTCTTTTCACTAATATCACGATGTAGACCATACATTCTGGTTGGTCTTCCAGAGGCATCCCTTTCGAAGATCTTTCCCTGGCTGGATATCCAGAGATACTCCCCATTCTTATGCTTTATTCTGAATTCGCTGCTAAATTTTTTCTTTTTTCCATCGAAATGTAGCTGCACTTGCTGTTGAAGCTGCTGCAGGTCGTCAGGATGTACGATCGTTCTCCATGCATCAACCATCTGGTTAGGGAAGTCGCTTCGAGAATACCCGGAGATCTTAAACCAGACATCACTAAAGGTCATCTGGTCATTTACGATATCCCAATCAAAGGTTGAGGTCTCGGTACCTTCAATAATAAAGTTATATTTTGTTTGCTCGCGGAGCAGGTTTTCATTGAGCTGTTTTAACTCATTAGTCTTTCGGGAGAGTTCGATAGACTTCATTACCTGGTTCGCCACCTTTTGAAGCTTTTCTATTTGTTCTTCGGAAAAGCTTTTAGGCTCAAAATCTATAGTACATAAAGAACCTATAGAATATCCTGAAGAATTGGAAAGTGAAACACCCGCGTAAGAGAGAATTGGACTTTCTCCCGTTACAAATGGATTATTTTTAAATCTTTGATCTTCACGTGCGTCTTCTACCACCATAAATCCTTCTGGTGAACTAATAGTATGAGCACAAAAAGTAAACTCCCTCGGGAATTCTCTTGTTTCAAGGTCCATACCATAAGCCGACTTTATATATTGCGTATTCTGGCCAATTAAAGTGATCAGGGCGCTGGGAGTACCACAAATCTCAGCAGCCATAGCGCTCAAAAAATCAAGATCTTCATCATCAATTTGTTGCTGTGGTTTGTATTTTTCGACTTCGAGATTTCTTCTCTTGTCATTCTCAGGAATGGGAATATTGTTCATTGGTTACAAATGTTGGGGCTGTACATTGGAACCTTAAAACTAAAACATTTATTTAAAACCCTACCTTCAATTCTGTTACTATGAATAATTATAGTTCTGAATATTATTATTGGAAATGTCTAATCTGAGGTTTAAAGGATTTGAAACAACTTGAAAGTATCGCCACAAACACAGATTCAAATTTCCTGAAATTACCATTTTGCTGAAGTAGAAGTTGCATTCTTAAATTGAAATATAAAACGAGTCTATTGATTTGAAGCCTTTTATTGCCTATTTTTGGAGATACGGAGAGATTTTATCTATCTGTTTTTCAGGGTGATGCAAAGCTGGGATTTTAATTCCAAACTGATCTTTACGTATTTACGTAAATATTTCAGAAATTCACTCGCTAACAAATGACATACCGTTCATTTAATAGTATGTGTTTTCAGGTTAGCAGCCTGAAGCTTTAGGTGTTATACTTTTAACTATGAGCCGTTTAAGAATTTTGCTTCTTAGCTTAGGTTTATTCTGCGGAATAGCCTCATCGGCCTATGCCCAAATGTCACCTCCAGAACCTATGGCTAAAAACAACAATGAAAATCGTAAAGGCCCTCCTTGCGATCCTGGTAACGGGAATGGAAATGGTCCCGGCGGAAACGGAAACGGAAATGGCGTTCCACCACCAGTAGGGCTTTGCCTTCCTATAGATGATTATGTATATATTTTAATGGGTGCTGGTCTGGTCGTTGGTTGTTACCAGCTTAGAAAATTTGATTTCGCCTAGGAAAGCTCGGTGATTCGCTTTACATATTTCCCGATCACATCAAACTCAAGATTTACGGTATCTCCCTTTTGCAGATCTTTAAAATTCGTATGCTCATAAGTATATGGAATAATCGCTACTGAAAATTCTGTCGCCTTACTGTTTACCACTGTCAAACTTACTCCATTAACTGTAATAGATCCTTTTTCGATCGTAAGATTTCCAATTTCCGGGTCGTACTCAAACGTATAAAGCCAGCTACCCTCAGTTTCTTTTACCTCTTTACAGATTGCTGTCTGGTCAACATGTCCCTGCACTATATGCCCATCAAGACGTGCACCTAGTTTCATACCGCGTTCGAGGTTAACTGCATCTCCATCCTTCAGATTTCCTATGCTGGTTTTATTTATGGTCTCCTGAACTGCGGTAACAGTATACGTATTATTTTCAATAGAAACCACTGTAAGACAAACGCCATTATGAGAAACACTCTGGTCTATCTTTAATTCTGGAGTCATTTCCGCAGAAATCTTAAGATTCACATTGCCTTCCGACTTCTCTACAGCTACAATTTTTCCTATTTCTTCTACGATCCCTGTGAACATGCTATTCTATAATAATGGTTACATTTGTGTGTAAAATTAAAATATTATATCGGGAAAGTTTATGAAACAGGAGGAAATGATCAAACTGGGGATTAGTATTGGAGATCTGAATGGGATTGGGAGTGAGATCGTACTGAAGACTTTCGACGATGCGAGAATGCTGGAATTTTGTACTCCTATTATATTCGCATCTTCTAAGATCATCAATTTTCTTAAAAAACATTACAAGCTCTCATTGAACTTCCAGGGAATCGACGATCCTTCCAAAGCAATTGATGGAAAGATCAATGTGATGAATGTCTGGAAAGAGAATGTAAATATCAAGTTTGGTGAAGAAGATAATGAGATTGGTAGTTTTGCATTTAAATCTCTTGCTGCGGCTACTTCAGCATTAAAAAATGATGAGATCGACGTGCTGGTCACGGCACCTATTAATAAGTCGACTATTCAGTCTGAAGATTTTAAGTTTCCGGGACATACAGATTATTTAGCCAGAGAACTTGGAGGTGAAAGCTTAATGTTCATGATCACAGATAATCTGAAGGTTGGTTTACTTACAGATCATGTTGCGTTGAAAGATATCGCATCAGTCATAACTCCGGAACTCATAGAATCAAAGATCAATACTATTAGTAAGACCTTAAAACAGGATTTCAGGGTTCAGAAGCCTAAGATCGCTGTGCTGGGGATTAATCCGCATAGTGGTGATAATGGTGTGATTGGCAAAGAAGATGAGGAAACTTTGAAGCCTACGATTCAAAAATTGAGGGATAAAGGACAGTTGGTATTTGGTCCTTATTCTGCAGATAGTTTCTTTGGCTCAAAAAATTATAAGAATTTTGATGCCGTAGTGGCTTCTTATCATGATCAGGGTTTGATCCCTTTTAAAACTTTATCCTTTGGAAGAGGAGTGAACTTTACAGCAGGATTGAAAAAGGTTAGAACTTCTCCAGATCATGGAACAGGTTTCGATATTGCGGGGAAGAACGAAGCAAATATTAATTCTTTTAAAGAGGCTGTTTTTAAAGGAATCGAGATCTATAAAGCGCGTGAGGAATATAAGGTGCTCACAGAAAATCCATTGAAGAAACAAGGCAGGAAGATATAAACAAAAATTTGTTTATAAAAAGAGCATAATTCATTAATTTTTATATCTTTGCACCCGCCTTAACGGAAACGTGAGGCACTCAAAACTGAGGAGAGATGAGGAATTTAGCGGAGTTTACGATCCCTTTTAAGGGATTAAAGCTTGGGAAGCACCAGTTTGAGTATGAGTTAGATAACAGGTTCTTTGAACATTTTGAGTACGAGGAATTCAACAGTGCAGATGTAAAGATCGACCTGCTGTTTGAAAAGAAAAGCACCATGATGGAGCTTACTTTTAATGCAGGAGGAACAGTGAATGTTAATTGCGATCTTACCAACGAGCCTTATGATCAACCAATAGAAAACACGCTTTTCCTGGTGATCAAGTTTGGCGATGAATTCAACAATGAAGATGAAGATCTCCTTATTATTCCCCATGGAGAATATGAGGTAAATATCCAGCAATATATTTATGAGCTGGTGGTACTTGGAGTACCTGCAAAAAGAATTCATCCCGGTGTTGAAGACGGCACATTAGAATCTGATGTACTTGATAAGTTGGAAGAACACAGTTTGAAAAGTCAGAAAAAGAGAAATGAGGATGATATAGATCCTCGCTGGGACAAATTAAAAAATTTATTAAACGAATAATTAATAGGAAGCCATGGCACATCCAAAGAGAAAAATCTCGAAAACCAGAAGAGATAAGAGAAGAACACATTATAAAGCTTCAGCTCCAAAAGTTGCTGTAGACGCTGTAACAGGTGAAGCGCACTTGTATCACAGAGCTCACTGGCACGAAGGTAAACTTTACTACCGTGGTCAGATCTTAATCGATAACGCAGAAGAAGTAGAGGCCTAGTAAAGTCTTAGAGCTTCAAGAATTACAGGAAACTCTCACGTTGTGGGAGTTTTTTGTTTTTAGTTGATTAAGTCCCAAAAAGACCTTAATTTGCACGCCGGTTTGATTAATATTTAGTAATTTTCTAAGAATGAAGATATTATATTTCCTGCCGATGAAGGGTGAATTAAATCCAAATTTATGAGCAAAATCACAGCAGCGATTACGGCTGTAGGTGCTTATGTACCTGAAGATATTTTGACCAACAAAATGTTGGAAGAATTGGTGGATACCACAGATGAGTGGATCCTCAGCAGGACAGGAATTAAAGAAAGACGAATACTCAAAGATCCCTCTAAGGGAACTTCTTACTTAGCCGTAGAGGCAGCCAAAGATTTGATTAATAAGACAAATCTTGATCCGGCAGAAATAGACTTAATCATTTTAGGAACGGTATCTCCAGATATGCCAGTAGCGGCTACAGCTGTTCATGTGGCTTCTGAGATTGGTGCTGTAAATGCTTTTGCCTATGATCTACAGGCGGCATGTTCCAGTTTTCTTTATGGAATGTCTACCGGAGCGGCTTATATAGAATCTGGAAGATATAAGAAGATCCTGGTGATTGGTGCAGATAAGATGTCTTCTATCCTTGATTATACAGATAGAACAACCTGTATTATTTTTGGTGATGGAGCAGGAGCTGCGCTAATGGAACCTAATTTTGAAGGTCTGGGATTACAGGATGAACTACTAAGATGTGATTCTATAGGACGTAATTCTCTTAAAATTGCTGCAGGTGGATCTCTATTGCCACCTTCTGAAGAAACTGTAGCTAAAAAACTTCATTACGTACAGCAGGATGGAAAGACCGTTTTCAAATTTGCTGTTTCGAACATGGCTGAGGTAAGCGCCGAAATCATGGAAAGAAACAATCTTACCAATAAAGATGTAGATTGGCTGGTAGCACATCAGGCAAATAAGCGTATAGTAGATGCGACTGCCAAGAGAATGAACCTTACAGATGAGAGCAAGGTATTAATGAATATAGAGAGGTATGGAAATACCACTGCTGCAACCTTACCTTTGTTACTCAGTGATTACGAAAAACAATTTAAAAAAGGAGATAATTTAATATTTGCCTCTTTTGGAGGTGGCTTCACTTGGGGAGCTACTTACCTTAAATGGGCTTATAACTCATAAAAACCAACACCAATATTATGGATTTAAAGGAAATTCAGAATCTGATTAAATTTGTGGCTAAATCTGGCGCAAGTGAGGTTAAACTTGAAACAGGTGATGTAAAGATCACAATTAAAACAGGTTCAGACGATAAGGAAACTACCATAGTACAACAGGTTCCTATGGGAGGACAACAACTTCAGCAAATGCCAGCTCAACAGCAGGCTCCGGCACAACAGGCTGCTCCTCAGGAAGCTGCTCCAGCCGCTGAAGACAAGCAGGCCGCAGATGATGATTCTAAATATATCACTGTAAAGTCTCCTATAATCGGGACATTCTACAGAAAGCCTTCTCCAGACAAGCCAACTTTTGTTGAGGTAGGAGATTCTGTAAAAGAAGGTGATGTGCTTTGTATCATTGAAGCAATGAAACTTTTTAACGAGATCGAAAGTGAAGTATCTGGAAAGATCGTAAAAGTACTGGTAGATGATTCATCTCCTGTAGAGTTCGATCAGCCACTTTACCTGGTAGATCCGTCATAAATTACTGCCCATTTTAACACCTGCAAGCCCATTTATGGGCTTCAGAACTTTAAAAGCAACTAGATATGTTTAAAAAAATATTGATTGCAAACAGGGGAGAGATCGCACTTCGTGTGATTCGTACCTGTAAGGAAATGGGAATTAAAACGGTAGCGGTTTACTCTACTGCAGATGCTGAAAGTCTACACGTTAGATTTGCAGACGAAGCGGTTTGTATTGGACCACCACCAAGTAACCTTTCCTATCTTAAGATTTCGAATATCATCGCTGCAGCAGAGATTACCAACGCTGATGCGATCCACCCGGGATACGGTTTCCTTTCTGAAAATGCTAAATTTTCCAAGATCTGTGAAGAACATGATATCAAATTCATTGGAGCTTCACCGGAAATGATCAGTAAAATGGGAGATAAGGCAACGGCTAAAGCTACAATGAGAGCGGCTGGTGTCCCTTGTGTTCCTGGATCTGAAGGTATTATTGAGGATTTTAAAGAATGTAAAAAACTAGCCAAGGAAATTGGATATCCTGTGATGCTAAAGGCAACTGCCGGAGGTGGAGGTAAAGGGATGCGAGCTGTCTGGAAAGAAGAAGAGCTGGAACCAGCCTGGGAATCTGCCCGTAAAGAAGCAGCAGCATCTTTTGGAAATGATGGGATGTATATGGAAAAGCTGATTGAAGAGCCACGCCATATCGAGATCCAGATCGTAGGAGACAGTAGCGGCAAAGCCTGTCACCTTTCTGAAAGAGATTGTTCCGTTCAAAGGCGTCACCAGAAACTTACTGAAGAAACTCCGTCACCTTTTATGACAGATACGCTACGTAAGAAAATGGGTGATGCTGCGGTAAAAGCTGCTGAATATATTAAATATGAAGGGGCTGGTACTGTTGAATTCCTTGTTGATAAGCATAGAAATTTCTACTTCATGGAAATGAATACGCGTATCCAGGTTGAGCACCCAATTACAGAGCAGGTGATCGATTACGATCTTATTCGTGAGCAGATCCTTGTAGCATCTGGTGTGCCAATTTCAGGTAAGAATTATATTCCGCAGTTACATTCTATCGAGTGTAGAATCAATGCAGAAGACCCATATCATAACTTTAGACCATCACCGGGGAAGATCACCAATCTTCATGCACCGGGAGGTCACGGAGTTCGTATCGACACCCACGTTTATAGTGGCTATGTGATCCCTCCAAATTACGATTCTATGATCGCGAAATTGATCACGACCGCTCAAACAAGAGAGGAAGCGATCAACAAAATGAAGCGCGCACTGGACGAGTTTGTGATCGAGGGTGTTAAAACCACGATTCCATTTCACCGACAGTTGATGGATCATCCAGATTATATTGAAGGTAATTATACTACTAAATTCATGGAGGATTTTAAAATGAAACCTCTGGAAGAATAAAAATTAACCCCGGAACTTCCGGGGTTTTTTGTGCGCTACTTTTTGTAATTTGAGCTGAAACTGAAAACGAACATGAATCTTTCCTTCTGGGAACATGAATCCTGGATCAATAATATCGACTATTGTATTATAGGCAGTGGGATTACAGGTTTAAACTGTGCTTTACACCTGCGAAAATCAAAACCATCGGCTAAAATTCTCATTCTCGAGAAAGGGCTACTTCCGGAAGGAGCTAGCACCAAAAACGCTGGTTTTGCCTGCTTCGGAAGTATTTCTGAAATCCTTGATGATCTTAAGACTTTATCTGAAGATGAAGTGGTCGAGCTAGTAGAAAAACGTCGTAACGGACTCTCATTACTTCGGAAGAATCTGGGTGACACACAGATCGATTTTCAACAGAATGGAGGATACGAGCTTTTTACCAGTGCAGATGAAGATTTGTACCAGCGCAGTATGGAGGCTATTCCAGTAATTAATAATATGCTGAAACCGGTCTTTGGAGAATCCGTTTTCAGTGAAACTTCCAATTCTTTTGGCTTTAGTAATATCATGCCCCGACTTATTGTGAATCAGTTTGAGGGCCAGATCGACACCGGGAAAATGATGCAGACACTATTGAAGAAAGTATCTTCTGAAGATATACGGGTGCTCAATGGTATTAAAGTAAATTCGTTTGTCGATGAAGAAGATTTCGTCAGGATCGAAACAGATAAATTTCAAATTTCAGCTAAAAAATTATTGATCGCCACCAATGGGTTTGCATCCAGCCTTGGACTTGAAGATGTAAAACCAGCCCGCGCACAGGTATTGATTACCAAACCCATCAAAAATTTGAATCTTAATGGTACTTTTCATCTGGATCGAGGCTATTATTATTTTCGAAATATTGGAAATCGTGTCCTTATTGGCGGTGGTCGTAACCTGGATTTCGAAGCTGAAGAGACCGAACAAATGGGCACAACCAGTCTTGTCCAGACCAAACTTGAGCACTTATTAAAAACCTGTATCTTGCCTGAGACCAAATTTAAAATAGACAGAAAGTGGAGCGGGATCATAGGGATTGGATCCTCAAGGCAACCAATGGTGAAGGCACTTTCCAGAAATGTAAGCTGCGGAGTTCGCCTTGGTGGAATGGGGATCGCAATTGGGAGCCTGGTTGGAAGAGACCTGGCCGAAATAACATTGAATTCATGATCAGAAAATTTTTTAGATTTATCTTCAAGGTACTTCTTGGACTGTTCCTGTTTAGTATTGCTATCGTAGTGATCTATAAATGGGTGCCAGTTCCTTTTACTCCTTTAATGGTGATACGTTACTTTGAAAATCCAGAGGAAGATATTCAGCACGACTGGGTAGCAATGGATGAAATATCAGGCCATCTCCAGAAAGCGGTTATCGCCAGTGAAGATCAGAATTTCCCTTCTCATAGTGGCTTCGATTTTAAAGCGATCAAGGAAGCTATGGAAGATAATCGCAACGGAAGAAAGATTCGTGGAGCAAGCACAATTTCACAACAAACTGCGAAAAACGTTTTCCTGTACCCGGGAAGAACCTGGTTTCGGAAAGGCCTGGAGGCATATTTTACATTCCTGATCGAAATAATTTGGGGTAAAGAACGAATTCTTGAAGTCTACCTGAATAGTATTGAAATGGGCAAAGGAGTCTACGGCGCGCAAGCGGCATCAAAACATTGGTTTGGTAAGGAAGCTGTAAACCTTGGAGCTTATGAAGCCGCGGCTATTGCTGCTGTGTTGCCGAATCCAAGGGTATATCGAGCAAGTCCGGCGTCTTCTTTTATTACCAACAGAAAGAACTGGATCGTTCGGCAGATGCAAAATCTTGGTAAACTTAGCTTAGACTAAATGGAAATGCTTAAACAAGAATTATTGGAGAAATGTGAGCATTTCATTCAGCAAAAAACAACTGCTTTGCAAAATGCGATGCAGGGATTAAAACAGGATTTGGAAAACGAATCCAAGAGTAGTGCTGGAGACAAGTTTGAGACTGGCAGAGAAATGATCAATATTGAGTGGAACAAACTCAGCAATCAATTACAGCAATATGAGCAAATGCAGTCTGTTTTAAAGCGAATCAATGTAAAAACCGACTCTAGGATCGTGAAAGCAGGCAGTATCATTTTTACTGAAAATGCTAATTATTTTATTTCTATTCCTGCTGGGGAAATCATCGTTCAGGACACTAAATTCTATGCGATAGGTAGTAAAGCTCCTGTTGCCATCGCCATGCTTGGAAAAACTGAGAAAGACAGCTACACTTTTAATCAGCAAGAGGTGCTTATTAAAAAGATTATTTAATTCGGTTTTCCAACACCCCATATTTCACTTTAAAACAAATCTTTTTGCCAGCGATTAATTCTTCGTGGTGATCTATTAGTATCGTTCTATTTCCTGCCAATACTTCAATAAGGAAAACCTCTCCTTTAAAAAATGATTTCCTGACTGTAGCTTCGGTACCAGATTGTGTGATTTTTAATTCATGAGGATATACGACGACTTTGTCGTTATTGTCATGGTCTGTTTTCAGCAATTTGACAGGAATATGGTTTACGTCTCCAAACAGGCTGGCGACATAATGATTTTGCGGATGTTCATATAACTCCCGCGGAGTTCCCTGAGCATAGATCTTTGAGTTTTTGAGAACAAAAGTCCTATCGGCGAAAGCCAGTGCATCGGTACTGTCGTGTGTAGCAATAATACAGGTGATATGCTGCTCCTTCAGGTAAGCGAAAAGCTTTCTTCTCAACTTATTTTTTCTGAAATGATCTATATGGCTAAAAGGTTCGTCGAGTAACAGTATTTCTGGTTCCTTGGCCAGAGCACGGGCCAAAGCGATTCTTTGCTGCTGCCCGCCACTTAGTAATTTCGCTTTCTTATCAGCAAGATCGGTCATTTCTACAACCTCCAGTAATTCTTTGATTCGGCGTTTTTTCCTGACAGGATAAAAATTACTCAGATATTTACCAACATTATCAGCAGCGCTTAGTGGTAACATCAAATCAAAATCCTGGGCGAGATATTTTATAAAGTCTTCTCCGGGAACCAGGTTGAAATTAGGACCTAGAAGCTCTTTATCTTTCCAGGTGATCTTTCCTTCTGTATGTAATAGTCCGTAAATGAGTTTTAGTAAGGTGCTTTTACCGCAGCCACTTTCACCAATGATCGAGATGTTCTCTGCCGGTTTTATATTTATATTGATATTCTTCAATACAGGCTCAGTATCGTAGGCGAAGGAGACGTTCTTAAGCTGAAGCATAGGTTAAATTCTTGTTGAAATTATCATAATATAAGTTACTAGAAATGGCTATTTACGTAACTTATTTTAAAGCTAAAGAACATAAATTAGAATAGAATCATCGAATGCAAAAAATAGTCGTCTACGATCTCAATAAGACCTTATATCAAAAATCTTCCAAAGATGAATTTTTCAAATTTGTATGTTATAAAAATGGGTATAAGTTGATAAGGCTAGCCCAGCTTGGATGGTTGAAAATGCTCGGAAACATGCGGCTTGTGAGCAAAACTGATTTCAAAGAGAATTTCTACGATTACCTCAAAGATCTGGATCCGGAAACGGTGAAAAAGTATGCAGAGCAATTCTGGAACCTGGAATACCCGGAATTCTTCAGAGATAAGATGCTGGAAGATATTCAGAAATTTGATGAGCAGGGTATCAAGGTGTTTGTGGTTACCGGTGGATTCGAAATCTATACAAAATATCTGGAACAAATTCTTCCCGTTCAGGTACTTGGAACAAGAACGACCTATAAGAATGGCAATTATACTATTGATGGCAAGGTTTGTAATGATGCAGAGAAAATAAAACGTTTGGACGAAGCGCTTGGAGAGTATGAATTGCTGGAAGCTTATTCAGATGATGATGAAGAGATCCTGCATAAAGCTGATAAAGGCTTTCTGGTAGACGAAGATTCTGGAGAATTAAAACAGGTAAACTAAAGCTCTCTGAAATAAAATAAAAAAAGCGCCGCTTAAGAGCCGCGCTTTTTTTGTGATCCAGTTAGTTGATCAACAATATTAATCTTTAGAAATCTCTTTTAGTTCATTTGGAAGTGCTTCAAACCCCATATTATATAATGTAAAACCGAAGATATCTGCATATTCTTCAATGATCTTACTGGTTGGCTTTCCTGCACCATGACCGGCATTGGTCTCGATCCTGATAAGCGTAGGATTAGTTCCTTCCTGCTTGTCCTGTAGTTCTGCAGCATATTTAAAAGAATGCGCAGGCACTACACGGTCGTCATGATCTCCAGTAGTCACAAGCGTCGCAGGATATTCTGTATCTGGCTCAATACTATGCACTGGAGAATAGTTATATAGATACTGGAACATTTCTTTATTATCTTCCGAAGTACCATAATCATAAGCCCATCCTGCACCGGCAGTAAATGTGTGATATCTTAACATGTCCATTACTCCAACTGCAGGCAATGCTACTTTCATAAGTTCAGGTCGCTGAGTCATGGTAGCTCCTACCAGCAGTCCACCGTTAGAACCACCTCTTACAGCAAGATAATCGCTGGAGGTGTAATCATTGTCTATCAGGTATTCTGCAGCGGCAATGAAATCATCAAATACATTCTGCTTTTTAAGCTTTGTACCTGCATCATGCCATGCTTTCCCATATTCTCCACCACCTCGAAGATTAGGAACAGCATAAACACCGCCTTGTTCCAGCCATACGCTCATTGCAGTGCTAAAACCTGGAGTCAGGCTCACATTAAATCCTCCATAACCATAAAGGATCGTTGGATTCTTTCCGTTAAGCTGAGTTCCCTTTTTGTAAGTTATGATCATTGGGATCTTCGTACCATCCTTTGATTCGTAGAATACCTGTTCGCTGGTAAACTGTTCCGGATCAAAATCTATGTTCGGTATATTATAAACTTCAGAAGTCCCATTGTCAATATCATATTTATAAATAGTACCCGGAGTCACGTAATTTGTAAAACTATAGTAAAGCACATCTTTGTCTTTCTTCGCTCCAAAACCTCCGGCAGAGCCTACACCTGGAAGTTCTACTTCACGCACAAGTTTCCCGTCATAATCGTATTGCTTCACTTTTGAAATGGCATCTACCATATACTCTGTAAAGAAATAACCACCACCGGTTGAAGGACTTAATACATGCTCGGTTTCAGGAATAAAATCTTCCCAGTTCTCCGGACTTGGATCGCTAGCGTCAACAGTCACGATCTTCTTGTTTGGAGCATCAAGATTGGTCACGATAAATAATTTGCTACCCTCATTTTCGATCACATAAGAATCGGTATCCTGATTATCTAAAATTGTAACCAGTTCCGGATTTACCTTCTGAAGATCCATCATATAAAGTTCCCCGCCTGAAGTTGAATTACGTGCCGAAATGATCAGGTAACGATTATCTTCAGTAACACTTCCTCCTACATAACGACGTTTTTGTGCTTCAGAATTTCCGAAGATGATCTGGTCATCACCTTGCGGTGTTCCCAGTTTATGATAATATAATTTATGCTGATCTGTCTTTGCTGAAAGTTCACTTCCATCAGGCTTGTCATAGCTCGAGTAGTAGAAGCCTTCATTGCCTTTCCATGAAATTCCGCTGAATTTTACATCCTTGATCGTATCGCCAAGGATCTTTTTATCATCGGCATTCATCAAAATGATCTTTCTCCAGTCGCTTCCACCTTCAGAAATAGCATAGGCAAGCTTTTTTCCATCTTCGGAAAAGCTCATTCCCGCAAGTGAGGTAGTTCCATCTTCACTGAATTTATTCGGATCTAAAAATACTTTTGCTTCCGCTTCTTCTGAATCACGGCGATAAAGAACACTTTGATTCTGAAGTCCGTCGTTTTTGAAGAAATAGATCTTTTCACCTTCAGTAAAAGGAGCGCTCAATTTTTCATAATCCCATAACTTGGTAAGACGATCCTTAAGTTTATTTCTGTACGGAATATTCTCCAGGTAATCGAAAGTTACTTCGTTCTGTCTTTTTACCCAGTTCTCCGTTTCCTCGCTACGATCATCCTCCAGCCAGCGATAAGGATCTTTTACCTCGGTTCCAAAATAATCGGTTACAGTATCAACTTTCTTGGTTTCAGGATAGTTCAATTTGCTTTGGTTTTGACTTTGTGCACTTAGTGAGCCGGCAACTAACCCCAGCCCAATAATGCCTGAATAGATTTTCTTCATACAATTCTTAGTTTAGAGACCTAAAATAAGAATAAAAAAGCCTGAATCTGTAGAGTTTCAGGCTTTTAAGTAAAATTTTAAATTTGTGTATTACAGTAGTTTCTGCTCCAGTAAATATTCTGCGATCTGCACCGCATTTGTCGCGGCACCTTTACGGAGATTATCAGCAACGATCCACATATTTAGTGTATTTGGCTGGGAATGATCTCTTCGAATTCTACCTACAAAAACATCATCTTTTCCTTCCGCATAAATAGGCATAGGATAAGTATTCAATTCCGGGTTATCCTGAACCGTAATTCCTGGAAAATCACTCAGGATCTTTCGCACATCTGCTTCCTCAAATTCTTTATGAAACTCGATATTCACCGATTCTGAATGTCCTCCAACCACCGGAATTCTGATCGCGGTTGCCGTTACGTTTACTGAATCATCACCGAGAATTTTCTTGGTTTCGTTTGTTAACTTCATCTCCTCTTTAGTGTATCCATTTTCCTGGAATACATCGCAATGTGGCAACGCATTTTTATGAATTGGATAAGGATAAGCCATTTCTTCTTTCTTACCCGCATACTCGTTCTCCAGCTGCTGTACGGCTTTTACGCCAGTTCCAGTGATAGACTGGTAGGTTGAAACCACCACTCGCTTGATATTATATGCATCATGCAATGGTTTTAAAGCCATTAATAACTGTATTGTAGAACAATTAGGATTCGCAATGATCTTATCTTCTTCTGAAAGCAGGTTAGCATTGATCTCGGGAATGATAAGTTTATTCTTCGGATTCATTCTCCATGCTGAAGAATTATCGATCACTGTAGTTCCTGCGGAAGCAAATTTTGGAGCCCATTCTAATGAAGTGTCTCCACCAGCTGAAAATATGGCTACTTCCGGTTTCATGGAAACTGCGGTTTCAAGACTTACTACTTCGAAATCCTTACCATTATAGGTTAATTTCTTACCTACAGATCTTTCAGAAGCTACAGGAATAAGTTCGGTAAGTGGAAAATTACGTTCTTCCAGTACTTTAAGCATTACGCTTCCTACCATCCCGGTTGCTCCTACTACAGCTACTTTCATAATTTGCTTACTTTAAAAAGTGAATTGCAAAGTTATTGCTTGGAAATTATTCTAGCTGCTTCCCTATTAAAAATTTCAGGAATTTTAAAAAATTGAACCAATTTTGGATTATTGTTAAAAAAAGACCCCTGGTTTTTGCCAGAGGTTTAGTTTAAGAATGAGTAATGTAGCGGTAAGCGTACGTCTTAAATATTGTTCTTTCTTAGTTCGTCACGAATTTCAGTAAGTAAAACTTCTTCTTTCGATGGTCCTGCCGGAGCTGCAGCTTCTTCTTTCTTCTTTGTCTTTTCGTAAGCTCTCAGGAAAAGGAAAATAAACAGACCAACGATAATAAAGTAAATGATCGCCTGTATCAAATTTCCGTAGGTAAGAATAGCAGCTTCAGCTTCGATCGCAGCTTCAAGACTTTCGTATTCTACACCATCCAGGGAAATAAATTGTTGGGTTAGATCTGCTCCACCGGTAATTAATCCAATGATGGGCATAAAAATATCTGCAACGACAGAAGAGATTACCTTGTTAAAAGCAGCTCCAATTATTACTGCAGTAGCCAGTGCTACGATATCCTTCTTAAGAAGGAATGCTTTAAAATCTGAAAAAAAACTCATGAATTATAGTTGTTAGTTGATTTCCAAATTTATACAAATTTCGAGAAGTCTGGTATATTAATTATTCAGGGATCACTAATCGCGTGACCCTGCGCTGTATTCCGGTGATCAATTCATAAGAAATAGTCCCTCCTGCTTCAGCAAATTTTACTGGATGCTGAGGTCCTCCAAAGACGATCACTTCATCACCTTCTTCACAGGAAATATTGGTCACATCTACCATGATAATATCCATGCAAACATTTCCAGCGATAGGAGCATATTCTCCATTAATAAATACTCCGGCCTTTCCCTTTCCATAGATCCTATTGATCCCATCAGCATGACCCAAAGGCAGCGTCGCAATGCGAGTAGGTTTCTCAACCTTGAACGCGCGATTGTAGCCTACGGTATCACCTTTATCCAGACTTCTAATCTGGGAAATGATCGTTTTAAGCGTGGAAATTGGTCTTAGTTCAGGATCAACATTTTTATCATTTCCATAACCGTATAATCCTATCCCGCTACGCACCATACTAAAAGCCGATTTCGGGTAGTTGATCACGCCAGAAGTATTGCAAATATGGAGTATTGGTTCATAGTCCAGATCGTCAATCAATTCCCAGGTCATTTTCCTGAAAAGATCGATCTGGCCTACCGTGAAATCACGTTCTTTCCAGTCTTCACTTGCAGCAAGATGGGAAAAAACAGAAGCGATCTTCAGGCTGGAAGTACCACTAATGATTTCTTTGACAGTTCCAATCTCTGGATGATCAAAACCAAGTCTGTTCAAACCGGTATTCAGCTTGATATGAACAGGGTAATTCTTTTGATTTTTAGCTTCAGCAGTCTCTACAAAAGAGCGTAGAATTTTTTCGCTGTATAAATTGGGCTCGAGACAATGCTCGATAATATCTTCGAAATGTGTGAATTGTGGATGCAACACTAAAATGGGTTTAGTGATCCCATTTTTACGAAGATGGATTCCTTCTTCCACATAAGCAACCGCAAAATAATCGGTGCCAAGTTCTTCAAGTTTTCTGGCAATGATGACTGAATCATTCCCATAAGCAAAAGCTTTCACTACAGACAGGAACTTCACTCCGTCATCGATCTTTGCTCTTAAATATCTATAATTGTGTGCCAGTGCTCCAAGATCAATCTCAAGAACGGTCTCTTTGGCTTCAGGCATTTTCTTCGGTTTTTTTAGCATTCAATTCTTCGGCATTCACATCAAGCTTCTTCACTCGCTCCCGCAGCATAGCCTTGTAGTAAGCAGCACGGCTTAATGGTTCATATTCTTCATTTTCACCCAGAAATACCAGGTCGTCATTGATAGCTTTACGATAGCTGAACTGGGCAAGATTTCCGGTTCTGGTACAAACAGCATGTACTTTCGTAACGTACTCTGCAGTGGCCATTAAATTTGGCATAGGTCCAAAAGGATTTCCTTTAAAGTCCATGTCCAGGCCGGCTACGATCACCCGAATTCCCTGGTTGGCGAGATCATTACAAACCGTCACAATCTCATCATCAAAGAATTGTGCTTCATCGATCCCAACTACATCACAACCATCTGCCAACAAACGGATATTGGAAGCTGAAGGTACAGGAGTAGATCTTATTTCATTGGAATCATGAGATACGACCATTTCCTCGTCATACCTAACATCAATCGCAGGTTTGAAGATCTCAACATTCTGTTTTGCAAATTTTGCGCGTTTGAGTCGGCGTATCAATTCTTCCGTTTTTCCGGAAAACATTGACCCGCAAATAACCTCAATCCACCCAAATTGCTCTTCGTGATTTACTGTATTTTCGAGAAACATTTTGTATTTTTCAAATCGAAACGGGAAATACCTCTTTCGTATAAAGGTGGAACAAATTTATTAAAAATACAACCCGGAGAAGGGGCGAATCTTGAAAGTTATGAAACGAGTAGTAACCTAATTTGCCTACCTATAAATATCATTATTTGCGAATTGCTTCTGACCGATAGAAAACATATAAAATTAAACCGATGAAAAAGAAAATTGAGGCTGATCTGGCGGAGATCGCGGAAAAAATCCTTCAGAATAAAGGGAATTTCAACACGATGGAGCTCAAGGAAAATGCTTTGCATCTCTATGAAAAACTGACTGTTCTGGCTTTTACTGAAAAACATCTTTCTGAAGAAGTTCCTCAGGAAAAAGAAGTAGCAAAACAGGAAGAAGTAGCTGCTCCGAAACCTAAGGTGAAAGATCTGCCTGAGCCTCCAGCACAATTATCTGCATACGACGAATTTTATCCAGATGGAACTGAATTCAATGAAGATTCAGACGCTATCACCGAACCGAATACTGAAAAGATCAAGGATATTGTAGCGCAAATGCCACCTGAAAGTCAGTCTGTAGATCTTTTTATGAATCATATTAACGATGCGCCAGAAGTTTCTAATTCGGCACCCTATTCACAACAAGTTGAGGAGAAGAAAGATTTCAGAAATATAGGGGTGGATTATGATAATTTGCCAGACTTTGAACCGGTAAAACATGTTCCAGCCAGCGATAAGCCCAGATCCTTAAACGATCGACTGAAAAAAGGAATCAATATTGGTCTTAATGAGCGTCTTGCTTATATAAAACACCTTTTTGGAGGAGATACTGCAGATTATAACCGCGTACTATCTCAGCTCAATACTTTTACCAGCCTGGAAGAAGCTTCAAAATTCATAGACCTGGTTGTGAAACCAGATTACAACAACTGGCAGGGTAAAGAAGCTTACGAAGAGCGTTTTAGAGCTCATATAGAAAACAAATTCGGGAAATAAATAATTATGGGTAAACTGTACCTGGTTCCCACGCCAATTGGGAATCTCGAGGATATCACTTTGAGAGCAATCCGTATTCTCAAGGAAGTTGATCTTATTCTGGCTGAAGATACCCGAAATAGTGGTAAACTACTGAAGTACCTGGAAGTTCAAACTCCCATGCAGAGTCACCACATGCATAATGAGCATAAAACAGTGGATCATATTGTTTCCAGAATTAAAGCCGGCGAGACCATTGCACTTATTAGTGATGCGGGAACTCCTGCAATTTCAGATCCTGGATTCTTATTAACCCGGGCCTGTGTGGAAGCTGGTATTGAAGTGGATTGCCTTCCCGGGGCTACGGCCTTTGTTCCGGCGCTGGTCAATAGCGGACTTCCAAATGATAAATTTGTATTTGAAGGATTTCTTCCGGTGAAAAAAGGAAGACAAACCAGACTTAAAATTCTTGCTGAAGAAACCCGCACGATGATTTTTTACGAATCACCACATAAACTACTTAAGACATTAGGCCACTTTCAGGAATATTTTGGTGAAGATCGTCGTCTTTCCGTCTCCCGTGAAATCACTAAAATGCATGAAGAAACCGTTCGTGGAAGTATACCTGAAGTTCATGAACATTATACCGCAAATCCGCCAAAAGGAGAGTTGGTGGTTGTAGTTGCAGGAAAAGCCTGATCTTGGAAGACTTATTATCCACCATAAGAGACTGCAGGGTTTGTGAAGAACATTTACCACTTGGGCCAAGACCTATTATTGAAGCAACACCAAAATCCAAAATCATCCTTATCAGCCAGGCGCCAGGAAGAGTGGTGCACGAATCTGGTGTAGCCTGGAAAGATCAAAGTGGTAAAAAGTTAAGGGAATGGCTGGGAGTTGATGATGATACTTTTTACGATCACGACAATTTCGCTATTCTACCCATGGGTTTCTGTTATCCCGGGAAAGCAAAGACCGGCGATCTACCGCCCAGGAAAGAATGCGCTCCTTTATGGCATGAGGAGGTGCTTCAATATTTAAAAAATGTGAAGCTGAAGATCCTTATTGGTGCGTATGCTTCCAATTATTACCTCGGAAAAAAGAATAATCTTACGGCTAAAGTTCATGATTATGAGCAATACCTTCCAGAGTACTGGCCGTTGCCGCATCCTTCCCCGGTAAACCGATTCTGGAGAATGAAAAATCCGGAATTTGAGTCGGTTATAGTTCCCTCACTTCAGCAAAAGATCCGGTCAATAATAGGGGAATAAGTCGCTTAGATTAGAAGTAGAATTTTATTACTTTCGGCTGAAATTTGAACGACTATGAAGACGCGCTGGATTCTCAAGCCAAAACCCGATCCTATCACAGCACAGGCACTCGCCGAAAAGCTTGGAACCGGACTGGCAGTTTCGAAATTATTGGTTCAGCGAGGAATTACCACCTTTGAAGAAGCAAAGAGATTTTTCAGACCACAGTTAGATGGTTTGCATGATCCTTTCCTGATGAAGGATATGGACAAGGCAGTAGCCAGGATAGAACAGGCGATGGAAGCTGGAGAAAATATCATGGTCTATGGAGATTATGATGTAGATGGAACTACCAGTGTCGCGCTAATGTCTTCTTTTCTGAAATTCAGATATCCCAATGTGACCACATATATTCCAGACAGGTATGCTGAAGGTTATGGGGTATCCTACCAGGGAATCGATTATGCTGAAGATAATGAGGTAAGTCTTATTATTGCTTTAGACTGCGGAATCAAAGCGATAGATAAAGTAGCTTATGCAAAGAAAAAAGGAATTGATTTCGTGATTTGTGATCATCACCGCCCAGGCAATGAAATTCCAGATGCTGCAGCGGTACTTGATCCAAAAAGGAGTGATTGTAATTATCCTTATGACGAACTCTGCGGTTGCGGTGTTGGTTTTAAACTCATCCAGGCGATCACTATTAAGAACAATGAACCTGAAGAGACTTTACTTCCCTACCTCGATCTGGTAGCTACGGCCATTGGAGCAGATATTGTTCCCATCACCGGCGAAAACAGGATTCTCGCTTATCATGGTTTGCATGTTATCAATGTTGCCCCCCGAAAAGGGATTCAAAGTTTGCTCGGTGAACGTAAAAATGTAAGTATTACAGATGTTGTATTTATCGTAGCTCCAAGGATTAATGCTGCGGGAAGAATGAAACATGGTTTGCATGCGGTAAATCTACTTACCGAAGAAGATGAAGCTATCTCTGCAACTTATGCGGAAGAAATAGAGACCTATAACACAGATCGGAGAAGTGCAGATAAGAGTATTACAGAAGAAGCGAAACAGCAAATCCTGGATCGTCAGGAAGAAAACCGACTAACAACCGTGGTCTATGATGAGCAATGGCACAAAGGTGTGATTGGGATTGTAGCTTCCAGGCTAACCGAAACCTGGTATCGCCCAACGCTTGTTTTTACAAAGAGCGGGGAACGTCTTGCGGCTTCTGCACGATCTGTAAAAGGTTTCGATGTCTATGAAGCTCTGGAAGCATGTAGTGAACATATTGAGCAATTTGGAGGTCATAAGTACGCAGCGGGATTGACCTTACTCGAAGCGGAATATGATAATTTTAAAAGAAAATTTGAGGAGGTCGTCTCAGAAACGATCGACAGGCAGCTTCTTACTCCTGAAATTGGCATAGATGCCGAGTTGGATCTGAAAGATATTACGCCTAAATTTTACCGGATCCTGAAGCAATTCGCTCCTTTTGGTCCAGGGAATATGTCGCCGGTTTTCCTCACCCGGAATTTAACCGATACTGGCTTCGGAAAATGTGTAGGCGCAGATAAAACTCACCTGAAATGCCAGGTAAAACAGGAAGGCTCAAACGTAAAATTTGATGTTATTGGCTTTAACCTTGGCGAAAAACTGAATTTGATAGAACAGGGAAAGAAGTTCGACGCTGTTTTTAGTCTCGATGAAAATACCTGGAATGGTAATACCACGATCCAGCTTAGATTGAAGGATATACGAGAAAGTATTTAGAAAACCAGCTTTTCAAGTTTAAGATCTTTTCCGTCGAATTGCGCAAATGTGTAATGATTGATCCAATCACCAGTATTGATGTAAGTAGCTTTACCGTCAAGATCGATCTCCATAGGTAAATGCCTGTGACCAAAAAGAAAGTAATCATAATCTTTTTGCTCCAGTTTACGCCTGCAGTATTGTATAAGCCATTCTTTTTCCTCACCTAAGAACTTCATATCTTCTTCTCCTGAGATCGCTTTATTCTTTACTGAAAAATACTGCGCTAAGGGAACTCCAAGATCAGGATGTAGCCAGCGGTAAAACCATTTAGAAAGCGGATTGGTAAAGACCTTTTTCATTCTTTTGTAGCCATGATCTCCGGGTCCTAATCCATCTCCATGACCAACGAGAAATTTCTTTCCTGAAAATTCGAACTCCTTAGGTTTATGATAGACTGGAATATTTAATTCCTTCTGAAAATAATCCTGCATCCATAGATCATGATTTCCTACAAAGAAATAGATGGGAATCCCTGAATCTCTAATTTCGGCCAGTTTACCTAATGTTCGAACAAAGCCTTTAGGGACTACGTGTTTATATTCAAACCAGAAATCGAAGAGGTCTCCAAGAAGGAAAATTGCCTCTGCATCTTGTTTGATCTCATCAAGCCATTTCACAAACCTGGCTTCACGCGGTCTGCTTTCTTCCTGAGTAGGAGCGCCAAGATGATTATCACTGGCGAAATAAATCTTTTTTCCCGGGGAAACTTTCATGTTTTACAACTTATAGCGAAGATAGAAATTCTACTGAAACTTCATTTTTAAAGTAAGACTTAAAGCATTCTAAAAACGCATCGCCAGAAGCTCAGAAATTATTATTTTAGAGATTAAATCCATAAATATTGCTAATATGAAATTTACGAAACTATTTTCAATCGCTTTTTTAATGATTTGTGGTTTAGTGAGTTATCAGGTAAATGCCACAAATATTGACACTAATCCGGAAATTGGTGATCGTCTTCTAATACAGTCCCCGGAAAATACCACGTATACAGCCGTGAATATGCCAAAGCTTAACTTCGTTGTGAAGAAAGGTGGAGTGGCAAATTACAAGTCGGTTCAAAACACCCTGGTTGAGGTAGTGAAGATTTCGCAGAACAAAAAAGGTGAAAACATAGTAACACTACAGCGGGTAGATGGCGCTAAGATACTTAATCTGAAAAAATCTATAAGTGCCAATTATGATCAAGCTTTACAACTTGGAGAATTGAAAAAGGCATAATTCAGGCTTTGCGCAAGGGATAGCAGCGAAAAGCTCCCGTTTTTCACGGGACTTGTAGCGTATAGCCCGGCCCGAAGGGGTGCGCCCTAATTATTATCACTGGCATACCACTCTGCAAACGACGTTTCAGTTTCCTGTAATTTTAAAGAGTGAAGCTTAATATGCTCAGGTAAATGTTTAGAAATTTTGGCTGCAAAATCGATCACCATGTTCTCACTGGTAGGCTGGTAATCAACTAATATCACATGATGACCACGGGATTTCAACTCTTTTGCCAGCTCTAAGTGCGGTGTATTTTTGTTAAATACGGTCGCATGATCAAACTGGTCTACGATCTCAGATTTCACTATCTTTTTAAGATCTCCAAAATCAATCACCATCCCCAATTTAACGTGTTCGCGGTCTGTAATAGGTTCGCCAATAACTGTGACGCCAAGTTTATAAGAATGTCCATGTACGTTACGGCATTTGCCATCGTAACCATACAGGGCGTGACCGGTTTCAAAAGTAAATTGTTTGGTGATTCGAATCTTGCTCATTACGCAGTTATTTTGTGCAAAGATAATTGGAATTTTTAAGGCGAAATTTTTAACACCAACGAATTGAATTAAAATTTACATTTGCGAAATTTTTCGCACATGATCCTTCAAGAAAAGGAATTATTTGAACAGGTAGATTTCGAGCTAAATGAGCTTTATGAAACCATCATTACTGACATATCAGAACAAAAATATAGCATTGTAGATGGTTTCTTTAATCCTGCTGAGGTAGACCTGCTTAGGTCTACACTTATTGCAAAACATAAGGAAGATGCTTTCAAGAAAGCTGCAATCGGGAATAGAACCAATGAGCTTATTGAAAAATCTGTTCGGGGAGATTTTATTCTATGGATGAATGAAGCTACAGCTGAACCTGCTGAATCCATATTTTTTCAAAAGGTTAATGATCTAGTGCAATACCTGAATCGTACCTGTTTTATGGGGATACTTCATAAAGAATTTCATTATGCGCTTTATCCTGAAGGAACTTTCTATAAACGGCATCTCGATACCTTTCAAAATGATGGGAGGCGTAAATTATCCATGGTTTGTTACCTGAATGATGAAAACTGGACACCTGAAAATGGCGGTGAATTAAGTATTTATACTACTAACAACGGAAAGGAAGAGGAATTGAAAATCTATCCTTTGCCGGGGAGAATGGTGATTTTTGAAAGTCAGGAGCTGGAACATGAAGTTAAAACTGTCAGAGTTCCCAGGCTGAGCATTACGGGCTGGTTGAAAACGAGGTAATTACTTTTTAAACTTTTTGTAAAGTACGACTACTATAAGAATGATGGCGAGAAGGATCCAAAAACCCATTCCGCTTAAAAAACTCAGAAATTCCCAGGTATCCTGTTCCATTAGTTCTTGTATTTTCGATTATTACGAACTCTCCAGCGATATCGTGCATATACGAATATGACTATTAAAAATAGTATTGCCAGTAAATACCACAGGTTTTCTGTGATAAATTCCTGAAATGTCCAACCCCATTCCTGGGACTCGTTTGGATCCTTATCTTTCGGGAGGTGTTCCTGCATCGGGTGTATTTTTAACGTATTTCCACATGAATATAACTGCGATCAATCCAATAACCAGGGCAATTAAAAGATAGATATTTTCACCAAGGAATGTTCCTATCGTGTAACCCATCTCGTAAGCTTCATCTTTTTCCGGTTTGATAGATTGTATCGAACTCATCTATTTTCTGAATTTTGAAAGTGCATTTTTCGTAAAATCTGAAAGTACCAGTTCTCCGGAAACAGCCGCTCTTTCTTCCAACAGTTGCGGCCAGTGGTCAGTATCTTTCCAGAGGATCTGTTTCATTTCAGTAAGTGCCTGTGGATTATAAGAAGTAAGTTTTTCAGTAAATAATGATATTTCCTTATCCATGTCTTTAGTGGATTCAAAAACGCGGGCGAATAAACCTTTTTCTTTAGCCCAATATGCATTCTTCCATTCATGAGCAGCCAGAGTAAGTTCTGCCAGTGCAGCGGTGCCCATTTTTCTTTCTACCGCCGGAGCGATCACAAAAGGACCAATTCCAATGCTCAATTCTGAAAGCTTAATCGAAGCAGCTTCCGTAGCAAAAGCATAATCACAAGCAGCGGCAAGTCCAACACCACCACCAACTGTTTTACCATGAATTCTTCCTACGATCGGTTTTTTACAAACTCTCATAGCATTGATCACTCCTGCAAAACCTGAAAAGAATTTCTTACCATCTTCAAGATTATCGATATTGATGAGTTCATCAAAAGATGCACCGGCACAAAAAGCTTTTTCACCTTCAGATTTTAGAATGATCAAGGCCACATCCTTATTTTCGGAAAGGCTATGGATCTCATCTTCCAGTCTTTTCAGAAGAACCGACGGAAAAGAATTACTGGCTGGGTGGCCAAATTCTAATGTTGCTATCTTCTGGTCTATATTGGTAAATAAACTACCGTTCTCGCGGTTGGTACTCATAATGTATTACGATTTTACTCAAAAATAAGATTACTAAGTATATCTCTTGATCGTCTTTAGACTTTTTTGTGAAGATATTTTCTTCGGAAATATATCACTAAAGTACTGCTTCGAATGAGCATCCATACAAAGAACGCGATCCAGATCGCATAAAGTTTAAGTCCGAAATGATCTGCAAGCAGAAGGGTAGGAGTGAAGCCAAGGAAAGTCGCGACCAGTAAGACATTTCGCAAATATTTTGCTTCTCCCAGTCCTTTAAAGATTCCGTCGAACATAAAAGCGATCGCATTTACGGGTTGCATGATCAAAACTATCCAGAAAACTGAAGAGAATAATGCGAGTACACTTGCTTCTTTATTGAATAACAAGCCGATCTGATCATATAATGCGAAGCAAATTCCCATTAGAATAAGCGCGATAAGTACCGCATACTTGCTAATTTTTTTACTCAGTTCCCATAGATTTTTATAATCCCTGGCGCCCAGTAATTTTCCGCCAATTGCGTTTCCTGCATTCGCATAGCCATCTATAAAAAAGCTGAAGAATAGCCAGATGTTCATAAGAATGCTCTGGGCTGCGATATAGTTCTTGCCATAATCGGTCGCATAAGCGTTGGCTAGATAGATCGCAAAATTAAGAGCGGCAGTTCTTATGAACAGGTTTGCGGCCATAAGCAATAAAGGTTTCATCTGCGGATTGATCTTTAGACTCAACTTCAAATGAAATGGTGTTTTCCTGAAATAGAACCAGAGTGCCATGATAAGCATAGTCGCCTGCGCAACAAGACTGGCATATGCGGCACCTTCAAGATGCATAGCTGGTACAAGGCCATCAATTCCATAAACCAGAATATAGTCCAGAACTATATTTACCACCGCTCCGGTAAGACTGCATTTCATTGCCCAAAGCGTATTCTGTAAACCTCTAAAAACGCCAAATATCGCGAAGGTTACCAGTGTTAGTGGATATCCAAGTGCCCTGATCTTATAATAACTTTCAGAATATTGTAGAATAAGACCATCAGCATTATACGCGCTGAAGATTGCTTCAGCAAAGATCGCCGTGGTAGCATAAATGAAAAGGCTAAAAAGAAAATTAAAAAGAATGGTTTGGGGAATAAGAGTCTTGACAGCATGTAAACGATTTGCTCCCAGATGTTGAGAAACGGTAGCTGAAATGGCAGTTTTGGTTTGCGCTACGATCCAGATGATCGCAGAAAGAAAAGAACCTACGATTCCGGCAGCGGCCAGTGCTTCAATGGAGTTTTCTTCTACATTTCCAATAACTGCAATATCGGTTAAGGAAATTAGAGGTTCTGCGATACCTGCTATGATCGCCGGGATCGCGATCTTATTAATATTACCAAAACTTACAGAATTTCCCGGTTTTGAGGCCATATTCAACAAATATAGAAGCCTTTATATTACAAAAGCAACTCGTAACAATAAAAAGGAGCTTCGCTTTGCCTCGGAAAATAAATATTTCCCAAACTCTGGTATCCGCGGGCTTCGTAAAATTTATGATTCCGCTTATTTAAACTAAAGGTATCAAGTCTTACCGATTCATAATTCTCTTCTCTGGCAAGGTTTTCGGCAAAGTCCATTAACTGTTGTCCTAATCCAGAACCCCAGTGATCTGGATGTGTTGCGAGTCTGTGAACATAAAGGTTATTCTCTGTTTTGCTCAACCAATTGATAGGTTCATACTCCTTATCCATAAACGGAGTGAGGACAATGATGCCCAGAATTTCACTATTTGAAACTAGCTTAAAAAGTTCCTTTGTTTCCACATCAGCCTGTAGTTTTTCGATGGAAGGATAGTGTTCATTCCATTGGTAGATTCCCTGTTCGATCATCGCTTCGGCACAGGCTTCAGTTAGTTTTTTGATCTCCTGGAGGTCGCTATTTTCAGCTCTTCTGATCATTTGTTGCTAATAAAATAAACATTTTCATATTTATGAAAAATCATTACATTTGCTCAGCTACGGGGGATTAGCTCAGCTGGCTAGAGCGTTTGGCTGGCAGCCAAAAGGTCATCGGTTCGACTCCGATATTCTCCACAAAAAAACCACTGAATTTCAGTGGTTTTTTGTTTTTCAGGATTAATCGTTATCGGCATATTCAGCATAAAGATCCTCAGCATCAGCATTCAGGAACTCGATCGTTTTATTGATCACATGTTTGAATTCCTTTGGAAGCTCCTCTTCATCTTTCCAGGGATGAGAAACCCCAAAGACATGATCTGCATTTTCGACCAATAATAGTTTTGGAGCAGGACTCCACTCAAAAAGATTCCCGGCCTCTCCAATTGATACACTGGTATCACTACTTCCATGGGCGATCAAATGTGGAATTTTCAGTTTTTGAGCCGCCTTTTTAATATTAAGCTTCTCTTTGTTTTCCTTAAAGTTTTTGTAGAACTGGTAGTGATGGGGCAATTGCTGTCCTGTTCTGGAGTTTACTATGTACTGCACCCCTTTCTTCTCCCATGCTTCCAATTTCTTTCCTTCCGGAAATCTTGATCCAAAATCTGAAACTGATGCAAGTGTGATAAGTTTGGTGATTCGTTTGTCCTGAGCCGACTTTAATACAGTGATTCCTCCACCTCTGGAATGACCTATCAAACTAATATCTGAAGGATCCAGGTGTTGCCCGAACTTAAATGTTGGCAATAGCAGTGAGTCGATGACAGATTGTAGATCATCCAATTCGATGGTGTAATTATTATCACCAAATGCTTCTATCTGGTAAAATTCTGTCGGATTTTCAGGACTTGTTCCGTTGTGACTAAAATTAAATTTCACAAAGAAATAGCCTGCTTCAGCAATCAGTTCGCCCATTTTATCCCAGGCTCCCCAATCTTTAAAACCTTTATATCCGTGACAAAAGATCACCACCGGCTTTGCTTTTCCATCATCCTTAAAGATGAGGTCCATTGGAATTGGCTTGTTGTGACGACCTTCGATGATGATATTCTGTTCCTTAGAAACTTCCATAATGTTTTTTAATTTCTTTTTCGATAAATGGAATTTCTGGATTGCAGATCTCCATTATTAATTTTTTTAGTTCTTTCTGAAAATGTTCCAGGGTTTCTTCCTGAATCAAATAGTCTGGTTTCTTGTCAATTTTCAGCTGAAATTTAAGAAATCCTGATCTAAGATTCTTGAAAGAAATGATTCCTGCTTCCGCGGGGAATTTAAGATCTTTCTCAAGGGATATCAAGGTGGCGTAAGTTAAAACCTGAAAGCTTTTTGCGAATTTGTCATAATCTTTTGTTATTTCATTCCAGTCTTTCACGATCAGGTCTTTGGACTCAACTTTTCCGGTCTTATAATCCATAATTCTGGTCACACCGTCTGCCTTTTCAACCCGGTCTACTTTACCTCGCAAATAAACTGGAAATTGCAGATCGTCTATTGGTAACGCGACCTTAAGATCTTTTTCGATCTGTAATATCTGAATATCACTGCCATTATCCAGTCTCTTAATTTCAAAATTCAGAAAATTGCGCATATACCTTTTAGCTACTTCGAGAATCAACAAATTCCGACCTTTATCTAATGGTGCTTTGCTGTAATTCTTGGCAAATTCCTGTGCGATCTGACTGTTTGCTTCCTTTTTAAATCTTTCAACAATCTCTGTGGATAGTAATTCCCCTTCTAGTGGTTTGTAAAGGTTTTCCAGCGCATTATGTACTACTGTTCCCAGTGTATTAAAAGCCACTGTTTCTTCCACTTCTTCCTGATCTCTCACTCCCAGCACATACTGGTTATAGAAATCAAGAGGATTTCGCATATACGTAGTTAATGCTGAAGGGGAAAATCCTGAGGCAGCAAGACTCCTGATCTTCTCCATCATTTGCGGAGTTTTCTCTACCTCTCTTAACTTTTGGCCGTTAGCTGGTACCATCGGGCTAATAAGATGCTGAGTAATATGATGCGCTGGAATATTTTCTATCTCCAACTGAGTAATGAATCTGGACTTCTCTCCAGAGTTGAGTCCGTCTGCTTCTGTATTATAAAGTAGGAAAACCTTTTTGGCGCGTTGTAACAATCGGTAAAAATGGTATGTATACACCGCATCCTTTTCCCGGTAGGTAGGTAATTTATATTCCTGTTTTAGATCATAAGGAATAAAAGAATTATCTGATTTTCCTGCAGGCAGTGTCCCTTCGTTGAGAGAGGTTATGATCACAGTTTCAAAGTCAAGCGCCCGTGATTCAAGCATTCCCATTAGTTGCAAACCTTTAAAAGGTCTACCCTGGAAATCCAGCGTTTCAGTACTTACCAGTTCCTTGTAAAAGTCATGTAAAGACCTGATCGTTTTTATATGGGTAAACTTCTCATTCAGAGTTTCCAGTTTATTAAACAGCTGGTAAAAATGATATAAGAACTCTAATGAGAGCGTATCTTCTTTAGCTTTTAAATGTGTTTTGAGAATTTGTATTAATTCCTGTACATCTTCAGAAAACATGGTAACCGAATCGTTTTTCGGTTTAAAACATAGCTCCACTATTCTTCGATTTTCGTCCTTGAATTCTCCAAGAATTTCTTCAGACTTCAAATAAACAAGGTTATCTTTATTGATCTTCTTTATCAACCTTTCCGCATCAGTGGAAATGATTTCATACAAAGCCGGGTGATTTACGATCCCAAGAACATCTTTATAATAATGATCCTTACTTGTCGATATATGAATATTAAAGATATTTTCAAAAAGAGAGCTTACAGGCGCATTATCTATGGGAAAACCCATGGTAACGTTAAGATCATTTATATGATCTGGAAGTGAGCTTAAAACGGGTAATAAAAGGTCTTCTTCGCCAAGTACTATCGCCGTATTCTCCAGTTCTTCGGAAGTGAGATCGGTAATGATTTCGCCAAGGTATTTTGCCTGCCCAATATTTTTTGGTACGCCGATGAGCTGGATTTCCTTTTCTTCTGAATACTTATTGTTAAATACAGGCTTCTGATTCTCTTGGTAAAATTTCCAGTCTTCGAGGTATTGTCTCAGAAATAAAGAAGCACCATGCGCACGATCCTTGTAAAAATGATTGTCAAGATCCCAGAAAACTTCTGCTTCATCTTTCTCCAGCATAAACTGAATGATATGCTGTTCCGAAGCATTTAAAGCATTGAAACCAATAAAAACATGCTTTGAAGTAATACTGGCCGAATATTCCTCGACGTTCTCTGATGCCTTACGATAAATAAGGCCCTGATATCCCTGTTCTTTTTCCAGTAGTTTGCTGGCAAGAGATTCATAATAATCTGGAAGTCTCTTCCAGAAAGCGAGGTATTTCTCGATCAATTCTGTTTTCTCTTCCTGAAGATACCAGTGGTTTATATCCTGTATGCCAGAGAGGTAATCAAAGAAAGGTTTATGATCGATCAGGTACCGGTCTATTTCATTAAAATCATGAATAAGACTTTGTGCCCAGGTCACAAATGTTTCGAATGTTTCCTGTTCATCTTCAGGAGTCAGTTCTTTATAAACATTGTAAAATTCGAAAAGGGTAACAGTATTGTCAATTCCCTGTAGTTTCGAAATAACTTCTGTAAACTCTTCAATACTATAAATCGTAGGTGCGAAGATTGTTTCTTCTGTTATCGCAGCCAGTTCTTTAAGTAGATAAGCACCGGCACGCTTGCTGGGAAGAATAATGACCAGCTCTGATATATTATGATTGGTAGTCCTTAGTTTTTCGAGGACCTCGCAGATGAATGATTTCATAGCCCTAAAATAAAAAACGCCCCGCAATGCGGGGCGTTTTCTTATATGAATAATTCAATAATTAGTTCATTGACTCTTCATTAGACTTATCTTTCATCTCTTTGTCTTTGTCAAGAGAGATTTCAACACGTCTGTTATCCTGTCTTCCTTTTGCAGTACTGTTAGTAGCAATTGGTTGAGTTTCACCATATCCTTCAGAAGTTAATCTGTTAGATGGTACACCATTCTCTTCAAGGAAAGTAGCTACAGAAGCAGCACGTTCTTTAGAAAGGTTCATGTTGTAAGAATCACTTCCTGAGCTATCTGTGTGACCTCCAATGTGGAAGATAGTTTGTGGATACTCATTCATAATATCTACGATAGACTTAAGAGCTTCTTCAGATTCAGTTCTGATAGATGCTTTGTTCAAGTCAAAAAGTACAGTCTTAGAATATTCGTTAAGTTCTGAAATTACTTCAGCAGTTGGTTCTGGACATCCGTTAGATGCAGCAACACCAGCTACTTCAGGACAGTCATCATCCTTATCAAGGATTCCGTCACCGTCAGTATCAGGCCATGGGCATCCATTGTTTTCAGCTGGACCAGCTTCTTCAGGACACTCATCTTCATCATCTCTTACACCGTCACCATCAGCATCAGGACAACCGTTCATTTCAGCAAGACCTGCAACTTCAGGACAATCATCATCAGGATCAGCTACACCGTCACCATCAGAATCAGGACATCCGTCAAATTCAGCAAGACCAGCTTCGTTAGGACATGCATCCTGACGATCTTCGATTCCGTCACCATCAGAGTCTGGGCAACCGTTGAATTCAGCAAGACCTGGTTGTTCTGGACACTCATCGTCTTTATCATATACTCCGTCACCGTCAGTATCAGTTCCACCGAACATGAACTTAACACCAGCAGCATGCTGGAAGTGAGAAGCCATTTCAGCTTCAAATACGTGCTTGTACTTAGATTCTACAGTAAGAGCGATGTTATCTGAAAACCAGAAGTTCAATCCAACTTTACCGTTAAGAGTTGCAGCATCAAGGTTAGAGATATCTTCTCCATCCTGGTCACCAATCCAAGTGTAACCACCACCAACTCCAACAACAGGATCAATCCATCCGTCATTAAGTAGTGCTCTAAGGCTGTAATCCAATCCAAGGTCAACACCATAGTAAGAAAGATCTTGAACTCCTCTATCACCATACTTGTCGATCTGGTTGATAGTACCACTCAATTCTCCTACAAATCCTGCTCCAATATATCTGGATACAGAAAGCTTAGAAACCGATGGAAGAATGTTCCAGTGATCTCCGGTATCAAAATACTGGTCGAACCATCCACCTAGAGGAGCATCCTCACCGGTTGGATAAAAGTCGACTGCATTGGCACCAATACCAATTGCCCAAGGGTTGTCAGCATCCTGTGCCTGAGCCGTAGTTAAGCCCAAAAACAGCAAAGAAGCCAATACAATTTTGCTAAGATGTTTCATATTTAATAGTTTAGTTTTAAGTGTTAATAGTAAGCAAAAGTATATGCTTAATGCATATTAACAAAAGTAAAAATAATAAAGTTTTCTTAATTAGAGCGCGATTCCAAAGGGTTTTCAGCCTTGTTAACAACTGGTTTTCAATGAAATCAACCTTCTTCAATCAATAAATAAGAAGTTAATTTTAGCTAATCACTCCTAATTCCTTTCCAACTTTGGTAAATGCCTGAATCGCTTTGTCCAAATGTTCCTTGTTATGTGCAGCAGATAATTGGACTCTAATTCTTGCTTTTCCCTTTGGTACCACGGGATAGAAGAAGCCTATTACATAGATTCCCTCTTCAAGCAACTTGTCTGCCATATCCTGGGATAATTTCGCATCATGAAGCATTACCGGTACAATTGCTGCCTCTCCATCAATGATCTCAAATCCGGCTTCTTTAACACCTTTTTTGAAATACGCAGTATTCTCTTTTAACTTTTGTCTTAAACTGGAATCATTCTCGAGCATGTCAAACACTTTGATAGATGCTCCAACGATCGCAGGGGCCAGTGAGTTTGAAAATAAGTATGGTCTTGATCTTTGTCTTAATAGCTCGATGATCTCTTTTTTAGCAGTAGTATAACCTCCCATGGCGCCACCAAGTGCTTTTCCTAAAGTACCTGTAATGATATCAACTCTACCAAGAACATTCTTTTCTTCCAGTGTTCCAATTCCTTTCTCACCAATAAAACCGGTAGCATGACATTCATCGATCATTACTAATGCATCATACTTATCTGCCAAATCACAAATAGCATCCAAAGGAGCTACAAGGCCATCCATGGAGAAAACACCATCTGTTACGATCATTTTGAAACGTGCTCCTTTTTCGTTCGCCGCCTTTAACTGCTCTTCAAGATCATTCATGTCACCATTCTGGTAACGATAACGCGCAGCTTTACATAGTCTCACACCATCAATAATAGAAGCATGATTTAATGAATCTGAAATAATAGCATCATCTTTAGTAAGCAGTGGCTCGAAAATTCCACCGTTGGCATCAAAACATGCGGCGTACAGGATTGTATCTTCAGTTCCGTAGAAATCAGCGATCTTTTGCTCCAGTTCTTTATGAATATCCTGGGTTCCACAAATAAAACGTACACTGGACATTCCAAAACCATGAGTATCCATAGTATCTTTTGCAGCTTGAATCACTTCAGGATGTGAAGACAATCCCAGGTAGTTGTTCGCGCAGAAGTTGATCACTTCCTGCCCGGTAGATATTTTGATCACCGCGTCCTGAGGTCCGGTAATGATTCGTTCTTTTTTAAAGAGTCCGTCGTTTTTGATCTCTTCAAGTTCTTTTTCTAAATGCTCTTTTATTTTTCCGTACATATCAATATTTTAATTTTCACTCTCGTGCAAAGTTATAATTCTTTTATACAATCCTAATCTGAACCGGTTCGTTCGTATATACGAGCAGAGATTTCTCCACTTCATAACCCATATTGGTCATGGCTTTCGCATATTCTGAAACCTGGCGGGTATGAGTATCCACAAAACCACCGGTCTTATAATCTATAATAGTGATCTTGTTATTACTGAAGTTCAGCCTGTCTGGACGCAACCGGTTACCATCCTGAGTAATGATCTCCTTTTCATTCTTATTCTGCACATTTTCGGCAAATAAATATTTTAATTCTTCGTGCTGAATGATCTTTTCGATGCTGGCAGAGATCTCTGTTCTTGATTCTTCCCTTATTAATCCTGAATTTACTGCCCAGTCCATGGCTTTTTGAAGGTCTTGGGATGAATTGATCCTGGCCAGAATTTCGTGAGCAATTTCACCTTTCTCGATAGCCTCCCGCTGTTTTGTATCCCACATCGCGCCAGAACGTGTTACTATATTTACAGCTTTGTTCTGAACCGGGGAAGTGTAGAATTGTTCCGGGAAAATAGAGGTTTTTCCTTTTTTCTCTTCGGAAGAATATTTTAGCTTTTCACCAAATTCACAAACCAGAGAATCGTTATACTTAGATTCAGATTCCAGGAAGTTTCTAAGGATTCCTGAAATGTTAAGGGTTTTCTTATCTGAAGATTCGTGACTGGTCATAATATATAGCTGTTCCGCAGCTCGCGTACAGGCAACATAGAGGACATTCAACGTATCCAGCTCATTCTTACTTAACAGGTCATGGTATTTCTCAATCGCTTCCTCATTCCAGTTCAATAATTTTTTAGAAGCACTTACATAAGCCAGCGGAATATTTTCATCTGGAACGCTTAACCAGAGGTTATCCATTCTTGTATTTTGCAGGTCTGCATCTGCAAAAGGATAGATGACTACCGGAAATTCAAGACCTTTTGATTTATGAATGGTCATGATCTGTACAGCATCATCGGTTTCTGGAACCACGATGCTTAGCCTGTCCTTTTTGCGTTCCCAGAGTTCCAGAAATGAATGCAGACTGTTGGAAGTTTTTTGAGCAGATTCAAATATAAAATCCAGAAAAAACTGGATATACGCATTGGATTGCTGTACAAGTACAAAACTTCGAATGATATATTCTGCGGCTTCGTAGATCGACAATCTTTTGATCTCCATTAAATCAAAGCTTACCAATTCAGAGTCCAGCCAACCCAGAAATTCCTGTCCGTTTTTAGGTAAATGCTCCACAAGTACCGGAAAACTTTCTTCCTCGGAAATGTATCGAGGTGATAACTGCTCGTAGATCTTCAGTTTTAGCTGATCGTCTTCGGGATAAAGTGAAAACTTCAGTAATTCGGCAATTAATTTTACTTCCGAAGATTGAGAAACCAGAAGCGTTTCAGAAGAAATTACTGAAATTCCCTGTTCTGAAAGATATTCAGCAATAGCAATTCCTTCTTTTTTACGCCGGGTAAGAATGCAGATATCCTGCTTAGAATAACCTTGCTGCTCCAGATCCTTGATGGTTACAAAGATCTTTTCAGGATAGACTTCCAGTTGCTCTTCAGCATTTTTTGCCTCTACAAAACTTACGTTCACATAACCAAATTCACCTTTTTTAGGTGATTGTGCAGAATTCTTAAATAGATCGGCATATTCAGGATGTGTTAGAAGCGTGGCAGCATACTGAAAAAAACTGTTATTGAAGTTCACGACCGTGGAACCACTTCTAAAATTGTTTGGCAGATTCTCAAGAATCTGTTCTACCTGAAACGGACTCGTCTTTTTATTGCTAAGGTCGATAAGTTGTTCTGCGCGGCCGCCTCGCCAGCGATAAATACTCTGCTTGGCGTCTCCCACGATCGTAATACCAGATGCTTCTTCGCCCTGACTAAGATTATGGCTAATGAGTGGCACCAGGTTTTCCCATTGCATGGTAGACGTATCCTGGAATTCATCAATAAAATAGTGCTGATACCGTTCTCCAAGCCGTTCATAAATAAAAGGAGCTGGTTGATCTTTTACCTGTTCGCTTATTTTCGGGTTGAACTCTGAAATAAGAATGACATTTTTTTCTTTTTTAATAAGCTCTATTTCCCGGTTTATTTCATTGATCAAGGAAAGCTGAACCAGATTTTTCCGGATCTCGGTAAGAAATTCAAGGTGAAAGAACAGTTTTTTAGAGGTTTCAAAGATCTCCACAATTTCAGGTTGTAAAGAATCCATGCTCAATTGAGTATCCTTGCTGGCCTTGGTCTTGGCATACATTGGGGAATCTGCAATGTTCTTTGCCCAGGCACTCTCAAAAGTAACCGACATATCACCTTGCTGCAATTTTGAAAAATGCTTGGGTATGTACTTACCTTTAAAATCTTCCTCTGACAGTCCTGCGTTCTGGATGACTTCAAAAAAATGATCTCCAAAAGTTTTTAACCCATCTTCAGCTTCCAAAATGTCTGCCCTTAATTTTTTGGCAAATGCGGCAAAATCCTCCAGCGTTCTGGTCTTAAGAACTGCGATCTCTTTCTGGTGATTTTCGTTGATGAGCAAACGCGATATATCGTAAAGATCTCGACTTATATCCCAGCTTCGATCATCATCGGTTTTTGAAAGGGTGTAGTTCACCAGCACCCGGGTCAATTTCTCGTCATTACCGGCGCGGTTAATAAGGCTGTCTACCGCTTCCATTAGAATATCTTCCGCACCAATTTCAACTTCAAAATTCATGGGAATGCCAAGGTCACGAGCGAAAGTGCGTATCACCCGGTGCGTAAATCCATCTATAGTTGAAATTTCAAATGCAGCATAATTATGAATAATGCTTTTAAGAATTTCCCTGGATTTCTCCCGAATTTGCTCTTCTAAAAGATCAGTTTCTTCCATGATCGCGGTCATTAAAGGATCTACCTGAACAGAATCTTCTTTCGCGAAATTTGCCAGGCTTTCTATAATCCGTTTTTTCATTTCACCAACAGCTTTATTGGTAAAGGTGATGGCAAGGATATTTTTATAGCTATCCTTTCGATTGGAGTTGAATAAAATACTGAGGTAACGCTTTACGAGGGTGAATGTTTTTCCAGAGCCTGCAGATGCATTATAGATATGAAAGAAATTTTCCAAATTCGGCTATATTATTGAGATTTGAGAGCTTGTACAAAGCTTAAAGTTAAAATAAAAATGACTGGAAACCGGGCATTGCTTTTAAGTAATTTATAACAGTAAATAATTTCCATTAAATGCCTTAATGGCTAAATTTGATGGAATATAAAGTACTAATCACAAAAAAATCAGATAATTATGTCTTTTGAATTACCAAAACTAAAATATGCTTTTGATGCATTAGAGCCACATATAGATGCAAAAACGATGGAAATTCACCACGATAAGCATCATGCAGGTTATACCAAGAAGCTAAACAGTGCGATCGAAGGTACAGATATGGAAGGAAAGAATATCGAGAATATACTTCAAAACCTTGACATGTCTAACAAGGCTGTAAGAAATAATGGTGGTGGTTTTTATAACCATAGCTTATTCTGGGAAGTAATGTCTCCTGATGGTGGAGGAAAACCAGAAGGTGAACTAGCTTCAGCGATCGACAGCGCATTTGGTTCTTTCGAAGCTTTTAAAGAGAAGTTCTCTAATGCAGCTGCAGGACAATTTGGATCTGGTTGGGCATGGCTATGTGTACATAATGGTGGTAAAGTAGAAGTTTGTTCTACTGCAAACCAGGATAATCCAATCATGCCAGAAATTGGCTGTGGAGGAACTCCAATTCTTGGACTAGACGTTTGGGAGCATGCTTACTACCTGAACTACCAGAACAAGCGTCCTGAATATATCGATGCATTCTTTAATGTGATCGATTGGAAAGGAGTTTCTAGTAGATACGCAAAAGCAAAATAATATAGAATTGATTTTCTAAATCTTGAAGACCGCCGGATGGCGGTCTTTTTTTTGTCCAGTTTTATGCATAAAAAAAGGCGGATCAAGATCCACCTTTTTTTGCCCCAAATCTACCATGAACTTAACCTACTTATGCTATGGTCTAATAAAGATAAGATGAATGTTGGTAGTAAATAAAACTTTTGGATGAAATACCTGAAAACTAGACGAGTAGCTTAAAATAATTGTTTGTTTAAGCAGTAGATATAAGAGTTGAACAAGCTGATCTTCAGTTGTGTGCATGAAAAAAGGCGGATCAAGATCCACCTTTTTTTGCCCCAAATCTACCATGAACTTAACCTACCTATGCTATGGTCTAATAAAGATAAGTTGAATGTTGGTAGCTTGTAAAACTTTTGGACGAAATACCTGAAAACTAGTTAAATAGCTAAAAATTAGGATATTATGGGTGATTGTTACCTGGTGAAATTTACCGACCGGACATAAAAAAAGGCGGAATGAATCCACCTTTTTTTGCCCCAAATCTACCATGAACTTAACCTACTTATGTTATGGCATGGTACTAATGTAGATAGATAAAACCTAGCCACAAATATTATTAGACCAAATGCATAATTACTAGTTGAAAAGCGATTTAATATGCCCTGTCTGTATTTCCTTCGTAGAAATTTATAAATGCCCGGTTTACTACCCGGTTCCCACCGGCAGTGGGATAGTCACCGGTAAAGTACCAGTCACCCAGGTTCTTTGGACATGCTTTATGTAAGTTTTCTACCGTTTGGTAAATGATCTTTACGTCAGCTTTTACATCAGTATCACATAACAATTCTGAAATCTTATCAGAAATCTGTTCATTGGTAAATGGATCATACATTTCTTTCACGAAGTTCTGCACTTCAGCATCATCCAGGTCTACCTGTTGCTTACATTTCTTGTAAACCTTTTCTACGATTTCATATTTGTCAGATTCCTTCAGTAACTCCAAAGCGGCTCTAAAGGCAACAAGATCTTCCAGCCTGGCCATGTCAATTCCATAACAATCCGGATACCTTATCTGTGGAGCCGAAGATACTACTACGATCTTCTTTGGTTTCAGCCGGTCCATCATTTTAATAATACTTTTCTTCAGGGTAGTTCCCCGAACAATGCTATCATCAATGATCACAAGGTTGTCCTCAGGTTTTACCACACCGTAAGTCACATCATAGACATGAGCAACCAGGTCATCCCTGCTACTATCTTCAGTAATAAAGGTTCGTAGCTTTACATCTTTGATCGCGATCTTTTCAGTTCTAAGCCTATGGGATAGAATTTCCTGTAGTCTGGCATCGGTTAAAGTTTCCTTTTCCTCCAGAATAGCTTCATTCTTCTGCTTGTTCAATTCATCCTGAGCGGCCTCCACCATTCCGTAGAAAGAAGTTTCCGCAGTATTAGGGATAAAAGAGAAGACGGTTTTTAAGGTGTCATGTTCAATGCTTTTCAATACATCTGGCATGAGTAGTCTACCCAGCATTTTACGCTCTTCGTAAATTTCAGCATCACTACCACGGGAAAAATAGATCCTTTCAAAAGAACAGGCCTTGCGTTCCAGAGGTTTCAGAATTTCGGTAATATTTACCTCTCCGCTTTTTTTAGTAATGATCGCGTTCCCCGGAGGTAATTCGTGAACATCATTAAAATCTACATTAAATACTGTTTGAATCACAGGTCTTTCTGAAGCTACCACAACCACTTCATCATCCTTATAGTAATAAGCGGGACGAATCCCTGCAGGATCACGAAGTACGAAGGAATCACCGTGACCAATCATTCCTGCCATGGCATATCCACCATCCCAGTTCTTCGAAGATTTTCTCAGGATCTTTGCAACATCAAGCTGCTCTGCGATATGTGGAGAAGCCTGTTTCTTGGAAAAACCTTCTTTCTTAAGTTTCTTATATAGTTTTCTTACTTCTGAATCCAGGAAGTGACCGATCTTTTCCATAACGGTGACCGTATCTGCTCGTTCCTTTGGATGCTGCCCGAGTTCAACAAGATTATCGAACAACTGGTTCACATTGGTCATATTAAAATTCCCAGCAACAATAAGATTACGGTGCATCCAGTTGTTCTGTCTCAGGAATGGATGTACACTTTCTATACTATTCTTTCCGAAGGTTCCGTAGCGAACATGACCCAGAAAAACCTCACCCAGGTAAGGTATATATTTTTTTTGCAGCTCAGTGTCTTCTGCATACTCAGGATTTGCCAGGATCTCGTCATTGATCCTTTGATTAATCTGTTCAAAAATATCCTGAATTGGCTGTGCGGCATTAGATCTTACACGACTTATGTAACGTTCGCCAGGTGCTGTGTTTAATTTTATACTCGCGAAACCTGCACCATCCTGACCTCGGTTGTGCTGTTTCTCCATAAGAAGGTACATCTTATTAACACCATAAAAAGCTGTGCCATACTTCTTTTTATAGTAGTCTAATGGTTTAAGAAGCCTTATCTGTGCAATTCCACATTCGTGTTTTATAGCGTCACTCATAGGGTCTTATCTGGAATTTGTTGTGTTGTTGTTTATGTCACAAAAAAAGCCCTGAAATTACAGGGCATGTTTTACTAATCTAATTTTGTTTCGAAGTGCGTTAGCTTCTTGAAATCGTGAAGCCGTTCGTTTACTTCCTCGCGAGATAATTTTTGCATCCGCTCTGTTCCAAACTTTTCAACGCAAAAGGAAGCGAGATTGGATCCGTAGATCACGGCGTTCTTCATGTTGTCGAAAGAGATATCATTTGTTCTGGCAAGGTATCCAATAAAACCACCAGCAAATGTATCACCAGCACCGGTTGGATCAAAAACTTCTTCAAGTGGAAGGGCAGGAGCATGGAAGATCTGGTCTTCATGGAAAAGCAGTGCACCATGTTCTCCTTTTTTGATCACTATATATTTAGGACCCATTTCAGCGATCTTTCTGGCAGCTTTCACCAGCGAGTATTCACCTGAAAGTTGTCTTGCTTCTTCGTCGTTAATCGTGATTACATCTACTTTAGCAATTACTTTGTCAAGATCTTCAGGAGTATTGTCCATCCAGAAGTTCATAGTATCAAGAACAACAAGCTTAGGATTCTCAACCTGTTCCAGTACGCTCAATTGCACTAACGGATGAAGGTTTCCTAACATTACATATTCTGCGTCCTTATAGTTATTAGGAACTACCGGGTTAAAATCTGCCAGTACATTCAATTGCGTATCCAGAGTGTCTCTGCTGTTCAGGTCATTATGATAGCGACCGCTCCAGAAAAACGTCTTACCACCTTCAACAACTTCGATCCCTTCGATATCGATATTATTATTCTTCATTAGGTCGAGGTATTCCTGGGGAAAATCATCCCCCACCACAGAAACCACGGCGCTGTCTATATCAAAGTTCGCTGCAGAAAGGCCTATATAAGTTCCTGCTCCACCTAATATTTTATCTGTTTTTCCAAATGGAGTTTCAATAGCATCAAAAGCTACAGTTCCAACAATAAGTAATTTACTCATAACGGGTTTTAAATTGTCGCTGCAAATATACAGTTTGTTTTTCAAGCTGTAAACCTGAATGTCGGGTTCAATTGTTAAGCTTTGTAGCCATCATCTGCGGGAAGGTCCTTTCCTTTAGAGGCCATTACTGCCAGGGCGTCACAACGCTCATTTTGTGGGTGATCATTATGTCCTTTGATCCATTGGAACTCTACCTTATGTCTTCGGAAGACCTTCAGGAAAGCTTTCCAGAGATCAGCATTTTTACGATTCACAAAATTTTTCTTCTCCCAGCCAAAGATCCAGCCTTTGTTCACTGCGTCTGAAACATATCGGGAATCGGTAAAAACCTTAGCAGGTGTTCCGGGTGTTTTTAATTTGCTTAGAGCAACGATCACCGCCATGAGCTCCATTCTATTATTCGTGGTAAGCTTAAATCCCTGGGCGAATTCCTTCTGGTAAGGTTTGCCGACCCATTCCATCACGATACCAAAACCTCCGGGACCGGGATTGCCCCGGGCAGCACCGTCTGTATAAATATGCACCTTTGGTGTAATCACTTCATTTATTTTTGCAGGAGTTGCTGGATCACTTCCGGGAAGTGCTTGTATTCCAGCGTATGAATTTTTGTGGCAAGACTTCCTGGTGTGTCTTCCTCGGTAATCGGAGTGGTTGCCTGGAAAATGATATTTCCTTCATCATAATGTTCATTTACATAATGAATGCTGATGCCACTTTCTTTTTCTTTATTCTCTATAACTGCCTCATGAACTTTATTTCCATACATGCCTTTACCACCAAATTTAGGTAGTAGTGCGGGATGAATATTAATGATACGATCTGGAAATTCAGCAATTATCTTGGATGGAAATAACCACAGAAAACCTGCCAGAACAATAAGATCTGGATTCATGTCTTCCAGAATATGAAGAACTTCATTGGTCTGGTAGAATGAATTTCTGTCAAAATGCAAGGCTTTTACCTGCAGGTCATGTGCTCTTTTTAAAGCACCGGCGTATTTTTTATTGGAGAATACCGCTAATACGCTGGTATCACTGGATTCCTGAAAGTACCTGATAATATTCTCGGCGTTCGTACCGGAGCCTGAAGCAAAAATGACAATCTTCTTTTTGGTCGTATTTCTTTTGTCACTCAAAATAAGGCTGTTAACAATTATTAGGATGTAAAATTAACTGCTTTGAGTGAATTTATGTAAATTACCATCACATTTTTGGAGTAAAAATCGGTTTTAAAATAAAAGTTTTTATTTTTGCCACCTAATCAAAATTAAAATAAAAAATTATGTCAGACATTGCATCAAGAGTAAAAGCTATAATCGTTGACAAATTAGGAGTTGACGAGAATGAAGTTGTAAACGAAGCCAGCTTCACCAACGACTTGGGTGCTGATTCACTAGACACAGTTGAATTGATCATGGAATTCGAAAAGGAATTCGACATTCAGATTCCAGACGATCAGGCAGAGAACATTGCAACTGTAGGTCAGGCAATTTCATATATCGAAGACGCTAAAAAATAAATCATAGACACCATATGGAGTTGAAGCGAGTAGTAGTTACAGGCCTTGGAGCCTTAACCCCAATTGGTAACAATTTAGAGGAATATTGGGAAGGACTTAAAAGTGGAAAAAGTGGTAGTGCGCCTATCACTTATTTTGATACTGAAAAGTTCAAGACTAAATTCGCATGTGAACTCAAAAATTTTAATCCTTTAGATCATTTTGATCGCAAGGAGGCCCGAAAACTTGATAGGTTCGCTCAGTACGCAATGGTATCTGCAGACGAAGCTATCGAGGATTCTGGTATAGACCTTGAAACGGTAGACAAATATCGCGTTGGCGTTATTTGGGGTGCCGGGATAGGTGGACTGGAAACTTTCCAGAATGAAGTCATCAACTTCGCTGAAGGTGATGGTACTCCAAGATTCAATCCTTTCTTTATTCCGAAGATGATTGCAGATATTGCCCCAGGTAATATTTCTATCAAACACGGATTCATGGGAGCAAATTATACCACAGTATCAGCATGCGCATCATCTGCAAACGCAATGATAGACGCACTTAACAACATTAGGTTGGGATACAGTGATGTAATTGTTTCAGGAGGATCTGAAGCTGCTGTGACACTGGCAGGAATGGGTGGATTTAACGCAATGCATGCCCTTTCTACCAGAAACGAAAGCCCGGAGACAGCCTCAAGACCATTCGATTCCACAAGGGATGGATTTGTTCTTGGCGAAGGAGCTGGAGCTCTTATTCTTGAAGAATATGAGCACGCTAAAGCAAGAGGAGCTAAGATCTATGCTGAATTGCTTGGCGGTGGTCTTTCTTCAGACGCTTATCACATGACTGCTCCGCATCCGGAAGGAGATGGAGTTGTTGCTGTAATGAAAAACTGCCTTAAGAATGCAGGCTTAAAACCAGAGGATGTAGATGTGATCAATACACATGGTACTTCTACACCACTTGGGGATGTTGCTGAATTAAAGGCTATTACCAAAGTATTTGGAGATCATGCAAAGAACATGAATATCAATTCAACGAAATCAATGACCGGTCACCTTCTTGGTGCAGCTGGAGCCATTGAAGCAATTGCGTCGATACTTTCAATGAAATATAGTTTGATCCCGCCTACCATTAACCATGAGAACATTGATGAAAATATTGATCCTGAACTAAATCTAACCCTGAACAAAGCTCAGGAAAGAGAAGTCAAGATTGCTATGAGTAACACGTTTGGTTTTGGAGGTCATAATGCCTGTGTAGTATTTAAAAAATTAGACGAATAGACCATGAGCGTCATTCGTAACATATTAAATTCCCGCTCTTATAAAGGCGGGAATTTTTTTAATATCCTAACTCAAATCCTGGGTTTTAAACCAAAGACACTTTCTCCTTATAAAAAGGCATTTACCCATCGCTCTCTTAATCGAAGAGATGAAGATGGTAATGCCATCAACTTTGAACGACTGGAATTTCTTGGCGATGCCATGCTTAGTGCGGTGGTCGCTTCTCATCTATTTAGAGCAGTTCCCGGAGGGAATGAAGGCTATCTTACTAAAATGCGTTCCAAGGTGGTGAGTCGTAAGCACCTGAATGAACTAGGGAAAGACCTTGGTCTTATCGAACATGTTCAAACCAATATCCCTGTCACTCAATTTGGAGTGAATATTCATGGAAACCTGTTTGAAGCTCTCGTTGGTGCTATTTATCTTGATAGAGGTTATAAATATTGTGAACGCTTCATTTACGAGCGAGTGATAGATCCATATGTGGATATAGAGCAACTCGAAGGAAAAGTAATTAGCTATAAAAGTCTGGTAATTGAATGGTGCCAGAAGGAAAAGAAGGAATTTGATTTCGAAGTCTACGAGGATACTGGGAATGATGAACTTAAACATTTCGCAGTAAAACTCCGAATTGAAAATCGGGTGGTGGCTAAGGCCAGGGCAACTTCAAAAAAGAAAGCTGAAGAAAAAGCATCGAAAAGGGCTTACTACGCGCTTCAGACTAAAATAAAATAATTTGCGAAATTAACGTAAACTATAACGTTTTCGTAGAAAATTATGAATTTTAGACCCCTGATATCTTCATTTCAGCAATGATATATTATCTTTAACCTTAAATTCCGAATTTGTGCTTATGCATAAGGAACTGCTTGAGTTTGAAGATGAGAGCTTTCAATTGATCGCGATCTACTCTTCTTTAGAAGGGTATAGAATGGCTTATTTAATTAATAAGAATTTGCGAACAAAGCTGGAGAGAGAGGCGACAGACATTGATTTTAATCATTCTGAATATCACGCTTTTTACGCTCTTTACTCTTTCAAAGATCCAAAAGCTTACTACAGCGTTGAACTGGTTACCAATAAGTTCAAGGGAGAACCGAAAAGGATTTTAAGTACAGGTTCCCTTTTTAATGAGGAAAAGTTCAGCTCAAAAGAAATAAATCTTATACCTGAATATAGTAAAGTTGATTTTTTTCTGAAGATAAGCGAGGAAATTCTACCTAAAGAATTCGTCAGGATTCTGAACAAGATTAATCAAATTCCAGGAGTACAGGCAGCTTACGCTATAGAAGTCGATAAGCTGAAGAACAAACAAAATCTAATTTTCGAATAATGCCGACCAACAAGAAAACAAAAATAGTTGCCACACTGGGCCCTGCAACCAGTAGCAAAGATACTTTAAAGAGAATGTTGCAGGAAGGTGTCAACGTATTTCGTATCAACTTTTCACATGCAGATTATGAGGATGTGAAAGAGCGGGTGCAGATGATTAGAGAACTGAACGAGGAAGAAGGATTTAATGCTGCGATTCTTGCCGATCTTCAGGGTCCAAAACTTCGTGTTGGAGTGATGAAGGAAGAGGTAGTGGTTTCTGAAGGTGATATTATCACTTTCGTGACTGGCGAACCTTTCAAAGGAACTTCAGAGCGGGTTTACATGAATTACGAAACTTTTCCGCAGGATGTAAAAGCCGGGGAAAGAATCTTACTTGATGATGGTAAACTAATCTTCGAAGTTGTGAAAACCAACAAGAAAGATGAGGTAACTACGAAGGTTATTCAGGGTGGACCATTAAAATCAAAAAAGGGAGTAAACCTTCCAAATACAAATATCTCTTTACCTGCACTTACAGAAAAGGATATTAGAGATGCCAAATTTGCCTGCGAGCTTGCTGTAGACTGGATGGCACTTTCTTTTGTTAGACATGCTGAAGATCTTATGGAACTTCAGAAATTGATCAATGAGCATTCAGAATTTAAAATTCCGATCGTGGCTAAGATCGAAAAACCTGAAGGTGTAGAGAATATTGATAAGATCGTTGCTTATTGTGATGGACTTATGGTAGCACGTGGAGATCTGGGTGTGGAAATTCCTGCTCAGGAAGTTCCTCTAATTCAGAAGAAACTGGTACTTACAGCTAAAAAAGCACGAATCCCGGTGATCATCGCAACTCAAATGATGGAAACCATGATCACGAGCCTTACGCCTACCAGAGCAGAGGTGAACGATGTTGCCAATTCTGTAATGGATGGAGCTGATGCTGTGATGCTTTCCGGGGAAACTTCCGTAGGACAATATCCGGTACAGGTAATTCAGAAAATGGCACAGATCCTGGAAAGTGTGGAGAATTCTCCGCTTATCAAGGTTCCTCATGAGCCACCGCACGTAAGAACGAAAAGATATATTACCAAAGCAGTTTGTTATCACGCTGCGCATATGGCGAACGAGATCAAGGCGAAAGCGATCTGTACGTTAACTAATAGTGGTTATACAGCATTCCAGATCTCTGCATGGAGACCAGAAGCTCATATTCTTGTATTTACATCGAACAGAAGGATTCTCAATCAATTGAGCCTTTTATGGGGTGTGAAAGCCTTTTTCTACGATAAGTTTGTGAGTACAGATGAGACCATCGATGATATCAACGATATGGCGAAACAATATAAATTTGTGGAAGTTGGTGACTTTACGATCAATCTTGCCGCAATGCCAATTACCGCTAAGGGAATGGTGAATACGCTAAGAGTTTCTGAAATAGAATAGAACTGTAAATATTCAAATTTAACAACCGGATATCTGCATAAGTAGGTATCCGGTTTTTTAATGGTGAAAATATCGGTCACCTATATCCATATCTTCGCGGACGAGAATATCTGTAATTAATCTGCTAGTATTACCATATTGATTATGTCTGAAAACCACCTCAAGGGTGTCCTTCGTTAACTTCAATATTTTGAAATCTTTATATTCCTTATCCGTACTTAATAGTTCAGGAATCTGCGGACTATTAATTCGTAGATAAAGTTCATTTTTCACTCCCTTCTTAAACTCCCAGGTGCCAGCAAGACTCGGTCCACAATCCTTATTTCTTCCATTATTATCTTCAACAGTCTTGTCTACGGAAAAACTCTGGCGATAATTGAGAAAGCATGGACCCATGTTCATTCTTACATTGTTATTGGAACGTCTTGCGAGTTTCCATGTCTTTGTATCGTCACCCGTTAGTAAAGTCGTAGCATTTTCCGGCAACTCGTAAACCTGATCTTCCTGGCAGGAAATCATGCCAATCATCATACATATAAACAGCAATTTCTTAGACATTAAAATTTAAATTTCAATTGGACGAGGATTTCCTTTTCTTCTTCTTTCGTATCCGCCTTTTCAGTGTTTAAGTTGGACAGTGATATTCCCAGTAATCGAACCGAATTCTTCATTTTCTCCTGATATAACAATTCTTTGGCGATTTCGAGAATGAGGTCTTTACTGGAAATATAGTAGCTAATCGTCTTGCTTCTTGTTTGTTGGGTAAAATCACTGTATTTGATCTTCAAAGTGATCGTTTTCCCAGCGACATCAGATCTTTTCAGTCTGCGTTCTATTTCTTCAGCAATATTCTGAAGTTTTTCGAGCATAAATATTTCAGAAGAGATATTCTCATTAAAGGTTCTTTCAGCACCAAGCGATTTGCGGGTTCTATGAGGTTTTACTTCACTATGGTGAATTCCTCGAACAACCTTATAAAAGTGCCTGCCACTCTTTCCGAAATGTTCACTCAGGTATTCTTCCGTCTTAGACTTGAGGTTTTTTCCGCTGAAAATCCCCAGCCGATACATTTTTTCCGCAGTTACTTTTCCAACACCGTAGAATTTTCTAATGTCCAGCTCTTCCAGGAACTCTAAAACTTCTTCCGGTGGTACGGTTTTTTGTCCGTTTGGTTTATTAATGTCACTGGCAACCTTGGCGATGAATTTATTGACGGAAATTCCTGCGGAAGCGTTCAAACCAGTCTTTTCCTTGATCTGGTCTCTAATCTTTTTAGCGATAAGAGTCGCACTCATCAGGCCTTTTTTATTCTCGGTAACATCAAGATATGCTTCATCCAGAGATAATGGCTCGACCAGGTCTGTATACTCATAAAAGATCTCCCTGATCTGTGCTGAAATTTCACGGTATCTCTCAAAATTCGATTTTACGAAGATGAGATCAGGACAGTTTCTTTTAGCCATTACACTACTCATCGCGCTGCGCACACCAAACTTTCGTGCTTCGTAACTAGCTGCACTTACAACTCCGCGTTGCGAGCTACCACCTACGGCGACCGGCTTTCCCCGAAGATCCGGGTTATCCAGTTGCTCTACTGAAGCATAGAAGGCATCCATATCTACATGGATAATTTTGCGAAGTTTTTCCACCTTGTAAATTTAAGTAATATCTTAGTCTAATTAATAGCTACAGCAATGGAACAGGCGAAAACAGCGATCATTCTTGGTGCTACCGGTCTCACTGGTGGAATTCTTTTAGATAAATTAATAAAGGATGATCGTTATAGAAAGATCAAGGTTTTTGGAAGAAATCATGTATCTCAAAAAAGTGAGAAGATCGAGGAATATCTCATAGATCTTTTTGAACTTGAAAAGATTCAGGAACTATTCACCGGAGATGAAGTCTTCTGCTGCATAGGAACTACGAAAAGTAAAACTCCCGATAAGGAATTGTATCGACAAATTGATTTTGGTATTCCAGCAACTGCTGCGAAACTGGCCAAAAGGAATAATATTGGCACTTTCATGGTAATTTCAGCTTTGGGAGCAGACGAGAATAGTAATATCTTTTACAATAAAGTGAAAGGTGAAATGGAAGGTGCTGTACTGGAACAAAAGATCTCAAATACTTATATACTGCAGCCATCTTTAATTGCCGGTGACAGGGCAGAGAACAGGCTGATGGAATCCATATTTATTAATTTGATGAAACTTGGTAATCATTTGCTTATTGGCGGATTCAAAAAATATCGGAGTATTGAACCAGAGGAGATCGCGAATGCAATGCAATATCTGGCAAACCATCCCTATAAAAGCGGAAGAATTGAATCTGATAAAATCAAGACTTTAAGCAACTCTTCAGAATGATAGAAATTGAAAGAAAGTTCCTGATCACTTCAGAAGCATATAAAAAAGAAGCGAGTAGTAAAACCTTATTTATCCAGGCTTATCTAAATACGCATCCGGAACGAACAATCAGGATACGTATCCAGGCTGATAAAGCTTTTATGACCATTAAGGGCAAAAGCTCTGAAAGTGGAGTTTCCCGTTTCGAGTGGGAGAAGGAAATACCAGTTGACGAAGCTCAGCAACTACTCAAGCTATGTGAACCAGGGAAGATCGAAAAATATCGCTACCTCGTGCCTGTGGGACAGCATGTATTTGAAGTAGACGAATTTCTGGGAGATAATCAAGGTCTTAGTATTGCAGAAGTGGAATTAAATTCAGAGCACGAACGTTTCCTGAAACCTGAATGGTTGGGTGAGGAAGTGACCGGTCAAAATCAATATTACAATTCACAGCTTACTCTTAATCCATATAAAAACTGGGAAAAATGAAAAATCTCATCTTATCAGCATTCCTGTCTCTATTTATTTCCTGCGATCAATCTTCTAAAGAAGAAGCTTCCGAAGAAATTGTGGAGGTGAAAGAGGATACGATCGTAGAAAAGGAAGTTAGTACGAAGTCCATTGAAGAAGACCTGAAAAAGAAAGGCTACCAGACTTTTAGTTACAAAGAAGGAGATACCACATATCTAATGCAGCAATATTATATGGTTTTTCTGAAATCCGGACCTACCAGAAGCCAGGATTCGACTGAGGCTGCAGAACTTCAAAAGAAGCATATGGCTCATCTGGAGCGCATGGCCACTGAAGGTTATACCAGTTTAACGGGGCCTATGGGAGACGATGGTGATCTTCGTGGAATTGTAGTTTTTAATACTGCGACTCAAGCCGAAGCAGATAGCCTGGCCAATTTAGATCCCATGGTAAAAGCTGGCAGACTAAAAGTTGAAATACATCCATGGTGGGCTGCCAAAGGAGGGAAGCTTAAATAGAGTTGATCTTACTTACAATATCGTGTTTGGGTAATAAGCCTGACTGTCTCCAGAATTGTTTCCCATCCTTGAAGAGGATCATAGTGGGAACACCTCTAACCTGATATTTCGAGGCTAATTCCTGGTTCTTATCTACATCGATCTTTACGATCTTCACCCCTTCGCCAAGATCATTCTTAACTTCCTTTAAAATTGGTGCCAGCGATTTGCAAGGTCCACACCAGTCGGCATAGAAATCTACTAATACGGGAGTCTCTCCAGAAATAATATCATTAAAACTACTTCTCATCTTTTTCCTTTAAAGTTAAGAAAACTATAGTTCGAATTATTTTAAAAGCAGGTTAAAAAGTACCTACGATCCCTACCCGGCCAAGTCCTACCTGCATTTTCCAGCTTATTTTATTAGGATTCTGTACTCCGTAGTTACGTTCGTTCTTCAGGTATTTATCGATACTGTCCACAACCGCAACGCTAATTGCAAGACTAAGCCCTACATCGGTCAGCCAGTGTGCACCAGACCAAAGCCTGGAAACCGGGGAGACCATTCCAACTCCTATAAGTCCAGCTTTTACAAAAGGATTATCGAACTGCTTGGATAGTGCATAAAATGTTGTAAAGGATAGGATTGTATGCCCAGACGGAAATGAGTGGTATCTTCCCTCTTTATTGAAAGGATCAAAGCTGCCTTTACCTTCACCAGCTGATGGTCTGGCTCTTCCTACTACGGTTTTGGAAATCGACTGAATGATCCCAGATGCAGTAGCTGCAGAGATCATCAACACCCCCGTTTGTCTTATTTTCTCATTCTTAGTGAATAAGCCAACCAGGTAAACCGCACCAGTTATTCCGTAATTATTTTGCGGACTCCCAAAATACCAACCGAAATCTTTCACTAATTCAGGTACATTTTCTCCTTGATCCATAAAGTATTGGTTGGTCTCTTCATCGAAAATATAAAGGGCAGCGGTACCGGCAACTACAGCTCCGGCAGTAATAAAATCATCTTTTTGCCATCTAAGGGGAGAAGAATAGGTGTTCTTTATTCCGCCAAAAGCACTGACACCGTCATATTTTAAAAGTTCCCAGGTCGTGGGAATACTATCATTTTCTGGTTCTGGCTTCTCTGTATCCTGAGCATAGGTAAAAGAAGAGAAAGTCAAAAACACCAAACAAAAACAAAGGGATTGTAATTTTCTAAGCATATAATAATTTTAAAAAAGTGACCTCAAACCCTAAAGCCTGAGGTCACTATCAACCAACAACTAACTAACTATGAAAAAACTAAATTTTAATTAATTCCACCCGCCACCTAAGGCTTCGTAAAGATCGACAATTGATTTTAATTGATTGTACTTTGCATTCGCAAGATCTAAACTCGAGTTCAGAGCATTTTGCCGAGCCGTTAAAACTTCAAGGTAATTAGCAAGCCCATTATTTAATAATTCTTCAGAATAATCTGTGGCAAGATCATAGGCCTTAAATTCTTTCTGTTTTACATCTATTTTTTCTGAAGCGGCCTCGTAAGAATACATGGCATCCGATACTTCCTTGCTTGCCGTTAAAATGGCTCTTCTAAATTCAAGTCTGGCCTGTTCCTGTTCTGCCTGTGACACTTCATATTCAGTTCTTATGGCTCTTCCGTTTAAAATTGGCTGAGCCAAACCACCAATGACGGTAGCGAAAAGTGAATTAGGATCAAAAAGATCTCCTTTGTCCAAAGCCTGTAATCCACCAGTTGCACTTAAAGTAAGCGAAGGATAGAAATTACTTTTGGCAACATTGGTAAGTTCAAATGCATTTACCAGATTGTATTCCGCAGCAATGACATCAGGACGGTTACGTAATAATTGTACCGGAACACCAATATTAAGATCTGTCGTGATTTCCTGCATGTCCAGATTGGACCTTTCAATTAACATGGGTGCTTCACCAAGTAGTATGGAAAGCGTATTTTCAAGTAATCTTGCTTCATTTCTAAGGTCTATCAAGATAGCTTTTGCGGTGTATAGCTGCGCTTCAGTTTGCTGCACTCCAACTTCAGTAAGAGTTCCAGCTTCCTTTAGAGCTTTTGTAGTCTCAAGGCTATTCGCCCTGGTTTCTACCGTTCTTTCAGTAATCGCGATCTGCTCGTCCAAAGTCAGCAATTGATAGTAGGTTGAAGCTATATCTGAGATCAGCCTGGTTTTCACTGCCTGATGTGCCGCGATACTTTGCAAATACCTGGCATCGAAAGCACGTTTTCTACTTCTAATCTTACCCCAGATATCTGCTTCCCAGGACAGATCTGCACTTAACTGATATTGATCCAGTGAACTAAACAAACTACCAAACTGGCTATTTTGAGAAAGTTCCTGGTGAGTAAAGGTGGCATTAGCTCCCAGAGTAGGAAGATAACCAGCTTTACCTTGTTTCACGTAAGCTTCGGCAGCATTGATCTGTTGCATTGCCACGCGTATATCTATATTATTTTCAAGTCCTTTAGAAATATAATCCTGTAGGATAGGATCTGTAAACATTTCCTTCCAGGAGACATTGGCCATATTCAAACTATCCTGATCTATCTCATCGGTTCTGTAGTTCGCTTCTTCAATTACCTCTGGTTGTTCGTAATCTTTAGCAACAAAACACGATTGAAAGCTAAGGAGTACAACTCCTACCAGACCAAATTTCATGTTATATAATACGTTCATTTTCAATCTTATTTAGTTTCAACAGCTTCGGGTTTCTTACCTACTTTTTCCTGCAACCACTGGAAGAGAATAAAAAGGATAGGAATTACGAATACACCCAGAATTGTCCCGATCAATAGTCCTCCGGCAGCACCGGTACCAATGGAACGGTTACCTTCGGCACCAACTCCTGAAGCAAGCACAAGCGGTAGCAATCCAAGGATAAAGGCAAAAGAAGTCATAAGAATTGGCCTTAACCTGGATTTTGCTCCATCTATGGCTGCGTCTACGATAGATTCTCCCTGTCGTCTTCGTTGTAATGCAAATTCCACAATTAGAATAGCATTCTTGGCAAGTAAACCTATTAGCATGATCAATGCGATCTGGAAATAGATGTTGTTCTGCAATCCTGAAAATTTTGTGGTGATATATGCACCAAAAACTCCAAGAGGTAATGAGAACAATACTGAAAACGGCAGTAAATAACTTTCGTATTGTGCCGCAAGTAAGAAGTAAACGAACACGATAGATAATAGGAAAATCGTAGTCGTTTGATCTCCAGCGTTTACTTCCTCCCGGGTCAGACCACTGTATGCAGTAGTATAATTTTCAGGAAGTGTACTGGCAACTTCTTCAATAGCTGTAATCGCATCTCCTGAACTAAAACCTGGATTGGTCGCACCACTAAGTTTAGTTGAGTTGAAAAGGTTGAAACGGGTTACCGATTGTGGCCCATAAACTCTTTTAAGGTTCACAAACTGTGTGATAGGACTCATTTCTCCGGAAGACGTGCGAACGTAAAGTTTGTTGAGATCAGATTTTTGTGCACGATCTTCAGGATATGCCTGTACGTAAACCCGGTATTGTTTTCCGAATTTAGAGAAATCGGCAGCATAAACCCCTCCAATATATCCCTGAAGTGTACTGAAAATTTCATTTACCGTAACGCCTTTTTCTTTAGCTAAGGGTACATTCAATTCCAGTTCGTATTGAGGATAATTAGTATTGAAAGAACTTTGTGCATATTGAATTTCAGGTCTTTCAGAAAGTTTCCTGATAAATTCCTGGTTGGCTTCATCGAGCTCATTGAAACCTGCTCCAGATCTATCCAGTAAATTCACTTCAAATCCAGATGAATTTCCGAAGCCGGGAATACTGGGAGGTGAAAAGAAAATAATATTTGCTTCCGGGATGGTAGCCGCTATACCGAACAACTTTCCTGTAATGCTTTCAACAGATAATTCATCGGTGTCACGTTCTTCCCAGTTATCCAGTTTAATAAATCCAAGTCCATAATTACTTCCTGCACCACTAATTAAACTTCTACCGGCAATTACTGAAACTCCCTGAATACCTTCAATATCTTTCACTTTCTGATACAGGAGATCATTAACTTCCTGGGTTCTGTCTATGGAAGCACCTGCTGGTAATTCTAGGTTTACGAATATAAGTCCGCGATCTTCATCTGGTACAAAACCTGAAGGAGTTGTGGACGCAGACCACCAGATTCCACCAATCGCGAGGATCAGGATCAAAGCGGTCACCCATTTGTTCTTGTAGAGAAACTTCAGAGACCTTCCATATCTTTCGATAGTCGCATTAAATCCGCGGTTAAACCCATCATAGAACTTCTGAAGAAAACTTTTCTTTCCATTTTTCTTCTCGTCATGAGTCTTCAGAAATAATGCACAAAGAGCCGGGCTCAGGGTTAATGCGTTTACTGCAGAAATGAATATTGCCACGATTAGCGTGATTCCAAATTGCTCGTAAAACACACCAGTTGGTCCCTTGATGAAAGTCACAGGAATAAATACCGCAGCCATAACCAGCGTGATCGAGATGATCGCTCCAGAAATTTCGTTCATGGCAGTTGTAGTAGCTTGTTTGGCACTTTTAGCACCTTCATCCAATTTCGCGTGGACGGCTTCCACCACCACGATGGCATCATCTACCACAATCCCGATGGCCAGCACCAGCGCAAACAAGGTCAATAAGTTGATACTGTATCCAAAAAGGTTCAGGAAGAAAAAAGTACCAATAATAGATACCGGAACCGCAATGGCCGGGATCAAGGTCGACCTGAAATCCTGCAAGAATATGAACACTACCAGGAAAACAAGTATAAAAGCTTCTATTAGCGTATGTGTTACCTTATTGATCGAGGCATCTAAAAATTCGTTCGTATTGTAGGGCACGTAGATCTCCAAACCTTCAGGAAGATCTTTTTCAACTTCTGCAAGTCGGTCTTCGATTTCCAGGATGATATCACGAGCATTGGAACCTTTGGTTTGGAAAACACCCATGTTTACCGCAGGATATCCCTTAGTCATGGAACTTCCGCTATAACTCTGTGCATCGAGTTCGATCTCGGCGATATCTTTTAGTCTTAGAAATTCTCCATTTCCAAGAGCCTTGATCACGATATCGCTGTATTGCTCTTCAGTATTGTATCTACCACTATATTTAATTGTGTAGTTAAAAGCTTTACCATCATTCTCACCCAGAGAACCGGCAGCTGCTTCCAAACTCTGCTCGTTTAAAGCAGCGATCACATCTGTTGGAACAAGGTTGTATGCTGCGAGTTTATCAGGTTGTAGCCAGATTCGCATTGCGTAATCCTTACTTCCAAAAACCTGAACATTCCCAACTCCATTTACCCTTTGGATTTCAGGAATTACATTGATCTTTAAGTAATTCTGAATAAAAGTATCGTCATAATCCTTATTCTCACTAAAAAGAGAAAAGAACATTAGGGCACTTGTTTGTTGTTTTTGAGTGGTGACCCCGGTTTGTTTAACTTCCGCAGGCAACAGAGGATTTGCTCGGGCCACCCTGTTCTGTACGTTCACCGCAGCAATGTCTGGATCCACCTGTTGATCGAAATAAACCGTGATCTCTGCAGTACCATTATTGGTAGCTGTTGAGGTTAAATAGGTCATTCCTTCCACACCGTTGATCTGTTCTTCAATAGGGATGATCACACTTTCCAGTACCGTTTCTGCATTGGCACCTGGATAAGAAGTGCTCACGGTAATTGTTGGTGGTGCGATGTCAGGATATTGCGTGATAGGAAGGTTGGAAAGACCAAGTACCCCCAGGATCACGATAATGATGGAAATCACCGTAGAGAGTACGGGTCTTTCTATAAATGTCTTTAGCATAACGTTTCTTTTTCCTGAAAATTTATCTGAATACCTTTTCAATAGGCTTAGCCACACTGTCGAAATCGACTGCTTGAGGCTTAATTTCCGAATCTGGTCGTAATTTGGCCAGGCCTTTTGCAACGATCGTATCTCCCTGCTTCACCCCAGATTTCACTACATATAAATTATCTATGCTTGTAATGATTTCCAGTGTTGAACTGGTTACTTTATTGCTGGCTCCAACCTTATAAACAAGTACTTTTCCCTGTCGCTCAAAGGTGGATTCCTGCGGAACGATCAACGCATTTTCATAGGTCTTCGGAATTACAATTTTACCACTGTTTCCATTGGAAAGAAGTCTTGAAGGATTGTCAAAAACTGCTCTGAAGGATATAGATCCGGTATTCTCATTTACCTGCGAATTGATGGTTTCGATCTTACCTTTTTCAGAATAAGTCGTTCCGTTAGCAAGCTTAAGTTCTACCTCCGGCATATTATTGATCTTATCCTGAACTTTTTCTCCTTCATATTCTTTCAGAAAATCAAGATATTCGGTTTCATTCATGGAAAAATAGGCGTAGACCTTACTAATATTACTTACGGTGGTTAACGGTTGAGTACTTGTAGGACTTACCAAAGCCCCTTCACGAAGTCTTATGGAACCTACATAACCGTCTACCGGACTTTTGATATTGGCATAACCAATATTTGCAGCAACACTATTGTAGCTACTCTGCGCCTGTTGCAGTTTTGCTTTTGCAGTTTCCAGTTGAACGTTACTTATAATGTTCTTTTCAACTAAAGGTTTTAGCTTATCTACCTCTACCTGTGCTGCATTAACGTTCGCTTTCGCCGCCGCTGCATCCTGATTGAGAGATTGAGTTTCAAGTTTAAAAAGTAACTGACCTTTCTTTACTTCCTGTCCTTCATCTACAAGAACATCTGTAATGTATCCGGAAACCTTTGCGCGAACCTCACTATTAATGATCCCTTCGATATTAACGGGATAAGTGGTATAACCAGTAAGTGTTCTTTGAGGAACCTCTGTTACCGGAAATGGCTTTGCCTGTGGCTTTGCAGTCTGGGCTTGTGATTCTCCTTCATTCCCGCAGCCCGCCAGGACTAAAATCAGGACGAATATACCTGAGATTGATAACAATTTTTTCATTTCTACTTTTCTTCTTCAATAATTAATTTTCCAGTTCCTGGTTCATTTGTTCGATCGTACGTTCCAGGTTTTCTTTTTGCATTTTCAAATGATCCATATATAAACGACCTACACCGCCAGATTTCTTAAACTTCTCTTTATTGTAGGTTGAATTGAACTCATGAATTTTATCAACGACCCTGATCTCTTCTTTCGTCCTGTTCATTTCGTCGTTGAGGGTATTTTTAAGATAGGTTCTGCTTGCCCTGAAATAGCGCTTTCTATCCCCGGATTTTGTGAAGTATTCTACTTTTTTGGTTTGTAGCAGTAGGTTAAGTTGTGTAGAGACAGAACTTTTACTCGCCTGGGTGATCTCGATGATCTCATCAAATGTATGTCCGTCATTAGGAGATAGGATCATGATGATATAGATCCTCGCCGATAATGGAGCGAGATTATGTATTTTCTCAAAATGAACCCCAATCTCTTCGATTAGTTTTCGTTTCTCTGGTGAACAACAATCCATGCAATTATTTTAAATGAGCTTGCAAATATACAGTTGGTTCTGAACGCACCGAACTAATCAAACTTAAATGTTCGTTAAAAATATTTAATGTCTGAAAATGGAGTTCTTGAGAGCCTTAACTGCAGGACGTCATCCGTTAATGTGGGAGCTAGTTATCTTGTTCTTAAAATATTGAGATCAGTAGATTTAATAACATAACCAATTCTAACCATGCTAGTATACTTATCGTAATCGATAAGACTTTCAGCGTAACCAGCGAACCACTCCAGCATTAAATACTGGTTTCCGGAATTATTGAATAATTTGTAGTAAACCTTTGTGCCTACAGATCCTTTCCAATCCTTCAGTCCTTTTCTAACTGTCACCTCGCCAATCAATAGATCTCTGAAAAAAGTCTGTTGTACCTTGACTTCAGCTAAACCAACGAAATCCAGGAGATCAGGATGATTTTCAGTATAAGCAAAAGGAACCCATGCTTTCGCACTTAACATGGTCCGCCTTCCTAGCGGAGTATGAAACATTCCGGAAACTCTGTTCCAGCTTCTGCTAGCCAGACTGTCTCTTCCATTGGATTCATGTTCCAGCTGCAGTTCTGCCAGGGCAATGATTCTATTGGATTTGTCGAATATTGGCTTTCCCACTCCAACGGCGGGATTAAAGTTGATCTCTTCAAAAGGGCTGGATTTGTCATAGATATTCCAGAAAGCTTTTTGTGTATAGCTCACAAACAAATAGCTGTTAAGCGGAAGTGTCGCGCGGGAAATGAGCTGCTTAAAACTGATCTGATATTTGATATCAGAATTCATCTTGTTTGCCGACTTGTTCGTGGGGATTCCACTTATCAAGTAATTATCGTGATAACTACTAAAGGAAGGCATGTTTTTGATGGTGTCGTTAACTTCCTCACGAGACATTCGTTGCGCGTTGACATTTGAAGAATCGCAAAACATAAGAACGAGAAGGCTTAGGAGGCCAATCTTTTTTGTAAATGACATCATATTAGTACTTTGTAGGGAATCTTTAAGAGAACAAAGGTAGCTCTTAGTTTGCGTTAAATCTAATTTGAAGCCTGGACAGGATTGTTACCAAATTAAAAAAGCCCCTGATTCCAGGAGCTTTAAAAGTTTAATTCGAACAATCTTATTCGGTACTATTCTCCTTGTAGATACCCAGTTGCAGATCACCTGTTGCATTCATACTCGCACGGTACATTCCTTCAGTATTAAATTCCATCGCCACATTTCCTTTATGATCAATAGCAATGATTCCACCATTACCGCCCAAAGCCGGTTGTTTTTTCTGAATTACCTCACTCGCAGCTTCCTGCAGACTCATACCCTTATATTCCATCATTGCTGAAATATCATAGGCTACAACTCCGCGAATAAAGAACTCACCCCAGCCGGTACTCGAAATTGCGCAGGTGGCGTTGTTCGCATAGGTTCCGGCTCCAATAATTGGAGAATCCCCAATCCGGTTATATTTTTTGTTAGACATCCCTCCCGTTGAAGTACCAGCTGCAAGATTTCCATCTTTATCCAGTGCAGCACAACCTACAGTTCCAAACTTTTCATCCTTAACGAAAGGGTCGTAAAAAGCAGTCTTGTTATCCTCCCGGTCTCTGGCTCTTTCCATTGCTTTGAACCTGTTTTCAGTATAAAAATATTCCGGGTCAACAATTTCGAGTCCTCTTTCTTTAGCGAAATTTTCAGCCCCTTTTCCAGATAACAATACATGTTCCGAATTTTCCATAACTTCAAAAGCCAGGTTGATAGGATTTTTGACATTCGTAACCCCGGCAACCGCGCCGGCATTTAGATTTTTTCCTTCCATAATCGAGGCATCAAGTTCATTTATTCCATCGTTGGTAAAGACTGCACCTTTTGCCGAATTGAATAGCGGACTGTCTTCCATAATATTAATGGTTCGTTGCACAGCTTCCACAGCCGTTCCTCCATTAGCCAGAATTTCGTGACCCGTTCTTATCGCCTCTTCCATCTTATCCTTGTAGGCCTTTTCCAGACTATCACTCATATTTTCCTTGAGGATCGTACCAGCACCACCATGGATCACAATTCCAAAATTTTGAGTTGTATCGGTGGCAGTTTTAGTTTCTTCTGCTGAAGTAGAAACTTCTGATTTATTTTCTGAATTCTGATCACAGGAAAGTAAAGTGACAAAACTGAATAGGAGTAGTAGTTTTTTCATAGGTCGTATTTGTCTGAAAGTTATAAAATTTCAGATAGACTTCTGAAGCAAACTCTTAATTCAATTTTAATAGATGTTGTCCCAGAGCTTTCCGGAGTATTCAGTAATTTTAGAAAAAATCGAAATATGCCTGTAGAAGGACCTTTTAACCTGAATAAGTGGATTGAGCAAAATCGCGAACACTTAAAACCTCCCGTAGGAAATAAAAATTTATATAGAGAATCTGGCGATTATATTGTTATGATCGTTGCCGGGCCTAACGCCAGGAAAGATTATCATTATAATGAAACAGAAGAATTGTTCTACCAGCTTGAAGGAGAGATCGAGGTTCATATACAGGATAATGGTGAGAAACGAACCATGAAACTGGGACCCGGCGATATGTATCTTCATCCTGGTAAAGTGCCACATTCACCCGAAAGAAAAGAAGGTTCCATTGGCCTGGTGGTAGAACGAAAAAGACTTAATGAAGCAGGTGAGGACGGTTTACTCTGGTTTTGTGATAATTGCAATCACAAATTATACGAGGTTTACTTCCCTTTACACGATATTGAAACCGACTTTCTAAGACATTTTAAGCATTTTTATAATAGTGAGGAACTTCGCACTTGCGAAAATTGTGGTGAAGTAATGCCTGCCGATGAACGATTCACAGCTCCGGAGGAATAGCCGTTTATTTTTACTATTTTCGCAATAACTACACAAAATAATCGATAAAAACGCAATTTAATGAGCAAAATCGCTGAAGAATTCGGGATTAAACAAGCCCTGAAAGATTTAGGTTTAAACGACGTAAATAACGGAACATCTACCGGTAAAGACTGGTTTAGTAATGGAGATATCATTGAATCATATTCACCTGTTGATGGTGAACTCATTGGGAAAGTGAAAGCAACCACCAGTGAGGATTATGAAAAGACAGTTTCAACAGCTGCTAAGGGATTCAAGGAATGGAGAACATGGCCAGCACCACAGCGTGGGGAAGTTGTACGCCAGTTTAATGATGAACTTAGAAGATTAAAAGAACCATTAGGGAAACTCGTTTCTTATGAAATGGGAAAATCCTACCAGGAAGGTCTGGGTGAGGTTCAGGAAATGATCGATATCTGCGATTTTGCAGTGGGACTTTCAAGACAGTTACATGGTTTGACCATGCATAGTGAACGCCCTGGGCATCGTATGTACGAACAATACCATCCTCTTGGAGTTGTCGGGATTATTTCAGCTTTCAATTTTCCGGTAGCAGTTTGGTCATGGAACACAGCTCTGGCCTGGGTTTGTGGCGATGCCTGTATCTGGAAAGGTTCAGAAAAAACACCGTTGACCTCAGTAGCCTGTCAGAACATTGCTGCCAAAGTATTTGCTGAAAATAATGTGCCTGAAGGTATTTCCTGTTTAATCACCGGTGATTATAAAGTCGGAGAGATGATGACTAAGGATGAGCGTGTACCATTAATTTCGGCTACGGGTTCTACCAGAATGGGAAAAATTGTAGCTAAGGAAGTAGCTGGAAGACTAGGAAAAACATTGCTCGAACTTGGTGGTAACAATGCCATCATTGTAACACCAGATGCAGATATTAAAAATACGGTAATTGGAGCTGTTTTTGGAGCAGTTGGAACTTGTGGACAGCGTTGTACTTCCACCAGAAGATTAATCATTCACGAAGATGTTTATGATAAAGTGAAGGATGCTATCGTAAGCGCTTACAAGCAGATCAGGATAGGGAATCCACTTGATGAGAATAATCACGTTGGACCGCTTATTGACAAGGATGCCGTAAAGAATTACCAGCATGCTTTGAAAAAAGTGGTGGAAGAAGGAGGAACTATTTTAGTTGAAGGTGGTGTACTCCAAGGTGAAGGTTACGAAAGCGGTTGTTATGTGAAACCTGCAATTGCCGAAGCTAAGAATGATTTTGAGATCGTACAGCATGAAACCTTTGCACCGGTATTATACATTATGAAATATTCCGGAGATGTAAACGATGCGCTGGAATTACAAAATGGAGTAAGACAGGGGCTTTCCTCAGCGATCATGACAAACAATTTGAGAGAAGCTGAACGTTTTCTTTCTACAGAAGGATCAGATTGTGGAATTGCCAATGTAAATATTGGAACTTCGGGTGCTGAAATTGGTGGAGCATTTGGAGGAGAGAAAGACACAGGTGGTGGTCGCGAATCAGGTTCAGATGCATGGAAAGTATACATGCGAAGACAAACGAATACGATCAATTACACTACTGAACTGCCATTGGCTCAGGGAATAAAATTTGATTTGTAATCATTATAAACCTACTGAAAACCCGCATTCTAAGAATAGCGGGTTTTTTTATGTTAGTCTTGACCGTAAATCGTTAAATCATACTTAAATACACGACCCAATTTTGAATCAGGTTGAGATAATCTTTATTTTCGAGGATTAGAAACCAAAAGAAATTATGAGCGAATTTTCAAAAGAACAGGCTGAAAAGGAACATCAGAAAAGAACTGAAGACTTTTCTAAGGATGATGTAGGAAAGGTGATTGATGAAGAGGAAAAAATTCTCAATAAGTTCGAAACTAAAGGAAAATTGAAGCGTTATTTGGATGACGCGATGATCCTTTTTTCCCTGGTTAAGGATTATGCGAAAGGGGATTACAGGGAGATTCCATTTAATATCATAGCAGCGGCCGGAGCGGCACTTTTATATGTGTTGTCACCTATAGACCTTATTCCGGATTTTATACCGGTACTAGGCTATTTAGATGATGCCGCAGTAATCGCTTTCTGTCTTAATTTAATGGAGAAAGATCTGGCAACTTATAAGGTTTGGAAACAAAACTTTAAACAACTTAGCTAAGTCAAAGTTCAGGACTAAAAACAAGCCGATTCGCAAGAATCGGCTTGTTTTGTTTGGTACTTGACTATTAAAATCTATACCCAATGTTTAAACCTGCATTGAACTCGATAGCAGAAAATCTGTCTTTTACTTCATCGCTAAAATTTCTTCCGATATTAACGAATGGTCCTATCACGAAAGTATCGTTGAAATTCCATTTGTAACCTCCACCAAGTCCAATGATAAAGGAATTCATATCTGTGATTAGGTCACCATTAAATTCTGCATCTGGGGCAGCTTCGCTAAATTCACCGCTTCTGTACTTCAGGAATGGATTTACATACAAACCTGATGCAGCGTATTCTTCTCCGAAATAGTAGTTATAACCAACTTTAAAACTATTGGTTTCAAATTTCCTGGAACCACTTTCAGAATGATAATTGATACGATCATTGATCAGGATCATTCCTTCAATAGATTGATGATCATCCAGGAATCTTTCATATCCAAATTCAACAGAAGCGATTGCTATGGTATTGGCAATATTCAGTTTGATCTCGTTATTCTTTTCTGTGCTCTGTGCCTGGGCAAAATTGGCAGCGACCAGGCAAGTAATGGCAAAAATTATTTTTTTCATATGGTTCTTTTAGTGCTTTATAGCATTTGTAGATTTAAAAAACCCTGCAAGTGAACTGCAGGGTTTATATTTTTTATGGAATTTCAGTTACAGCATTCCATTGTTGGAAACCCATTTAAATGTATGGGGATCCTGCGGTACTGCAATTCTACCAGCGATTCTTGTCATTCTATCCGGCAAAGCCATCAGGTAATCACGAGCTTTTTCAGCATCATCATTAAGACCACGCATCTTATCAATTTCCCAATAGTCGTTTAACTTCTTCAGGATATCGATATAATCCATAGTAGTATATACTCCTAATCTTTGTGCAGCATTTGAAAAGTTTTCGAAAGCTTCAGCAATTCCCTGTCCAGATTCTCTAATAAACTGTGCAGGCATTACAATTTTCTTTTTCATCATATCTACATAAGCCAACATCATTTCGCTTGGGTCATGTTCGAAAATGGTCTTTACGAATTCTCTGTATGCCATGTAATGTCTCATTTCATCTCCTGCAATGATATTACACATCTTAGCCAGCATCTTATTCCCTTTTTGCTTAGCTAGTTGTCCTACACGTTTGTGAGAAATGTTAGTAGCTAGCTCCTGGAAACTGGTGTATACAAAGTTTCTATAAGGATCTCTCCCGGTTCCAATATCGAAACCATCACTAATTAAGTGCTGAGTCGTCTTTTCGATCTCTTTCATATCTACTCTACCAGAGAGGTAAAGATATTTATTCAAAGTATCACCGTGTCTGTTTTCTTCTCCAGTCCAGTGTCTTACCCATTTAGCCCAGCTATTGGATTCTCCTTTGCTGGCATCATGCTGTTTTACACCTTCCATATCCATTAACCAGGATTCGTAAGTAGGCAGAGCTTCTTCAGTCACCATATCGGCTACTAAAACCACCCAGAAGTCATAACCCAGTTCTTTAGCTTCTTCACGAATCTGATGTACTCCTTCAAAACCATCTTCAGTTTGAAGATTAGGTAAAAGGTCTGTAGGTTGCCAGATCTCTTCAACCGGGATAAGGTATTTATCGATGAAACCCTGTACAGATTTCTCCACCGTATTCATTACTTCTAAACGTATATTATCCATTGCCATTCTGTAGTTCTTTGTAGATTTTCGACTGCTAATTAAAGCCTGTTTGTTCAATAAATTACAATAAACGTGCAAATTTTTTCCAAAACTTCAAAATCTGCAGATTATAACCTCAAAAACTTGAACTTCAAAGATATGAATAAGGATAGAGACGTTATCGTAAATGAATGCTAATTTCTGCCCTGTTCATCAGGATATAGCGTATAAACCGGGTCACTTTGGAAAATTTCCTTGGTAATTACATCAATTGCTGAAATTGGTCCTTTAAAAGCTGCTCCAGTGTCTACATTCCAGATATTTGCTTTATTCACAGGTGTTGTCTCTCCAATTCTGGTCACGGGAGTATGTCCAATGAATATTTCATCAAAATGAGCAAGTCTTTTTGGATAGAACATATCACCGGGTTTGATCGATGCATCCATCGCTAGAGCCATTTCCCATAAAGTCCGGTCCCAGTAAAAACCTTTGTCTGAATATTCGTAATCTGGGCCATGTAAGTTCGTAAAACCGGCATGAACAAATAACCGATTATCATGTTGGTAATAATTCAGTGTGTCTTTGAAGAATTGAATATGTGCTTCGATCTGTTCAGGAGTGAAAGTGCGATAGGCATCGATACTCGACTGGCCACCATGTTCCAGCCATTTCTCGTTCATTTCTCCACCTTCAAGCCATTTTTGTGCAAGATCATCATGATTCCCACGAATAAAAATACAGGAGTTTTGCTGGGCAAGTTTGATGAGGTAAGTAACCGTATTTGCTGAATCGCTCCATCCATCTACGTAATCACCCAGAAAGATCAGGGTATCCTCAGGTTTCAGGTCAATTCGTTCCAATAGCTGAATTAGCGCTTTCATTCCTCCATGTAGATCTCCAATAGCGAATGTTCTTGCCATCTTAATTATATTTTACTTTTCTTAAAATTCTCATACTGTCTTTGTAGGACTGGTAATATTCAGCTCCAAAATTCTTCAGATAAGGTCGGGCCTCTTCAAGTTTATCCAATGCATCTGAAAAATTGTTCAAATAGCAAAGTAAATAGGTAGACGGTAAATTCCGCAGATCCTTAAGATCTTCAGTATTAAGATCAATACCGTTCCTCAATTTATCCACAAGACTGCGATTAGTATTGTAAATATGATATAGTGTCTTTTTATCGAACTTCGGAGCTTCAAAAATAACATTACTTTCAATTTCATAGCTCCCATTATTACCGAAACTAATGGTTACTTCCTCTAAAGGATAGTACTTAAACTGATCGTGTAATCCAAGATGCACATATTCCAGGATCTTAAAACTGTCTTCATTCTGAATAATACTTACCTCATCAAGAGCAGAATAGAATAGTTTTACCTGTTCGTTGATAAGCTCAATATCTACCCTTGAATAATAGGACTGCTGATTGATCTTTTTCTCCCTTCCCGCCCAGCATACCACGAAATACTCCTTGAATACCTTATAGCTAGGACTGTAATCCTTTCTTTTCCGCATAAAATCGAATACGCCGTCCAGAGTATATTCAATATTATTGTGAGAATGATTTTCGATAGATGCTACCTGAGCCGAATTTACATCCTGAATTTCTATATCAAAAACCTTAGGCATTGAGATGCTTCCATCCCGCATAAAAATGGACCCGCCATAATATTTCCAGATATTTTTTCTGAAGCAACAGATCTTAGCATGATTGGGCCTGATGGTGACCAGTCCAACCACCAGGTGATCTGGTAAATGTGGAAAAGGAATATTCTCATAAGATATTCGCGGAGGATTGCTGAGGTAGGCGTTAATCAAATTCTGAATTTTACTATCATCGAAAAAATCGATGCCTACTATTTTGCTATCCTCGTCCTCAACCCCAATCACGATATAAGAATTGTTTTCAGGATTGGAATTGGAAAGCGCGCAGATATGCTTCAGGAATTTCGCTTTCCCTTCACGTTCGCCAATGTTCAATTGCCGCTTCTTATCGTAAAAGCTATTCTCATCATTATGAGCCAGCAGATTTTTAATAAGAAGTCTTTTATTGATCATGATGCAGTCCTCTTCGCTAGTTTTTATCTACAATGGTACTGCTGGCCTGTGCTGTACACATCACAGTAAGGTCGGCAATGTTTACATGGTAAGGCCTGGTAACTGTAAAGTGAATAATGTCTGCAATATCTTCCGGTTGCAAGGCTTGAAAACCCTGGTAAACCTTATCAGCTTTAGCAGCATCTCCTTTAAATCTTACATCGCTAAATTCAGTTTCGGTGAGTCCTGGATTTATTGCACCAACCCGAATTCCGTTGCCATTGAGGTCGATTCGCATTCCCTGATTAATGGCATCCACCGCATGTTTGCTGGCACAGTATACATTTCCATTTGGATAGACTTCTTTTCCCGCAGTAGAACCAATATTGATAATATGACCAGATTTTCTTTCCATCATTCCCGGGATGACCGCCTTACTCATATATAAAAGACCTTTTACATTGATGTCCAGCATATTGTCCCAGTCATCCATATCACCAAATTGAATTGGATCCAATCCATGGGCATTACCAGCGTTATTCACGAGAATATCGATTTGCCTGAATTCCTCAGGAAGACTGTCAAGATTATCAAATACTTCCTGTCGATTTCTTACATCAAAATTGAGGATATGTACCTCGGTTTCTACAGCCAGTTCCTGCTGTAATTGCTGAAGTCTTTCGAGTCGTCGACCACAAAGTATCAATCTAAATCCTTCCACTGCGAAGCGTATGGCAGTAGACTTTCCTATCCCGCTCGTAGCGCCGGTTATAAGGGCTGTTTTCATATTTGGAATTTATTTTCTAAAGTAAGAAAGTATTATTTAGCATTAGGTATTCGTTTATTAAAGCGTGGTTAAGTTGAGTTAAAAAGAGTTAAATCGCTTCAAAGGCTGAAATTTAGCACGAGGATTGCCGTTCTCACGCTGAACCAAATAAAATCAATATATGAAATACTTAAATGTAAGTTTTAAAAGCCTACTGGTAGCAACCCTAATTTCTGTTGGACTTGTGAGTTGTAATGATGATGATTCAGATGGATCTTCTTCTGAAATGGCCAATCTAAGCATTAGAATGACAGATGCTCCTGGAGATTATGATGCTGTTTTTATCGATGTACAGGGGATTGAGATCCAGCTTGAAGCTGATGATGATCTGGATGCGACCGACGATGATGGAACAGAAGGTAGCGAGTGGGTGACTGTGGACGATGTGAACACTGGGATCTACGACTTACTTGAACTTACTGGCGGAGTTTCACAACTACTTGCAGATACTGAAGTTGAAGCAGGTTATGTAGGGCAGATGAGATTGATTTTAGGACCTGATAACACTGTGGTTGTAGATGGAGAGACCAAAGCTTTAAACACTCCAAGTGCACAACAGTCTGGTCTTAAATTACAATTGAATCAGCGTTTAGAAGGTGGTGAGAACTACGCATTTCTTCTTGACTTTGATGTTGAACAGTCAATTGTGGAGACAGGAAATGGAGGCTATAACCTTAAGCCTGTAATTAGATTGAGTGCAGAGGCCAACGCCGGAATGGTAGTTGGAACAACCGTTGTTCCTGCAGCTTTAACTAGTGATGTTCAGTCGCTGGTTGTGCTTACTGGAAATGGAATTACAGTATCGGCGTATACGAACAATGATGGTGATTTCGCGCTGAATGGAGTTCCTGCTGGAACTTATGATGTGAAGATCACACCTCAGATTTCCTCAGGTCTTACAGTTTATACTGTAAGTGATGTGGAAGTTCGTCCAAACGAAACTACAGATCTTGGTGAGATAGAGCTATAGGTTTTTAGAACATATGAAATAGAAAAGGCAGTACTTCAGAGTACTGCCTTTTCTATTTTAACCTTTTTTTAACCAACGTAAATCCAATAAAATAACAATTTGCGACGCTTACATGTTGTACGTATATTCACGACATCAAAATCCGAAAAATCATGATGGAAAACGATTCATCTGTTGATATAGCCAGTATTAACGAAAAAATTGAAAGAGAGAGTGCTTTTGTAGACCTGCTAACCCGGGAGATGAACAAAGTCATCGTAGGGCAGAATCATATGGTCGAACGCTTGCTAATCGGCCTTTTAGGCCAGGGACATATCCTTTTAGAAGGGGTTCCGGGACTAGCGAAAACTCTTGCAATCAACACCTTGTCTCAGGCTGTTCATGGAAGCTTCAGCAGGGTGCAATTCACACCAGATCTTCTACCTGCAGATGTAGTGGGAACCCTTATCTATAATATGAAGGAGAATGACTTCAGTATAAAAAAGGGACCAATTTTCGCGAATTTCGTACTTGCAGATGAGATTAACCGTGCTCCCGCAAAAGTTCAATCAGCATTACTGGAAGCCATGCAGGAAAAGCAGGTAACCATTGGTGATGAAACTTTCATTCTGGATAAACCATTCCTGGTGATGGCGACTCAAAACCCGGTGGAACAGGAAGGAACCTATCCGCTGCCAGAGGCACAGGTAGATAGATTCATGCTAAAGACGGTGATCAAATACCCGAAAATGGCAGAGGAACAATTGATCATTCGCGCCAATCTTAAAGGTGCTTTTGAAAAAGTGAATCCTGTAGTAAGTCTTGAACAGATCCTGCGTGCACAGAGTGCAGTTCGTGATGTTTATATGGATGAAAAGATCGAAAAATATATTCTTGATATCATCTTTGCGACCAGAACTCCAGAGAATTATAATCTTTCAGATATCAAACCATTCATAAGTTTTGGAGCTTCTCCAAGGGGAAGTATCAACCTTGCGATCGCTTCCAAATGTTATGCATTTATTCGTCGTCGTGGATATGTGGTACCAGAAGATGTTCGTGCCGTAGTACATGATGTGCTAAGACATAGAATTGGAATCACCTATGAGGCCGAAGCTGAAAATATTACTTCGGAAGATCTAATCAACAAGATCGTGAATGAAATCGAAGTGCCATAGCGATCAAGATCGTGCACGGCCGAAGATTGGTAATAAAATTACCGGTTCATAAACATTGTTGAAGGAAGAGATGGATACAAAAGAGCTCCTAAAAAAAGTACGTAAAATAGAGATCAAAACCCGCAGACTGAGCGATCATGTCTTTGGCGGGGAATATCACTCTACTTTTAAAGGACGCGGAATGACCTTTAGTGAGGTAAGATCTTACCAGTTTGGGGATGATGTTCGAAATATTGACTGGAATGTTACCGCACGTTATAATGAACCATTTGTAAAAGTATTTGAAGAAGAACGTGAGCTCACCATGATGTTAATGGTAGATGTTTCAGGTTCTGAACTTTTTGGTACTCGTGAGCAATTTAAAAAAGATGTAGTTACTGAAATTGCTGCTACACTGGCGTTTTCAGCAACAAAAAATAATGATAAGATAGGTTTGATGTTGTTTACAGATAAGATCGAACTTTATATTCCGCCGAAAAAAGGGCGTTCTCATGTATTAAGGATCATTCGGGAACTCCTCGAATTCCACCCGGAAAATTCAGCAACAGATATTACAGGAGCATTGAAATACCTGTCTAATGTCATGAAGAAAAAGGCGATCGTTTTCATTCTTTCAGATTTTATGGATGAGGACTATCAGCATACCCTTAAAATTGCATCGAACAGACATGATGTGACCGGGATCAGGATCTTTGACAAAATGGAAGAGAGAATTCCAAATCTTGGTCTTGTACAAATGCAGGATGCTGAAAGTGGCAATTATATCACAGTAGATACGGGATCCAAATCTGTTCGCAATTCGTATTCAAAATATTATCAGGAGCGAATGGATTATTTTCTACAAAGCTTCTCTGTAAGTGGCGCGGGGACCATTGATAACCGGACAGACGAAAATTACGTAAAGAAACTACTGGGCTATTTCAAAAGAAGAGCTTAACGAATGGACTTAAATAAAATCTCCACATATCGCCAAATAATTCTAAGATACTTACCCGGGCTTCTGGCAATTTTGTTATTTCAAAATATCTCGGCTCAGCAGGTTACTTCCAGTATAGACTCAACGAGCATTAGGATAGGCGAGCAGATCACCTATAAGATAGAAGTAAATTCTAATCCTGAGGATCTAGTTGTTTTTCCTGAAGGTGAAAAGTTTTCACCGCTGGAAATGGTGGAAAGCCTGCAACCTGATACCATTCGGAAACAGGGAAATTATAAATTGCTCAAAGAGTATTTTCTTACCCAGTTTGATAGTGGTAAATATGTGATCCCTTCTCAGGAAGTTCTTATACAGAATCGAACTTACACAACAGATTCGTTTGCTGTGGAGGTTAAAGATGTCATCGTCGATACCACTAAGCAGAATTTGTATCCATTAAAACCATCGGTAACGGTTTCACCGGGATTCAGAATTCCAGACTGGTTTTGGTGGTTGCTGGCAATCCTGGCAGTCGCCGGTGCGGCAGTTTACCTGATCGTACGAAAAAGAAAATCTGATGATAAGGTGCGTGAACTTCCTCCCTATGAGGAGGCAATGGTGCAGCTTAAGCAACTGGACAGTTCGGGACTGCTTGAAAACAGGGAGATTAGAGAATACTATTCACAGTTAAGTTTTGCTGTGAGGAAATATCTGGATCGAAAGATCTATGATCATGGGCTGGAAAGAACTACCGGCGAGTTAATTTTATACTTGCAGGCACAACGCGAATCTGGTAAGCTAAATCTTAACGAAGAAACCATTCGCAATTTCGAGAAAATTCTTAATCGTGCCGATCTGGCGAAGTTTGCTCGCTCCAAACCAGATATCATTACGGCTAAAGATGATCGTTCTAAAACTCAGTTGATCATTGATGATCTTCGTGCTGCGGTTCCACAACTCACACAGGAAGAGTTGCTACAGGACGAAGAATATTTAGAAGCACAGCGCAAAAAACGTAAGAAACGCAAGATCATTCTTGGGGTTCTGGTTGGTGCCGCTATCGTGATCATTGGGGTTACAACCTTGATTGCCACCAAGGGTATTACCTATGTCATGGATACTTATATTGGTCATCCTACGAAAGAATTACTGGAGGGAGAATGGATTCGTAGTGAATACGGAAATCCTACGGTTGCTGTCACTACTCCAAAAGTACTGGTTCGAGGGGAGATCGAAATGCCAGAAGATGTACAGCGTATGATGGTTGGTTCTGAAACCTTTGTTTATGGAAGCCTGCTTAGTAATTTTTATTCAGCAGTAACTACAATTAAATTCCGTGGAGAAGTACAATTCGATCTTCAGAAAGCTGTAGACGGAATTTACACGAACCTGGAAGGACAGGGCGCGACGAATATCGTCATGAAGCAGGAGGAATTTACCACGCTTAATGGTGCGAAAGGATTAAAAGTCTTTGGAACCTTACAGGCTGAAAATCCTGTTACGGGAGAAGCGATCCCAAACGAATATGTAATTCTGAATTTTGCTGAAAAAGGCGGTTTTGAGCAGATCATTGTCATCTTTAATGAAAACGACACTTACGCTGAAGAGATCTCGCAAAGGATCATCAATTCAGTTGAAATAAATAATCTGAAAGAATAATGTTTGCAAATTTCAATTTTGAGAATCCGGAATTTTTCTGGTTACTATTGCTGCTTCCGCTAGCAATAGGCTGGTATATCTGGAAGCGAAATAAGCAAACTGCTGCCCTTAAGATTTCTTCAACTAAAGGATTCAAGGGGAAATCTGGCTTGCTTCCTAAATTGCGACCGGTACTTTTTATTTTGAGATTACTTACACTGGCTTTGATCATTACCGCTATGGCGCGACCAAGAACGGTTGATGTTTCTACGCAGTCCAGTAGTACTCAGGGAATCGATATTGTCATGGCAATAGATGTTTCTGCTAGTATGCTAGCAAGGGACTTACAGCCAACACGTCTTGAGGCTACTAAAAATGTGGCCGAAGAATTCATCAAAGATCGTCCTGCAGATAGAATTGGCCTGGTAGTCTATGCGGGAGAGAGTTTTACAAAAACTCCCATTACCAGCGATAAGTCTATCGTACTGGACGCGCTGGAAGGTATTGAATATAATAATGTTCTTGAAAATGGAACTGCAATTGGTTCCGGACTGGCCACAGCAGTAAACAGGATCAAGGATAGCGATGCTGAAAGTAAAGTCATTATTTTGCTTACCGATGGTGTGAATAATTCCGGATTTATAGATCCAAACACAGCGAGTGAGCTGGCGCTTGAGTTTGGGATTAGAGTTTATACAATTGGTGTGGGTAGCAACGGGATGGCTTTGTCCCCAACTGCTATACTTCCAAATGGAAGGTTTCAGTATGGAAATGTGCCTGTAGAGATCGATGAAGAATTGCTTACTCAAATTGCATCTACTACCGGAGGAAAATATTTTAGAGCGACCGATAACGAAAAACTCGAAGCTATCTACGAGGAAATTGACGCTCTGGAAAAAACAGAAATTGAAGAATTTCGTTACTATAATTACGATGAAAAATACAGACCATTGGTCTTACTTGCCGGTGGATTGCTTTTGCTGGAAGTGCTATTAAGAATGACAGTATTTAGAAGCTTTGTTTAAAATGATGTTAGAAGAAAAAATATGGTTTTGGTTGTTGCTGGTGATTCCACTAGTGATCTTGCTATATCTTCTACTGGTATTCTGGCAGAGGAGAACGCGAAGAAAATTTGCTGATAGCCACCTTTTAAAAAGTCTTGTTCCCGACCGATCCAGAAGTAAACCTTTTCTAAAACTTTTATTGCTCTTACTAGGAATTGCTGCGCTTGTTGTAGCGCTTGTCAATCCTAAAATAGGTTCTAAAATGGAAACTGTGAAGCGGGAAGGGGTTGATATCGTTTTTGCCATAGATGTATCCAAAAGTATGGAGGCTGAAGATATTGCACCAAGCAGGATCGAGAAGTCAAAACAACTTGTGAGTCAGATTTTGAACAATCTTGGTAGTGACCGGGTTGGGATTATCGCTTATGCCGGCGGTGCATTTCCGCAATTGCCAATTACGACAGACTATTCTTCAGCCAAAATGTTCCTGCAGGCTTTAAATACAGACATGATCTCCTCACAGGGAACTGCCATTAGCGATGCGATAGAACTGGCGACCACTTATTACGACGATGATCAGCAGACCAATCGGGTTTTGTTCATCATTAGTGATGGAGAGGATCATGAAGGCAATGTAGAGGATATCGCGGAACAAGCTGCGGAAGATGGGATTCGTATCTTTACTATTGGCGTAGGTACCGAGAAAGGTGGGCCAATTCCAATTAAACGTAACGGGGTTATTCAGAATTATAAGAAAGATAACCAGAATGAAACGGTTATCACAAAGTTGAATCCTCAAACCCTTCAGGAGATTGCAGATGCTACTGAAGGTGCCTATATCGAAGGCAATGTGACCGGAGATGTAGTAGATGAAGTTTTAAGTCAGCTTCAGAATATAGAAAAAACAGAATTTGAAGCCAAGCAATTTGCTGACTATGAATCTCAATTTCAATGGTTTCTGGCAATAGCTTTGGCATTATTTTTTCTAGATATTTTTGTATTAGAGAAAAGTACCGCCTGGTTAAGAAAACTGAATCTTTTTAATGAAGGTGGCAGGAAAAAGGAGAAGAACGATGCAGCATAAAACCGGTTTTAAAATCACACTTAGTATTCTACTGTTCCACTTCGGAATAGTGACAGTTCTCGCGCAGAAAGATCAGGAGAAACTTCAGCAGCAATCCAATGATTATATTGTGGAAGCACAGGAAGCTCTTTCAGAAAATAAATTTGCGAACGCAGAAGCTTCTTACCGTAAAGCAATTGCGAAGGATCCATCTAATATGAAGGCAAAGTATAATATGGGAAACCTGTATCACGCCAAGGAAAAATCGCTGAATGCAGAACAGCGCTTAAAAGAAGCTGCAGAAATCGCTGAAAGCAAAGATGAAAAACACCAGATCTTTCACAATCTTGGGAATTCATATATGCAGCAAAAAAATTATCAGGAAGCTGTAAATGCTTATAAAAATGCGCTTCGGAATAATCCAACCGATGATGAAACCCGGTATAATTTAGCCTTAGCGAAGAAAAAACTGGAAGAGGAAAAGCAAAATCCAGATCAAAACGACGATCAGAATCAGGATAAGAAGGATAATAAAGAAAACGAAGACCAGAACCAGGATCAGAAAGATCAGAATAATGATGGTGAAGGTGGAGAAGACGAAAAGAAGGATCAAAAGCCTAAGGACGAGGGAGAGAACGAAAAGGATAAGAAAGAAGGCGATCAAAACGAGGATAAGGAAAAGCAGGAAGGCGACGAGAAAAAAGAGGATAAAGGCCAGGGTGATGAAAAGCAGCAGCAGAAGCCAAAACCGGCACAGGGTCAGCTATCTCCTCAACAAATCCAAAGTTTGCTGGAAGCTATGAACAATGAAGAAAAGAAAGTCCAGGATAAAATTAATGCCCAGAAAGCTAAGGGCGTGAAAGTTAAAGCTGAAAAGGACTGGTAAGAATTTTTGAAATTTCTGACTAAAAATTGCGTTGATATAGATAATGATGAAAACAAAATTATTGATTTTAAGTTTTTTGATGGTCACCGGAGGTTTGCTCCAGGCGCAGGTGCGCTTCGAATCCAAGGTTAGCAGGGAGAAGCTGGGAATTAATGAACGGCTTCGGGTTGATTTTGAAATGAATGAAGATGGAGATAATTTTAATGCTCCTTCTTTTTCAGATTTTACCGTAGTTGGCGGCCCTAATCAAAAAATAAGCACGAGCATCCTTAACGGGAAAATGGCTTATTCAAAGACCTATAGTTTTTATCTCCAGCCGAAAAAGCGTGGAACACTCACCGTGGGACAGGCTGAGATCGTTATCGATGATAAGGTTTATAAAACATCGCCCATAGATGTTGAGGTCACTGCGGCCGTAGACAAACCAACCGATGGGAATAATACTGAGTTGATCGCCGAGGATAATTTGCACCTCGTGGCAGAAGTCTCTAAAGGAAATCCATATTTAAACGAAGCGATCACTGTGGTATATAAGCTGTATGTGAGTCCGCGAATTAGCGTAAGCAACTGGAGGGAACTTGATAATCCACAATATAATGATTTCTGGAGTCAGAGTGTGGACATCAAGCAGCTTCGTGTCGAAAATGGTGAATACCGCGGTGAGCCTTATCGTTATGTAATCCTAAGGAAAACGATTCTTTATCCACAAAAAACCGGTGAATTAAATATTGAGCCACTTACATTATCTGTGGCGGTAGATGTTCCTAGCGAACGTCGCGATATCTTTGGAAGTAGGATCTACAAGACCGTCAATAAAACCGTGGCGGCAGATAATAAAAAGATCAATGTAAAAGCTTTGCCTACGAATGCGCCAGAGAATTTTACCGGAGCTGTTGGTAAATTTGATTTTAGCGTAAGTAGTAGTAAAAACGAGCTCAATGCGGGCGAAAGTCTGCAGGCCAAAGTTGAGGTAAAAGGAAACGGAAATTTGAAGTTATTTGACCTTCCAGAACTAACCGCTCCTTCATCTCTGGAAATGTATGATCCGGAACGTCGTGAAAATGTGAATACGAATTTGAACGGAATGCAGGGAAGTATTTCAAATTCCTATACAATAATACCAACCAGAAAAGGGAAATATCCAATTCCGGCATTGTCCTTTTCTTATTTTGATCCAAAAAGCGAAACTTATATCACGCATACTTCAGATGAAATGCTTATAAGCGTTGATAGCGGACCTCTAGCAGGATCTAACAATACGAGCAATTCTGGAGTAAATAAGCAACCGGTTGCTTTCAATGACAGTCAGTTTAGGTTTATTAAGTTGAATACTAATTTGAAACCTCTTGATGATTCAGGTTTCTTTGGTTCCGCTGGTTTCTGGACGGCTTTGATACTTCCACTTGCAGCTATTCCACTATTTATTCTCTTCGGAAGAAAAAGAGATAAAAGAGCCGCAGATGTTACTGGAAATAGAATTAGAAAAGCAGATAAACTGGCCAGAAAATATCTTTCAGAAGCAAAAAGGAATTTAGGAGATCAGAAGGAATTCTATCTTGCCCTGGAAAGATCGATGCATAATTATCTGAAAGCGAAACTGGGAATCACCACCAGCGAAATGAGTAAGGATAGAATTTATCAAATACTTAGCGAGAAGCAGGTCGATGAGCAAACTACGACAGAGTTTATAGCGCTTTTATCTAGTTGTGAATTTGCACGTTATACACCGGCATCATCAGACGCTATGCAGCAGGACTACGAAAAAGCAGCACGAGTAATTTCAACCCTTGATAAACAACTATAACATGAGAAAAGTAATCGTTCTTATCTTTCTATTTGTTTCCGCTCTTGGGTTTTCCCAGAACCAGGAACTTTTTGATAAAGCCAATGCGGCTTATCAAAATGGAGAATTTGAAGCATCTATCTCTAGTTACGAGAAGATCATAGAAAACGGTGAAGCTTCAGCAGAGGTTTATTATAATCTTGGAAATGCACATTATAAATTAAATAATGTCGCGCCGAGTATCTATTATTTTGAAAAGGCACTTCAGCAACAACCGAAGGATGAAGATATTCAGAATAACATCGAGTTTGCTCGTAACATGGCGATTGATGATATTGATGAGGTCGAACAAACGGGACTTTCCGCTTCTTTTGGGAACATGATCTCAAAGTATACTGCTTCCGGATGGGCAATCTTTGCCATTGTATTTTCAGTGATCTTTGTGGTTTTATTCCTGCTCTATTATTTCTCCCGAAGCTCTCTTCAGAAGCGGTTATTCCTGGGTTTTGCATCTCTAAGTGTAATTGCCTGTATTATTTCCGTAATATTTGCCTTTCAGCAGGAAGCTTACGTTGAAAACAACCAGTACGCGATCATATACCAGGAAGTTGTAGAGGTGCGGGATGAGCCTAATTTACGTGGTGAAGCCAGCTACGAGCTTCATGAAGGTACCAAGGCAAAGGTGCTTGAAGATTTTCAAGAATGGTCGAAAATTGAACTTTCCAACGGTGCTCAGGGTTGGGTTAATAGTCAAAACATCAGGAAGTTGTAGATATTTTTGATTAAGTCTTTACAATTCATTATTATAGTTTTCTATATAGTTCTGAAATTTGACTTAGTTTTACAATCGTGAAGAACATCACTTTCATTCTGGCTTTTATATTCACAGCGTTTCTGTGCACTCCCAGCATTATTGCTTTGATTGACAGAAATGTTGATATTTCTATTGCCTATAATGTGAACGAAGAAGAAAGTACTTCCAAAAACCAGATCAGCCTGGAATACACTATTGAGGAGATGGACTCTAATTACAAAAGCATCCATTATCTTCAAATTAGAAAGCAGGATGGACATAACTACAGAGAAAGCAGGTACAAGGTCTTTCTTTCAATTACCTCTCCACCACCGAAACTGGCATAATACTCCCACATCTATATTCACGATAAATTCGTGAACCCATTTATTTTTCAATTTTAAGATTACAGGAGTTTCTCCTGACATAATATATTATATATGTTTAAGCATTTAAATAAAGATTTTCCGGCGAGTATTGTCGTGTTTTTTGTTGCCATTCCTTTGTGTCTTGGTATTGCCCTTGCCAGTGGTGCACCATTGTTCTCTGGTTTAATTGCCGGTATCATTGGTGGTATCGTGGTTGGAGCCATTAGTGGTTCAAGCCTTGGAGTTAGTGGTCCGGCAGCAGGACTTGCAGCCATTGTTCTTGCAGCAATTACTAATATTGGTTATGAGAACTTATTACTGGCTGTAGTGATTGGTGGTGCGATCCAGATTGGATTCGGACTTTTAAAAGCAGGTATTATTGGGTATTATTTCCCAAACTCGGTAATTAAAGGAATGCTTACAGGTATTGGAATTATCATTATCCTGAAGCAGATCCCTCACTTTTTTGGCTACGATGATGATCCTCAAGGCGACTGGGCATTTTTCCAGGTAGATGGAGAGAATACGTTCTCAGAAATTTTCAATATGGCGAATGGCATTAGCCCGGGAGCAACTTTGATCGCTATCATTGCGATGATCATTCTTGTACTTTGGGAAACTGTATTAAGCGATAAGGGTAAGTTCTTTAAACTTGTACAGGGACCATTAGTTGCAGTGGGAACTGGGATTATATTCTTCCTGGTTACCAAGGGAAATGAGACATTCGGAATTTCTCAGGAGCACCTTGTAAATGTTCCGGTACCAGATAGTTTTGATTCCTTTATTGGTCAGTTTACTGTACCTTCTTTCGAAATGATAGGAACTTTACAGATCTGGATCACCGGTTTTACGATCGCGTTGGTAGCCAGTCTGGAAACCTTATTATGTGTGGAAGCAACAGATAAACTGGATCCGCACAAAAGAACCACTCCTACTAACCGTGAACTTTTCGCACAGGGGACAGGAAACATGCTTTCAGGTATGATTGGTGGATTGCCAATTACACAGGTGATCGTAAGAAGTTCTGCGAACATCCAGTCTGGAGGTCAAACCAAAATGGCAGCAATTCTGCATGGTTTTTTACTGTTGATCTCTGTTGTAGTAATTCCTAATATTCTTAATTATATTCCACTTTCAGTACTGGCAGCTATTCTATTTCTTGTAGGATATAAACTGGCGAAACCAGCCTTATTTAAGGAAATGTATTTGAAAGGCTGGAAGCAATTCGTACCATTTATTGTAACCATCGTGGGTATCGTATTTGGTGATCTTCTAATTGGAATTGGTCTGGGACTTGCCGTTGGAATCGTTGTAATTCTTATCAAATCTTACCAGAACTCTTACTTCCTTCATATTGAAAATGAAACGGATGAAAACAAGACGGTGAAAATGACCCTTGCTGAAGAGGTTACATTTATCAATAAAGGAGCGATCATTAAGGAATTGAATAAATTAAAAGAGAATTCTTATCTTATCATGGATGTGCGAAAAAGCAGGTATCTGGATAATGATATTATAGAGATTCTTGACGATTTCAGAGTAAAAGCTGCGGAAAAGAATATAGATATCAAGATTATTTCAGAAAGAGGAACTATTGAGAATCCGGATAGTTACCAGGAATTTTTCGCACAGAAGAAGATCAGCTAATTTAGTAGATCAGTATTAACCAAATTCTAATAAAAACAAATTATGATTAAAGATATAATCAATAAAGACAAGCAAACGAAATTAAGCCCTGATGCAGTGCTGAAGGATCTAATGGAAGGAAACGAACGATTTTCCAGTGCTAAAATGCACGAGAGAGACTACGCTTCCCAGGTTGAGCAGACAAAAGGAGGACAATGGCCACAGGCGGTTGTTCTTGGCTGTATCGATTCACGAGTGCCTTTAGAAACTATTTTCGACCAAGGAGTTGGAGATATCTTCTCTGCAAGAGTAGCAGGAAACTTTGAAAATACGGATATTCTTGGAAGTCTGGAATACTCCTGTAAAGTTGCAGGAAGTAAACTAGTGATGGTATTGGGACATGAAGCTTGCGGCGCAGTTAAAGCTGCCTGTGATGATGTTGAACTAGGTAACATCACTCACTTACTAAGCAATATTAAACCTGCCGTAAAAGCAACTGAAACTAGTGGCGAAAGAAATTCCAGCAATTCTGATTTTGTTGCTGGTGTGGTTGAAAATAACGTGAAACTTACCATGGACAGGATCAGAGAGAAAAGTCCGATTCTTAAGGAAATGGAAGATAATGGTGAAATCAAAATCGTTGGAGGAGTATATTCTATCTCTAATGGAAAAGTAAGCTTGCTATAAGAAATTAGTAAAGGAAATAATAAAGATCCGGGATCGCTTCAATGTGGTTCCGGATTTTTTTATTCAGCTTCCGCCTCAAAGTCCCAAAGGTCTTTTTCCTTTACCTGTTTTATGATCGATGGTAATATGATAGGGGCAATTACAGCTACCGGTTCATAAAGTACAGATTCCTCAAGTGTTTCAGTTTCTACGAATTCAAGTGTTTTATTGCTGGTCATAAAGAACATGATGATCACACTGGCAACAAAAGCAGATTTCATTAATCCAAATATTGCTCCCAACAATTTGTTTACGATTCCAAGCGCTGCAAAGTCTGCCACTTTGGTAAGCATTTTCCCAATTAAGGAGACCACGAAAATGATAATTAAAAAAGTGATGGCCAGGCTCGCGAGATTTATGATTTCGATATCCCAATCTACATGTTGCGAAAGAAATTCGCCGGCGTAATAGGAAAAGTGAATGGCACCGTATATACCGGCTACAAGTCCTAACAACGATGCAAGCTCAGTTAAAAATCCTCTGAAAAAACCACGTACCAATCCGTAAAGCAGGAAAATCCCCAGGACAATATCCACTGTATTCATGTGTCAAATATAATAATTATAAAATCTTAGATGATATCTTTGCAGTATGGCAAGAGATGAACAATTAAAGGAGCGCTGGCAGGAATTACAAACCAAATTATCCAATCAATTTGCAGATGGAGATATATTGGAGCTGGATGCTATTATATACTTAATCGGGGTACAGGAATTGGGTCAGGTTCACCGTAAATTTAAGAAGGATCATAAACTCGATTTGATGCATATTGCAATCTGTACTTTACTGGAGCCTTATGGCTATTACGAATTCGATTATTTTGATGAAGACAGCTGGCCACATTTTAAGGTGAAGGAGGAGTTACCAAGTTTAAAAGCCGGGGAGCAGTCGGTTTTAATGAAGGAAGCGATCGTGAATTATTTTATGGAAAAAAAGTATATTTCATAAATGAACCTTCTGCTAAGTTTTGATTCGTTTCCAAATGATAGTGGTCCTATCTACCAGGAAACAATGGCTGGAAGATTACCTGTGGAGCCATTCAATACTTTCAGCAATATTTTCTTTCTACTCATTATAATTTACTTTTCGCTGAAGGTCTATAGCGACTATCGCAATCATAGATTTTTAGCGTGGAGCCTTCCAGTTCTTTTTATGGGATTTGTTGGAGGTACCGTCTATCATGCAACCCGAAGTCATGACTTCTGGATGTACCTGGACTGGCTTCCTATTATATTTTTATGCCTAGCAGTTTCAGTTTATTATACCATAAAACTGGAAATTACTAACCGGAATAGGATCTGGCTAATCGTTCTAATTTTAATTCTGGTGTTTGGTGTGCGTATGCTCCCATGGGATGATAGTGTACAAACCTCTGTAGGCTACGTGGGAACAGCGCTAGGACTTTTACTGCCTGTGATCACCTATTTCCTTACCACACGATCAGCAAACTGGGTATATATTTTACTGGCATTTCTCAGTTTTGGATTTGCCATCAGCTTCAGGGTACTGGATGGATTTGTGTATGTAATTCCTATGGGAACACACTGGCTATGGCACAGCTTTGGGGCACTTTCCGTATTTTTCTTGATGACCTTTATTTACCGGGACCGGTTGCTCGTGAAGTCTCTTTCTTCGGAAGTGGCCACTTCAGAATAAGCATTTAAAGCGCACGATTTTCGGTATTAATTTTACTAAATTTGCGCTTCTGAAAAGACTAAACCAATGATTGATAAGATTAAAGAGCATATTGCTGAAGTTGAAAGCTTTAATGCTGCTACGAATGAAGAAATAGAAACTTTCCGAATCAAATACCTTGGTAAAAAAGGGATTCTGAACGACTATTTTGCTGAGTTCAAGAATGTTCCAAATGAACAGAAGAAGGAGTTTGGCCAGGTGATCAATCAGCTTAAGAATTCTGCAACCCAGCGCGTAAATTCTTTAAAGGAAAGTCTTGAGAACAGTCAGGAAGAAAAAGGCGTATATGGTGACCTTAGCAGACCGGGAGAACCGGTTGAAATAGGTTCCAGACATCCAATTTCTATTGTTAAGAACCAGATCACCGAGATCTTTAGCAATATTGGTTTCAATGTTTCTGAAGGACCGGAGATGGAAGATGACTGGCATAACTTTACGGCACTAAACCTTCCGGAATATCACCCGGCAAGAGACATGCAGGATACGTTTTTTATTCAGACAGATCCTGATATTCTGTTGAGAACACATACCTCTTCAGTTCAGGTTCGTTACATGGAGGAGAATAAACCACCAATTAGAACGATCTCTCCGGGTAGAGTTTTCAGAAATGAAGCAATTTCGGCAAGATCACATTGTATATTTCATCAGGTAGAAGGATTGTATATCGATAAGGACGTTTCTTTTGCCGATATGAAACAAACGATCCTGTATTTTACGGAGCAACTCTTCGGAAAATCAAAAATACGCCTTAGACCTTCTTATTTCCCGTTTACCGAGCCAAGTGCTGAAGTGGATGTATACTGGGGTCTCGAAACTGAAACCGATTACCGAATTACCAAAGGAACGGGTTGGCTTGAAATCATGGGCTGCGGAATGGTAGACCCGAACGTTCTAAGAAATTGTAATATAGATCCACAGGAATATTCAGGATTTGCTTTTGGGATGGGAATTGAAAGAATTGCCATGCTGCTTTACCAGATAGAAGATATCAGGATGTTTTACGAGAATGACCTAAGATTTCTCGAGCAATTTAAATCTGCACTATAATGAAAAAATACGCTATCCTCATCATTGGGGCAATTATCCTGGGAATCATCATTTATGTGACCTTTGTGATCGCAGTTATCAAACTGACTTTAGGATTGATCCTGCTTGCAGTTGCGGCAGCACTCTTATACTGGTTGTGGATAAAGATCAAACACAAAGCTGAAGATACATTTTGAGGAAAGATATTGAAATTCCGGAAGTAGAAGAGGTATACCTCGCTGCGGTCTATGTATTGAACGAACAATTCGAATCCTACGAATGGAATGCCTATTTGATCAATGCTTCTTCGGAAGCTTTGGAAATGGCGCTCATCGTATCCAGAGGTTTTGATAAGAAGAAGGAAACTTCTACCATGCGACATAAAATTGAAGTACTGCCAGCAAAGAATTTCGCCAAGATCGAATTTCTTCAGGAAGATGTTCTAAAGCTGAACAATGAGTTTAAGGTGACATTCTTCCAGAATAATAAGATGTACGAGAAGACTTTTGTTTTTAAGGCGAATAGCATTCGGGAAAATGCACGGGTGGAGCTCCCGGTAATACCGGAAAAAGGAATTCTTGCAAAATGATGACTCGATACTAGCATAAAAAAAAGCCTCCATTTGGAGGCTTTTTTAGTTCTGTATATTAATATGATTCTTATTAAAATCTGTCATTAAGATCTTCAAATTCCCCTTCAAGAGCACCACCATCATGAACTTTCACAGTTCCTCCAACATAAATTTTTGAACCTTCTCCAACGAATTCCAGTTTCCCGTTACTCTGAATATTCAGGTCTCCGTGAATTTCAACCAATCCGTTTACTCTAAGTGTACTTCCAGAAGTGATCGTAAGATTTTCAGCAGATCTGTTATTACCAAGATACATAGCTCCTGAAACATTCATTTCTCCTCCGCTGGAAAGATTTGCACTTTTCTCGATCATTAGGGTTCCGCAGAAATTAAGCGTTCCATTTACATTAAGATTCTTCACGTTCATAATACCAGAGTAAGACTCAGTAGAAGAAGGTGTAATGGTTAGGTTTTTATTCCCATCGAATGCCTCGTAATCTGAGCAACTTAGAAATTCTTCCGGACTATTATTTGGTGCGTCTTCCGCAGAAATGATTCGAAGAATTTTCAAACCTTTTCCAGAAGCAACGTAGATATATTCACCTTTAGCCTGTACGAAGTTTGCACTACCTTCAATTTCTGCAATACCTTCAGCAAGTGGAGTAAGATCTTCACCAAGCTTTAAGATATCAAGTCCTGCACCTCCATTAGCCATATATATATAATTCCCATCAGTAGAAACTGCGTTAGTCACAGCATCTTCAGTAGAGATACTAGCAGCGTCTGGATGCATTTTAAGTGGCAGACTGCTTACTTTAGAATTACTTTCAAAACTATAGATCCCGGCACCTTCTGTACCTTCAGAAATAAGGATGTTATCACCATACCAGGCAATCGTTCTTTTTGATTCAGCAGTTAGTGCAGCAGTGCTAATTTGAGATGTAAGATTAAAACCATCGGTCAAATCAAAATTCATAAGTCCGTCAACACCACTTAAAACGGCGAGGGTATTATTATGAATTGCAGCATATCTAAGGTCTCCAATTTCTTCAGTGGTAATTCCATCAAATGCAGTAAGATCACCAGGATACATGAATTGAGTGATGGATCCAGCATCTCCGGTTACAGAAATTGCATGTTCATCGAATGGTAAGATATGTACGCCAGCATTTCCCGTATTACCAAAGTCGAGATAGTAATTTGAATCAATACGTGATTCAGTCGCATCTCTAACTATAGTAGATGGAAGATTTCCTCTTTCAAGATTAAAATATCCCATTAGCGAGCGCATCCCTGCACCTCGGTTATTTTTTGCTGAAGCACCTGTGAAAACCAGGTAGCCGTTATCGTCTGCAAATAAAGAGTTAATGTCTGCGACATCAGTTTTTATTCTACTAATTAGGATAGGCTCATATTTATCGCTGATGTCAACAACATCAATAGCGCCAAGATATGTGGCGCCTTCTTTGTTGTAAGAAACATAAGCGAAATCACCTTTTACATCTACGTGTGTAGCTCTTAGTTTTACTCCATCAACTTCAGGAGCTTCAAGCGAAGCGATCTGCTCGATACCAAAAACGGTAGAAGCATCGGAATTTCTATTGTTGCTAATCGAGGCAAAACCAATAACTCCAGTTTCGTTAAAATTGATCGCAGAGGAAAGTTCTGAAGCATCTGCAATACTGAAATCAGATTCCTGAGAAGGTTCGTCTGAAATACTGTTCTTTTCGCAGGATGCAAATAATAGGATAGCACTTAGGCTTAATCCGAATAATCTTTTATTCATGGTAAATAGGTTAGTTAAAGTATTTGGGCAGGTAAAAATAGCAATTAATCTCTATGTTCAAAATGAAACTGGTTGAACGACAGGCTTTTTCGATAAAGTGTAAGAAACTACCGATAAGAAAATACTGAAAATAAAAAAAGCCAGCAATTTGCCGGCTTTTTAAGTATAACGAAATAATGAATTTTCTAGTGTTCGTGACCGTCGTGATCATGATCTTCCTCACCATCATAGGTATTGTACATACCGTAAACAAAGGAATAATCGGCAGTTCTAATATCTCCCATTACCCATAACCAGTTATTTTCAAGGTCATCATTCAGGAATTGTAAGGTAGCTCCAGAGTTCAGAATTAAATCTCCAGTTACGATCAGGACTCCGTTGATATTGAAGTGACCACCATAATTGATGATAAGATCTTTAGGCTCTTCTTCAGATCCTATGATAGCAAGACCAACTGTTGTCATCTCACCGTTACGTCTAATAACCGTATTTTTTTCTGTCTCAATCTCACCACAAATATTCAGTTCACCAGCTACACGCAAGTTTTCTAAATGTGTATGTTCACTAAAGTCCATAGCTTCACCTTTACCTACATGCAGATCCTTAGGACCATCATAGACAGGAAAAATATCGCAATCTTCGAACCCGTTCTTTAAGAATACCGGTTCGTGGATTCCCTGTAGAAAAACAGGCTCATGGATTTTTGTTGTAGAAGTTTTTGATTCTTTTACTGCTGATGAAGTTTCTGTCGTGATATCTTCCGAAACAGAATCAGTCTCACACCCGGTTAGGAATAGGCCAAGTCCTAAGCCGAGAAAAAGTAATTTTTTGTTCATGATAATTTTTGGTTTAAAATGATTTGGTAGGGTAAAAGTACTGTATAAGATGATAACAGTGCAAATAAATCGCTGAAAAGTTTGTATAACAGCGATTTATAAGATCAAAAGTAAGAAAATACTGATATTTTAATCTAATTTGTCTACTAGCTTATTAAAAACCTTTTTAGGATTCTTACCCTCGTAAAGTATGGCATATACCGCATTGATAATCGGTGTTTTAGCTCCCTTTTCCTGGTTGATCTTATAAGCACTTTCAGTAGCGTAATAACCTTCAGCAACCATGCTCATCTCCATTTGAGCGCTTTTAACGGTATATCCTTTACCTATCATATTCCCGAACATCCGGTTACGACTAAATACAGAATAACCAGTCACCAAAAGGTCCCCCAGATAGGCGCTATCGTTGATATTACGCTTCATTTTATGGACTTTCTTGATAAACTTCTTCATTTCCCTAATGGCATTACTCATAAGTACACTCTGGAAATTATCACCATAACCCAGACCGTGAGCAATTCCTGCGGCGATCGCATAAATGTTCTTTAAAACAGCTGCGTATTCAGTACCAATAACATCATCTGTAGTCTTGCATGTGATATAATCACTTCCAAGATAGCCAGCAACCAGCTGAGCTTTTTGTTCATCCTGGCAGGCAACTGTTAGATAAGAAAGTCTCTCCAAGGCTACTTCTTCAGCATGACATGGTCCGGTTAAGACTCCAATGCATTCCATAGGAACATCGAAGTACTGATTGAAATGTTCCCCAACGATAAGACTAGTTTCCGGAACAATGCCTTTAATTGCTGAGAAAACAACTTTGTCATGTAGCGGAATCGTTAGTGCATCCAGTTCTCTTTTCAGAAAAGCGGAAGGGATCGCAAAAATGATGAATTCTGAAGCTTCTACAACTTCATTAATATCATTGCTTAGGGTAAGCTGATCATTATTAAATTCTACTGAACTTAAATAATTGGGATTATGATCCTGCTTCTTAATGTGTTCCACAGCATATACACTGCGCATATACCAGTTTACGTTATCCAGATTCTCACATAACATTTTCACGATAGCTGTTGCCCAGCTACCTCCACCAATGACACCAAAACTCGGAGCTTTATCCATATAATTACATTCTCTTCTCCAAAAATAGTCAATTTTAGAGGTATTGAAAGAATTGTTCGGCATTTCAGCATAAATATTGAGAATGCTGTAATCCTACTGCGCAAAAGATTAACAATTAAAGTTCAGGAGCTGTACAATTTGATAAATGTGTTGTCGTTCTAATATTGTGCTTTACATATAGTTTTGTAAAGTTTACATTCTTAGTTTTTTGGTTGGTTATTTAGTTGAAAAAAACCGTTTCGCAAGGAGCGGTTTTTTTTATGTCTTCAATTTTGAGAAAACTTTAGGATGCAGAAGAGGAGCGAATCTGCAAGGCTTTTGTACATTTAAATAACTAACTATAAATCAAAATAATGGGATTATTTTCGTTCATTAAGAATGCAGGAAAAAAGATCTTTGGTGCAGATAAGCCGAAGGACAATGAAGTAAGTACAACAGATAATAAGTTAAAAGAGAAGAAGGAAAATGAAAGAGTTTCCAGGAATCTGGAAGAGACTATTCGCGACCTGAACCTAAAAGCTGATAATCTTCATATCAATATTGAAGATGATATGGCTACGATCACTGGAACCGCTTTAGATCAGGCAACCCGTGAAAAGATCGTACTGGTTGTAGGTAATTCTGAAGGTATTGCACAGGTAGACGATAGAATGGATGTTGAAAATAAAGAGCCTGAAGCTGTTTTCCATACAGTAGAAAGAGGTGATACTTTAAGTAAGATCTCAAAGAAGCATTACGGAGATCCAAACCAGTATCCATTGATCTTCGAAGCAAATAAGCCTATGCTGGATGATCCAGATAAGATCTATCCTGGTCAGGTTCTAAGAATACCACCAATGGATAGTAAAAGATAGATTTCAAAGACTGTTTAAAAGTCCTGAGAATATTAAATTGAGAGCAGTCGACGTTCTTATGCTTGTAGTTCCACAATGAAAAAAGTAGGTTCAATCAGCAAACTAGGATATTCAAAAAATGGATTTTTAAACAGTCTTTACTTATTTATAGAAATTCATTTCATCAATATATTTCCAGACATCATCAGGTAACAGAGGTGTTACATTTTTTTCTTCGGAAATAGATCTTCTTATAAAGGTTGCTGAAATTTCAATAATTGGAGCGTCAACTCTGGTTATTTTTGCATGATCTCGAAATCTCTCGACTACCATGCCTTCAGCTATTCTGGGATAAACATACAACTGATGATTCTCCAGAATAACCTCATAATTCTTCCAGCGATGGAAGCTCTTCAAATTATCCTCACCCATAATCAGACAGAACTCATTAGTAGGAAACTTTTCCTGTAAGTGGGCCAGTGTATTCACGGTATAATTTGGTTGTTCAAGACCATATTCAATATTGCTGGGTTTCAGGTTTTCGAAATGCTCACAAGCTCTGTAAACCATTTCGAGTCTGTGATGATTATCAAGTAAGGTGCTTTTCTTTTTGTGCGGATTATGCGGAGTCACAACCAGCCAGACTTCATCAAGGTCTGAATGTTCTACCATATGATTGGCGATGATCAAATGACCAATATGGATAGGATTAAAGGACCCAAAGAATAAACCTACTTTTCTGTTCATTCCTTAATATTATCTGCGCCCACATAATTGGAAACCAGGTTATAAGCTTCTTTCAAAGCAGTTCCCAGGTGATTGTTCTCGATAATAAAATCAAATTGAGGTGCGGTTGCAAGTTCAATAGAAGCTTTCGCTACGCGCATATTTATCTTATCGTCACTTTCAGTCTTGCGCTTTTTTAACCTGATCTTTAATTCTTCGATACTTGGTGGTTTCACGAATACTGCGAGTGTTCTGTCTGGATAAATATGTTTGATATCCAAGCCGCCAACCACGTCAATGTCAAAAATAACGTGCTTTCCTTTGGCCCAGATTCGTTCCACTTCGCTTTTTAAAGTTCCGTAGAAATTATCGCGATAGACTTCTTCCCATTCCAGGAATTCGTCGTTTTTGATCTTTTGTTTAAAATCTGAAAGAGACAGAAAATAATAGTCCTGCCCATGTTGTTCTTCACCTCTGGCTTCTCTCGAGGTTGCTGAAATTGAAAAATCAAGTTTCAATTCCTCATGTTTCAGTAGATGTCTAACTATAGTAGTTTTACCGGATCCTGAAGGAGCTGAAAATACGATCAATTTACCATCGTCCATTACAATACGTTTAAGATCTGTTCCTTAATCTTTTCAAGTTCGTCCTTCATTTGCACCACCATTTGTTGCATTGGTGCATAATTTGATTTGCTACCTATGGTATTGATCTCTCTTCCTATTTCCTGGGAGATGAAAGCAAGTTTACGTCCATTTGAATCTGAAGAATCCAGTGTTTTCTGAAAATAATCCAGATGGTTATCCAGTCTTACCTTTTCTTCAGTAATATCAAATTTTTCGATATAGTATACGATCTCCTGCTCAAAACGATTTTCATCGGCTTGCTCCTTTATCTCTTCTATACCCTTCCGAAGTCTTTCTCTAACAGCTTCTACACGGTCTGGATCGATCCTAATCACATCGTCCAGCAAAGATTTTATATTATTAATACGAAGTTGAAGATCCTTTTCGAGCGCTTCACCTTCATCTGTTCTAAATTTATTGATCTCTTTTAAAGCATCTTTTACTGCAGTTTCGATCACAATGAATTCCTCTTCATCGATCTCCTCACGTTCAGTTTTAAGAGCATCGGGCATTTTTACCGCCATCTTCAATAGCTCAATTTCACTGGTATCGACAATCTTCCGAAGTTGATCCATATAGATCTTAACTGCTTCAGTATTTACATTTGTAGAGGTTTGCTCTGCGGTGGATTCCACATAAATGGAAAGATCTACTTTACCGCGACCAAGAGAATCGGAGATAATATTTCGAAGTTCGAGTTCCTTTTCACGGTATTGCGACGGAATGCGGGCATTCAGGTCAAAATTCTTACTGTTGAGAGATTTGAGTTCAACAGTGATTTTCTTGGCGGGAATTTGTGTAACGCTCTTCCCAAAGCCTGTCATCGATTGGATCATGCCTGAATTTTAAAAGCTTGCGCAAAGATAATCAATTCTATAGCATGTACAATTGTATGCCCGGTAGATGCAGTCTAATCTAAAAGAGAACTAATAAACTCCGTGACCCTTTTTTCATGATAATAAACATTGGTTCTGGTTACAAAGCCTACATGGCCACCAAAAGCAGGCATCTCGAGATGTATATTTTCTGAATTTTCTGCAACTTCTTCAGGATAACAACCTGGAGATAGAAAACTATCATTCTTAGCACTTATCAATAAAGTGGGGACTTCTATATCCTCCAGAAAATTTTGGGCACTCGCCTGAGCATAGTAGTCATCGGCATTTTTGTAGCCATGAGCTCTGGAAGTATAGAGTTCATCAATATCCCGAAGAGAATTACAGGAAGCTACCTTACTTTTATCGAGATGATCCGGAAACAGTTCTGCACGTTTGTTCAGGTGCTGCTTTAAATTGATCTCGAATCTCTTACTATAAATAAAATTTCGCATTCTATTGATCGCTCCCAGTGATCCTGCAAGGTCACATGGAACAGAAACTCCCGCAGCGCCAATGATTTCCTTAGGTCTGCTGCGCTGTTCACCCAGGTATTTCATGAGTAAATTTCCTCCAAGGCTAAATCCTACCAGAGCGATTTTCTTATATTTTTTCAGAGATAATACATGGGTTATCACTTCCGCCAGATCATCGCTTGCACCGGCATGATAACTTTGAAAAAACCTGTTCATTTCTTCACTACATCCCCTAAAGTTCATGGCTACGGAATCCCATTGCAGGTTATTGAAGGCAAGCGCCATTCCCTGCATATAGGGTCTATCTGCACTACCTGCTAAACCATGAAGCAGGATCACCAGCATTTCTGAATCTTCTTTGCTTTTGCTCCAGTCCAGATCTATAAAATCTCCGTCACTAATAGTGATACGTTCCCTGGTATAGCTTAGATCTACCTTCCTGAGTTTCCCAGCGTAAATGGTTGAAGCGTCTGCATTTTTGAAAATTCCAGTAGGATGATAGTTGCTTGAGAGAAGCGGCATGTATCTAATTTAATATAAACTTAGGTAAAATTTGTTATGCATGCATACTATTTATTGGTAGTTTTGAATAAAAGTAAGATCATGTATACTAAGAAATTCGAGATACGATGGAGCGACCTTGATGCGAACAGGCACCTTGCCAATTCTGCATATATAAATTTTATGAGCCATACAAGAATGGGCTTTTTGATGGAAAATGGTTTTGGTCAAAAGCAACTCGCTCATTACAATCTGGGACCTATCGTATTTTATGAGCATATATATTATTTCAAAGAGATATTTGCAGGTGAACCGGTAACAGTGAGTCTTGAGTTAAACGGACTTTCTGAAGATGGGATGTACTTTGAATTTATTCATAAGATCTATGATCACAAGGGTAGGAATTGTGCAACTTGTGAGATGATGGGATCGTGGATAGACCTGGAAGAACGCAAACTTACCACCCTGCCGGAAGAGCTTTTCAAGCAGTTGGACAGTACACCAAAAACTAAAGAATTTAGAACTCTCACCAAGGAAGATACCCGTAAATACGGGAAACGACCAGATAATTTAAGCAGCGAGGAGCTGGCTAAACTATAAGCAGAATCAAGTTTTATAGAAAGGTCTGTATTGTAGAATTACTCTATAATATCAGGCCTTTACTTTTGTCTTTTTCATACTTACCATATACACACCAACGAATACCAGTGTAGCCGCAATACCTTTAGTCCAGTTCAGGGAATCTGCACCAACCATGATCGCAAAAGTGATCGCGATAAGTGGTTGCAGGTATATAAATGCACTTATGGTAGATGCTGAAAGCTGCTTCAGCGCATAAATGTTCAGTAAATAGGTCATAAAAGTTGTTCCAAGAACCACGTAGCCCATTTTCCAGATTGCGTCAAATGGTAAATTACTCCAATCTACAGCAACAAATTCAGTATAAGTGATGGGAAGATTGATAAATACAGCGATTAAGAATAGCCACTTCATCAAAGTAATCGCATGATATTTCTTAGTAAGCGGTTTTACGAGAATGAGATATAGACCATAGGAAAAGGCATTGACGATAAAGAGTACATTTCCAAGCGGGATGTTCGGAGCATTCTGGTTCTGGTCTGAGCTAAAAAGCACCAACACTAGCGCACCGGCCATTCCTATAATGATCCCAATAGTTTTTAATAAAGTGATGCGCTCTTTTATCAGGATAGACGCAAGAATCAAAACCATTACTGGCGATAAAGTGATGATAACCGAACTATTAATAGGTGTTGAAAGGCTGAGTCCTTTAAAAAAGAACAGCATATTGATAACCATCCCAAAAATAGCACAGCCAATAATACGTGGCCAGTCGGAAGTGGCGATCTTTTCCTTTGGAGCAAAAATACTTATAGACCAGAAAAGGATCGCTGCACCGGTCACTCGAAGTAATATAAAACCGAAAGGCTCGATATACAAAGGCATTAAACCTTTGGCAAGGGTATGATTGATCCCGTAAATGGTGCTCGCTCCAATAGCGGCCAGAATGGCTAATAATCTGGTGTTATCCATGTACTGAACTTTTTGCAGCTTCCACGGTCTTTTTAGAATTCCCAATAAAAATCTTGTCTTCGTTAATGATCACCGGTCGCTTCAGGAATGTATAATGCTCCAGAATAAGTTCCTTATAATCAGGTTCCTCTAAAGACTTATTTTTTAGATCACGCTCTTTATACAACCTCGCCCTTTTACTGAAAAGACTCTCATAAGATCCGGCCAATACATGCATTTGTTCCAATTGTTCCTTAGAAATAGCTTCGGTCTTGATGTCCTGAAGTTCAAAATCATCTGGAAGGTCCAGCTCCTTCAAGATTCGTTTACAGGTATCACAGGTGGAAAGATGGTAGACTTTTTTCATAACTGAGAGTTTTCGCAAAATGCAAAGAACGAATATTTTGTCGGGAAAACATATATTCTACGCCATCCTTAATCTTCAGAAAAAACAGAAATATTAATTAGATTCCGAAGATTTACGCTTAAAAAACGTCAAAAAATCTTAATTTGAATTCCTAACTATCATTTAATAGAGTCAAAATTCATAAAGTTTGAAGACATCTACGATCTATAAACTCTCGGCAGTACTATGCCTTTTTGGTTGCTTCGCGGTCATAGCAGCAGATATTATTGGCATCATTCTTCATGAAGAGCACAATCCTTTAAAAACACCATAAGTATGCTGGCCATTGGTAAATATGGCTGGATACAGGATCTGGGTCTGGACTTTCTTGCGATGGGCTATGTTGCACTGGCAATCGGACTTTTCACCTGGAAAAAGAATAATGTAAGGTGGTTGATCGGTCTGGTGGTCCTGGTTCTTATTGGCGCAGATCTGATGATGATCGCAGAACATAATCAATATGCGGGACGTCCAGGAGAAAAGATCCATCGAAAATTGGTCTATATCCTTGCCGGACTATTTTTGATCCTTCATATTCTGGTTTATCCCTATATAAAATCCTTAAAACCTTTTCTGAGAAAGTTCACGATATGGGTTGGAGTATTATGGCTCCTTCTGGCGCCACTTTTGCCATTAATGCCCGATGATATCAACGGAGCTTACGAGCGATTTATTTGTAGCCTACTGGTGATCTGGCCTGCAGTGGTTTCCTATTATTTATGGAAGTCCGCTAATTTTGAAAATGCGAGTAGCGAGTAATTTAAATTGAAGCGAATTCAGGTGACAGGTATTTTATTCCTCTAAAGTTTCTTCAGTCTTTAGATATTCTGAAATTTCTGCTCTGGAATAAGTCATTCTGAAGCTTCCTGCGGAATACGGAGCGATCTCATAAGCGTTGTAATGCAATACGATCTTTCCTGGATAGATCCCAATATTAGCCGGAAGGTGAAACTTTTCATTTTCAAAAAAGAACCCCGTGTTATTAATGCTCGCACCTTCAGGAATGTTCTGTTTCACACGAAAATCCTGCTCTGCTTTTTTGGTAAATTCCGAAGAAAATAGGTCTTCTACGACTAATAACTTGCCCGTTTCAGCATCAAAATTGAGGTAACTCACACTATTGTAGCCATGTGCTCCACCGGTAAACATATCTGTAGTAAATTCCATGGAAACCAGCTCTTCGTTCTGCTGAATTACTTTTCCGAGGATCGTAGCTTCCCATGGAATCTCGTAATCGGGAAAGTCGGTCGCGGTTCTTTCATAATTTTGCAAAAATTGATCTACCAGTTTCCGGGGAGATTGTATGCTATCAGCCTCCGTGAAATCCACAGTGTTCTGGAGGAAGCTTTCTACCTCTAAATTGATCTTTTTTGAAGTCTTTCCATCATTATTTGCGACCGGGTAGCTGAGACTTATAAAAGTGCAATCGCCATTCTCAGGATCACAATCCTTATAACTGTTCTCAACGGTTTCCTGCTTAAATTCCAGGATTTCTATTTCTTCTTTTTTATCCTCATCTGCACAGGAGAATAGAATCAGGATCATTAAAGCTGAAAGAATTGCTTTTTTCAAGGCTATTGGGTGTTAAATTAGAGTATAAAGGTAAATTGAATTTTGTGAATGCTCAACGAGCTGATTACATTTGTTTACTACGATTTTCATGCATTGGAAGGCTAATGTTCGAGAGCGAATTCGAGCACTATTCATAATTAAAAATACTGCAATTTGAAGTTCAATACCAAGACTATACATGGAGGACAGGACAATGTGGATCCAGCTTATGGATCTGTGATGCCACCTATCTACCAAACCACGACCTATTCTCAAAGTTCACCCGGTGAACACAAGGGTTATGAATACTCCCGAAGTGGAAACCCGACCAGGACGGCATTGGAGAAATCACTCGCCAGTCTTGAAAATGGTGAATATGGTTTGGCATTTGGTTCCGGACTGGCAGCGATAGATGCAGTGCTTAAATTGTTTAAACCAAGTGATGAGATCATCTCCACAAATGATCTTTACGGGGGTTCCTACCGATTGTTTACGAAGATTTTTGAAGGTCTTGGAATAAAATTCAAATTCGTGGGAATGCAAGCTGCAGGAGATATTGAGCAGCATATCAATGAAAAAACAAAGCTCATCTGGGTAGAAACTCCTACCAATCCAATGATGAACATTATCGATATCGAGGCAGTTTCAAAGGTTGCGAAGCAGCACGAACTGCTTTTGGCGGTTGATAATACGTTTGCCACACCATACCTGCAAAGACCATTGGAACTTGGAGCCGATATCGTAATGCACAGTGCTACCAAATATCTGGGAGGCCACAGTGATGTGGTGATGGGCGGACTGGTCGTGAAGGACAAGAAACTTGCCGATGAACTTTATTTTATCCAGAATGCAAGTGGTGCGATTTGCGGTCCCCAGGATAGTTTCCTTGTTTTGCGAGGAATCAAAACCCTGCATATCCGGATGCAAAGACACTGCGAGAATGGTCGAGCCATTGCAGGTTTTCTGAAGTCCAATGATAAAGTAAAAGACGTTTACTGGCCGGGTTTTGAAGACCATCCCAATCACGAGATCGCGAAAAAGCAAATGTCAGATTTTGGAGGAATGATCTCCTTTAATACAAAAGAAAACACGCTGGAAAGCGCCCGTAAAATCGTCGAAAAATTGAAAGTTTTCACACTTGCCGAATCTCTGGGTGGTGTAGAATCACTTGCAGGACATCCCGCCAGTATGACCCATGCCTCAATTCCGAAGGAAGAAAGAGAAAAAACCGGTGTGGTGGATTCCTTGATTAGACTTAGCGTGGGAATCGAAGATGAAGAAGACTTAATCGAAGATCTTCGACAGGCTATTGGATAAATAATATTAATTTTAATTTCTGAAACCCTTATAACGGGTCACTTTATATATACAATGATGATTAAAACTTCAATTTTCTCTCTATTATTCCTTCTGGTATCGGGTTTAACTATTGCCCAGAACCTAAGTTCTCCAAATGCTGAACTTAAGATGAACTTTAGCCTAACCGATGCAGGTGAGCCAACCTACGAATTAACGTATAAAGGTAAGTCTGTAATCAAACCAAGCAAGCTTGGTCTTGCCTTGAAAGATTCAGAAGATCTGCTTGAGAATTTTGAAGTAGAGAATAGCAGTGAGACCAGCTTCGATAATACCTGGAAGCCAGTTTGGGGAGAAACTAAGGAAATAAGAAACAACTATAATCAGCTTCAGGTTGAACTAATTCAGAAAGACACAGATCGTAAATTGATCCTGAACTTCAGAATGTTCAATGATGGTCTTGGGTTTCGATATGAATTTCCGGAGCAAAAGAATCTAACCTATTTTGTGATTGAAGAGGAGCATTCTCAATTCGCAATGGCCGGAGATCATACCGCATTCTGGCTGCCTGGCGATTATGATTCTCAGGAGTATGATTATACCACATCAAAACTTTCAGAGATTAGTTCAAAATTTGATACGGCGGTTACCGGGAACGCTTCTCAGGAGCAGTTTTCTAACACAGGAGTGCAGACGTCACTTATGATGAAATCTAAGGACGGTTTATATATTAATTTGCACGAAGCTGCGCTGGTAGATTATTCGCTAATGAACCTGAATCTTGATGAAGAAAATCTAGTTTTTGAATCCTGGTTAACTCCAGATGCAGTTGGAAATAAAGGATATATACAGACTCCGGCAGTTTCTCCATGGAGAACCATCATGGTAAGTGACGAGGCAACAGAGATCCTGGCATCCAATATGAACCTGAACCTTAATGAACCAAATAAACTGAAAGATACCAGCTGGATCAAGCCAGTAAAATATATTGGGGTATGGTGGGAGATGATCACAGGTAAAAGCTCCTGGGCGTATACAGATGAATTACCTTCAGTACAACTCGGGAAAACCGACTATTCCAAAACAACCCCAAATGGTAAACATGCTGCCAATACAGAGCATGTGAAGGAATATATAGATTTCGCCGCAGAGCATGGTTTTGATGCCGTTCTTGTGGAAGGCTGGAACGAAGGTTGGGAAGATTGGTTCGGGAAATCGAAAGATTATGTATTTGATTTTGTGACTCCGTATCCAGATTTTGATGTGGAGGCAATTCATGAGTACGCACAAAGTAAAGGTGTGAAAATGATGATGCACCATGAGACTTCCGGAGCGATCAGGAACTATGAACGTCATATGGATACTGCCTACCAGTTCATGAATAAGTATGATTACCCTGCTGTAAAAAGCGGTTATGTTGGAGATATCATTCCGCGTGGTGAACATCACTACGGGCAGTGGGCGATCAACCATTTTTTATATGCAGTAACCAAAGCTGCAGATTATAAGATCATGGTGAATGCTCACGAAGCGGTAAGACCAACGGGATTGAGAAGAACCTATCCAAACCTTATTGGTAATGAATCTGCTCGTGGGACAGAATTCCAGGCCTTTGGAGGTTCTAAACCAAATCATGTGACCGTATTACCATTTACAAGACTCATTGGCGGACCTATGGATTATACTCCCGGAATCTTTGAAATGGATATTTCTAAGCTGAATCCAGATAACAATTCCCATGTAAATAGTACGCTGGCCAATCAACTTGCAATGTATGTAACGATGTACAGCCCATTGCAAATGGCTGCTGATCTTCCGGAAAATTATATGAGATTCCCGGATGCTTTTCAGTTCATTAAAGATGTAGCGCTCGATTGGGATGAGAGTGAATACCTGGAAGCGGAACCTGGTAAATATATCACTGTTGCCAGAAAAGCAAAGGGAACAAGTAACTGGTTCGTTGGAAACGTGAATGGAGAGGAAATGCGGACTTCAAAAATTGAATTTGACTTCCTGGATAAAGATAAAACGTACATCGCAACGATCTATGCTGATGCTGCAGATGCTCATTACAAGACGAATCCTCAGGCCTATGAGACCAAAAAGTATAGAGTGAATAGCAAATCCAGCTTGTCGCAGCAATCTGCTCCGGGTGGTGGTTTTGCGATAAGCATTATGGAAGCCGAAAAATCTGAAGTAAAAGATCTTAAAAAGCTATAATATCTTTCTCAGCACATTACCAGAATGAAAATTTCAATTCAACCGAACACAATGCTACGAACTCTAATCGTACTTCTCTTTTTATTTTTATCTACTCAAACTTTTGCTCAAAGACGCGGCGGACATTTTGAGATAGGACCAATGTTTAATCTTGAATATTCAACTATTTATGTAAATACCGGTGAACTTGTCATAACCAATACCGGCGAAGTGAAAGAGGAATGGAAAGATTCAGGATATGATACTAATTTTTCTGGAGGAGTATATGGAATGTATTATTTCGAATCTAGAATCGCTTTGGGAGCAGAATTGTATTACGATAAAATAATGTCGACTGACTTTGAAAGTGAGAATTATTACACTTCTATTACATTTCTCCCTTTTATAAATTTAAATTTTATCGAAAGTGTTGAAAATCTATATTTTGGAGCTGGTGGCGGAGTTTCATTTATACAAGAAATCCCAGAATATGGGCCTGAGGTAGATCCTGAAGATATTAGGGAAATAACAATACCGCTAAAACTTTCAGCAAGTTATAGATTTAAGAATAGAATCACCTTTGAAACCGGAGTCCATGGAGAAATATTGGGAGTAGTGAAAGATCTCGCAAGAAGAAATTCATTCTTCGTAGGAGTGAAAATTCCGATAAATCGAATTCTCACTGATGCCAGATATCTTTAATTTGTTCTCTATCTTACAATCATCTAAATTCTTGCTCCTATCTTTCAGGGCAACATTGAATTATAATGAACAAAAATAGCTTCGTAATTCTATTCCTTATAATTGGTTTAAATTGCTTCAGCCAGAGATACCGGGATTTTGAGGTGGGTCCAAGCATTAGCTATGCCCATACCTCCTTATATCTTTCTCAAAATGTTTTTGACAGCGGGGAGAGCGACAGCTTTACCAATTCAGGTTTTGAGCCTAACTACGCGGTGGGAATCTACGCGATCTATTATCTTTTGCCTAAAGCAGGTTTTGGAGCCGAGTTATACTGGCAACGAACTTCAGCTTCAGATCTTAGTGATAATGAGCATTACAACTCGTTGACTTTCATGCCCTATGTTAATTTCGATCCCTTCAACCAGATCGAAAATGTACTTTTTGGGGCGGGAATTGGAGCTTCTTTTATTCAAAATGCTCCAGATTACGGTAATGTGCTGGAGAGAGACATTCGGGTGATCACGATCCCGGCGAAATTATCTGTATCATACCGGGTTCGTAACCAATTTACATTTGAAATCTCCGCACAGGCAGAGGTACTGGAAGTAGTACGGGATCAGGTACGAAGAAATTCCATTTTACTGGGATTCAAAGTACCTTTTAATCGTGTCTTCGGAAATTACCGTTAAGACTTAAAGATCGTCTTAAAAACTTCTATTAGTTTATCAACTTCTTCCAGCGTATTGTAATGAACCAGGCTCACTCTTACCACGCCGTTCTTATCTTCCAGCTGAAGGTCCTGAATTAATTTTTTAGCATAGAAATCACCAAACCTGATCCCAATATTATGAGGATTTACTGCCTCTACAATTTCATTACTTCGGAAGTTGTTGTGCACAAATGAAATAGTAGGCACTCTTTTTTCAGCAGCAGCACTGGGTAGTCCAATGATCTTTATTTCTGAAACTGAATTCAAATAATCCAGAAGTCTTGTGGCCAACTTCTCTTCATGGGCAGAAATAAGCTCGTAGGTTTTATTCAATTTTTCCTTAAACTGAAGATCTTTTCCGTCGAAATGATGATCGTGCAATTCAGCATAGTAATCGGTAATTCCGGAAACCGCATAAGTAAGTTCGAAATTAAAATTTCCGGGTTGCAGTTTATATGGAACAGCATCTTTATCTATAAAATAATGGTTGATACTTTCCAGCTCTTTCAGTAGATCATATTTACCATACATCATGGCCAGGTGTGGTCCGTAAGTCTTGTACCAGCTAAACGTATAGAAGTCGGCATCCAGCTCCTGAACGTCAACTTTTCTATGCGGTGCATAGGCGACACCGTCTACACAGATCAAAGCACCGGCTTTGTGGACAATTTCAGCGTATTGCTTAACAGGATTGATCGTTCCCAGCACATTGGAGGCGTGAGTAACCGCAACGAGTCTCGTCTTTTCTGTCAATAAATTTTCAAGATCTTTAGTATCAAGTTCCAGAGATTCTGGATTTACCTGCCATATTTTAAACTTGAAGCCAGACTTTTCAAGATCTGTCCATGGAGAAACATTAGCCTCATGGTCTGTATTACTCACAATGACCTCATCTCCCTTTTGCCAGTTCTTACTAATGCTCAGGCTGAGAATTCGCATTAGCATGGTCGTACTGGAACCAATCACGATCTCCTCAGGTCTGGAAGCATTGATAAGCTCTGAAACAACTTTCGTAGAAGCTTTTAGTCTGTCTCCGGCTTCCTGGGAAACAGCGTAAGAAGCACCAAGTTGTACATTGGAGTGAAGCAGGTAATCTGTGATCTTGTCAGTGACCTGCTTTAAAACCTGTGATCCTCCAGCATTATCCATAAAAACGAAATCCCGTTCAAGAGCAGGAAATTGTTCTCTTACAAATTTAATATCTATCATTCTTCCAATAGGTTTTCATTAAATAATTCCAGTATTCTTCTGTATTCATCAGTCCAGCTACTAGGCTCCACGAATCCGTGGTCCTCCACTGGATAAACGGCAAGCTCCCAGTTCTCTTTACCTAATTCGATCAAACGCTGACTTAATCTCACCACATCCTGAAAATGCACATTTACATCTACCATTCCATGAGCGATCAATAAATCACCTTCAAGTCCTTCAGCAAAATAAATAGGTGAAGAGCGTTTGTAGGCAATTGGATCCTGGGAAGGTTCGTTAAGAATATTGCTGGTATAACCATGATTGTAGTGTGCCCAGTCTGTTACAGACCTTAAAGCAGCACCTGCCTGGAAAGTTTCAGCTTCAGTAAATAAAGCCATCAAGGTGATAAATCCGCCATAACTACCACCATAAATACCCACTTTTTCAGGATTGATATCATATTCTTCTATAAGATAATTTGCACCATCTACCTGGTCACTTAGGTCTTTCCCGCCCATATGCCTGTAAATTCCAGTTCTCCAATCCCTTCCATAACCGGCGCTCCCACGATAGTCGATATCGATAACGGTGTAACCAAGATCAGTTAAAAGGTTATGGAACATATATTCGCGAAAATAACTGGACCACCATTTGTGAGCATTTTGCAAATAACCAGCACCATGTACAAATACAATTGCGGCATCATTTTTCACATCCTCTTCAGGAAGATATAGTCTGGCTGGAACTTTCGCTCCATCCTGCGCCGTAAATTTAATAAGTTGAGGTTCACGCCAGTCATAGGCTTTAAAGGCTTCAGATCTGCCATCGGTTATCTGGATCGTTTCAGCAGTTGTTGAGGTTTCTTTTAGAAATAGTTCTTCCGGTTTGTTCATATAGGAATAAGTGATCGCCATTTGCGATTCATCTGGAGATAATCGTACATCGTTATTCCCGGTCATGGAAGTAAGTTGCTCCATATCACCGCCCATTAAAGGCATTTTATAAAAATGTCTTTCCCCGGCATGAACTTTCGAAGAAGTGAAATACCAGTGCTTTCCATCATTCGAGATCATAGGATCAAAAACTTCATAATTTCCGGGAGTAAGATCTTTCTTTTTTCCTGTTTTCGTATTAAGGATCACTAAATGAGAATAACCTGATTCTTCAGTTTGAAAATAAATATGCTTATTTTCTGGCAACCATCCCATAGTTTCATATCCGTAATAAGTATAACCAATTCCCGGTCCTGCGAGCCATGCTTCATCACGTTGATGGTCGAGCGTTTCAAATGTTCCGGTTTCAAGATCAACTGCCACGATCCAGCGGTCCTTATTGTCTGTAGAACGTATGTTTACTACAGCTTTGTCTCCTTCAGGACTAAATTTCATGGAAGATGGAATTACCGGGCGCGGCTCTTTTTTCCATTCTTTTTCAGGATAGTCTGCAGTATAATCAGGTAGTTTTGAAATTCCTGGTAAACTGCTGAAATCAAACTTTAGAACGGTATCCTTCTCAATTTGATAAAGTGCCAGTTCTGCGGAATATTTAAGATCTCCAACCTTGCTTCTGGCAGAAAGATCTTCGGTATAACCACTTTCATTTACGTAATTAGGAACACCCGTGTTCTTTCCGCTTTCCCGGTCGATCAGGCTGAATGCAGCATATTTAGCATTTGGCGAGATCACAAAATTGCTCATGTTCTTATTGTCCAGGTAAAAAGTAAATTCTTCAGGATCGCTGGTAGATTCGCGGTACTTTTTCGATGCTTCCCTGTTCTCTTTTCGTTCTCTAACAACCTGTAAAAGATCAAGATTTTCATCCTGAAGCCATTGATCCTTTTCGTCTAATTTCTTATCTGCGGAAGCTTTTTTCGATCCAGATTTGATATTGGTAAGTTGCTGAAGCGTTCCGTTTTCGAGATGATACAAGAATGCATTGTCTTCAGCCTGGAATAGGATTTCATTTTCTGAAGCTGAAAATTCAGGATCACTTATTCTGAAGGGCAAACTGATCAATTCCTTTTTGGATCGATCATTCATATCATAGATAATAAGTTTTCCATCATCTGTATACAGCATTTTCTTTCGGTCACTACTGAAGTCACCGTAAGTTGGGATCATTGCTTTAGATTCTTCCGGAGAAACCTTTAAGATTTTTTGAGGATTATCTATCTCAATTTTATAAAGACTGTCTACAGCATTTCCTTCAGGATTGTATTGAAAATAGACATTTTCACTATGAATTCCCCATCGAACTCTATCAGGGAAATTACCCATCCATTGCGGATCCTGCATGATCTTCTCGACGCTAAGTTCTGAAGTCTGGGCATTTAGCTGTAAAAATGATAGGCATAGTATGGCGAGAAACGCGAATCTTTGAAGCATTGGTGAAAATTTACGATTTTGGAAGGCCAATATAGCCAAATTTTAACTCCGCATTAAACGTTTTCGTACCACTGCGGTCTAATTTCAGAGCAATTGTTCTAAAAAGAACGATATTGTAAAACACATCAACCAATCTTTACATTATGACAAAAAAATTATCCTTAGCCTTTTTATTTTTCATCTCCTTTTCGGCTGCATTTGCGCAAAGCACCCAGGAAATGGTGGAGAAGATCGTAAAAGAAGCAGAAGGCAATTCAGAACTTGAGAATCTTGCGCATGAATTACTGGACGTTGTAGGTCCAAGACTTGTTGGAACGCCTCAAATGAAACAGGCTAACGACTGGGCGGTAAATAAATATAAGAGCTGGGATATTGACGCCAGAAATGAAGAATGGGGAAAGTGGAAAGGCTGGGAACGCGGAATCACGCATGTAGATCTTATCTCTCCAAGGATTCAGAGCCTTGAAGCACGACAGCTAGCCTGGAGTCCATCTACCGGCAAAAAAGGAGTGCAGGCTGAAGTAATTATCCTTCCGGCAGCAAAAGACTCTATGGACTTTGTAAATAAATTGAAGTCGGTTAAAGGGAAATTCGTGATGATCTCAATGCCACAACCAACAGGAAGACCAGACGATAACTGGGAAGAATGGGCTACAGAAGAGTCATTCGAAAAAATGAAAAAGGATCGTGATAGTTTAAGTGAAGTTTGGAGAGAACGTACTTCAGCTAGCGGATTATCCAGAAGAGAATTACCTCAGGCACTGGAAAAAGCAGGAGCAGCTGGGATCATTTCATCTTACTGGTCACGTGGATTTGGAGTAAACAAAGTATTCTCTTCATATACCGAAGAAATTCCAACCATTGATATTTCACTGGAGGATTACGGGATGTTATACAGACTAGCAGAATATGGCGATAAACCTGAACTTAAAGTAGTAGCTGAATCTCAGGAGCTGGGAGAAGTTCCAACTTTCAATACAATTGCAGAGATTAAAGGTTCAGAAAAGCCTGAAGAATATGTAATTCTTTCAGCACACTTTGATAGCTGGGATGGTGCAACTGGTGCAACTGATAATGGAACAGGAACCATCGTAATGATGGAAGCGATGAGAATTCTTAAAAAGTTGTATCCTAACCCAAAAAGAACAATTCTGGTAGGACATTGGGGTAGTGAAGAGCAGGGATTGAATGGATCCAGAGCATTCGTAAAAGATCATCCGGAAATCGTTGAAAATACGCAAGCTTTGTTTAACCAGGATAACGGAACTGGAAGGGTAGTGAATATTTCTGGAAACGGATTCCTGCATGCCTATGATTATATAGGACGCTGGTTGTACGAAGTTCCAGAAGATATAACTACACATATTGAAACCAATTTCCCTGGATCTCCAGGAAGAGGAGGATCTGACTATGCTTCTTTTGTTGCGGCTGGAGCACCAGCATTCAACCTGAGTTCATTGAGCTGGGATTACTGGAATTACACCTGGCATACCAACAGGGATACCTATGATAAGATCGTTTTTGATGATGTTAGAAATAATGTGATCCTTACAGCGGTACTTGCTTATATGGCTAGTGAAGATCCTGAAAAAACATCCAGAGAACAGATTAGCTTACCAAAAAGTCGTAGAACCGGAGAGCAGATGACCTGGCCAGAGCCACGCGATGCTACTCGTAGAGGAGGTCTGGAAGAAGACTAATTAATTAGAACATTACTAAAGCGGTCAATTTGCCAATTTCTTTTTGAGCACATTGGCCGCTTTTGTATATCCGCCATTTCCACCATCTATAAAGTGAATATGTTCGTCTGTCTTCATATTGCGAACATAGCAGGACATGATACTTTCTTCACTAATATGAAAACCATATTTAATGAGGCCTTGTGCTTCAACACTATCAAGGTATTTGAAAAGTTCTTTTCTTTGGTCTGCGCTGCCTGTAATTACAGTATTAATTCTGCCATCAAGGCTTAGATTATCAGATAATTCCACCATACGCTTTAAATAAGTTTTACCAAGATTGGTGTTCCTAAGATAAAACTCCCCGAACAGGCTAATCAATACTCCTTTTAGAAATTCCGGGATATTACCTTCACCCCACTTAACCTTTACATCATTGCTAATACGGTCAAAACTGGTGGACATTTTAAGCTTGTCTGTAGAGATTGGTCTTCTGCGCTGTGTGGAACCGTAGATCTCGTTGAGCTTTTCGAGAATATCTGAATAAACTTCCGGGTAGTTCGCATCACCGCATCCGGCTATAAGAAGGCTTAAAACTTCCTGGTTTTCCAAAGGTGGTTTGATCTTGTCCCATTTACAATCCATCCCGGATAGATTAACAGGCACTTCATCGATCTCGATAGGTAAACTGTTAGGACTTTCTTTTATAAGCTTTTCAGCAATTAGTAATCCCTGACCCATGATAATTGGGATCACCAGAGATTCTGTAGTACTTACTCGGGCTATCTTTAATTCGATCCCATCCCGATAAAGATCTTTTACGCGATAAGTTCCCAATGAAAGTTCGAATTTAAAATTCTTCTGAACGTTTCTGTTGTGTTTCTCAAGAACAGATAAAGCTTTAGTTGTAAGACTATCAGGTATTAAGAATGTAGCTCCATCCCCTCCAAAAAAGAAAGGAACAGTGACCCCTTCAGAAATGGATAAATTGAGTATCGCGATCACACAGCCGGTAGCCACAAGGTTCACTTCTTCATGCCTGCCATCGTTCACCGCTTTGGTAGAATCCCGAATATCTGCAACCAGGACATGCCATGTTGGTGGAACCTCCTGGAAATTGCTTCTGTCCCGAAAAAGTTCATGAATAGCCAGATCACTAATCGGGACTTCGGTATAGAAATTACGATGCTTGTCCATCATAGAACTTCTGTCGAAATGGATGTGTAAAAATTTCGGATTTTAGAACTAATTGAGCTCAGCACCCACTGCTACTGAACAGTCATGCCCAGGTTGCCCGTGTGGAGGATTAATCGTTGGAGTGGCGCTCTGCATTCTAACAGGACTTGTGGTCATAGGTTGAGCCGGAGTATTTCCCTCATTTGTAAGAGGAGCACCTACCGGTAGTTCACAACGATGACCTTCTACGCCATGAGCAGGATTATATTTTAGCTCACTATCTGCTTCCATATTCGTTTTCATCGAATTGGCAGTGCTAACGGTTTCTTTTTCTTCGGAAGTTTTCTCTTCTTCTTTTTTAGTTTCTTCACAAGCAACGAATGCTATAAACAGAAGGCTTAAAAAACTAATTTTCATCAATTTAATCATATGGCTATCTTATTTAGTAAGGGTCTCTAATTCTTCTTCTGAAATATTCAGTAGTCCTGATGCAGGCAACCTTGTGGTCATTTCTTTCCAGTTTTCATCTGCAGCAAAAACTTTTTTGAAAATTGGTCTAGCTTCATCCATTCTCCCACTATTGGCAAGAGCTACAGCTTTCCAGTATTTCATTTCCAGGTTTTCAGGAAACATTTTTTCTGCAGCACCATATTCCTCAAGTGCTTTTTCCATATCGTTGGCTTCTACAGCAAGGTCTCCTTTATTCATATGTTCGTAAGCACGATGCACCTTCAGTAATCTTCCAAGTTCCTTGATTGGATTTTCGTGATCATCCACTCTAAGATCCACCTTTTTATCTTCCCAGCTTTTTTCGGTTTTTTCAGGACCTACGACAATAAGAGCAGCAGATTGTTTTCCTCGTATATCACCACCGGCTTCCTGTGCGGCCAGCATCACAGCAACCACTCTTTCAGCTAAAGGAAGATCTGAATTCGTAGCATAGGCATTCGCCATGGCAGGAACTACATTCTCATTTAACATCATATTTGCCTGTACAGAAAAATTATTACCCTGTATGTCTTCCGCAGCCTGAACGCATTTATCACCAGTATAGGCAGAAACGTTACCGTTTACATCCAGAAATGCAACCTGACGGAAAGCATGGCCTTCATCTTCATCTACCATTTTAGCCAGCGCTATATCTGCTGGCATTCCGTTTTCCATTAATTCAAGTCCCTGAGGACCGTAGGCCGGATTTACAAAGGATTGAGTGGCAACCACTCCAACACCAGATTTGCCCCAGGAAACTATAGAACCCACCGAAAACCAGTGACTTTGAACGCCTACAGCCATTTCACCGGTGACAGTATCTCTGGCAACAATTGAAAATGTATGTGCAAAAGCACTTTTTTCGTGACCAATATTCTGTGCGTGAGTACTGAATATCGATAAACAGAAAACTGCTAAAACTAATTTTTTCATACTTAAGGAACTTAAAGTCTAAAGATATAGAATAAGACTGTAAATTTTAGAATTATGTAGTAGCGAAGTCAATGCCGATTTTTATAAATTCGTTCAACGGCCTCATAGTTCAATGGATAGAATAGAAGTTTCCTAAACTTTAGATCCAGGTTCGATTCCTGGTGAGGCTACAAATTCTTCATCTATAAAAACTCAGGTCCATTATTTTTCCTTGATTCCAATACCTCGAATCAGAATTATATTTGCAAAGGTTAAATATAAGACGAAGATGTAATTCGGTAATTTATATGCAGTTAGTTTTATAGCGACTATCACCTTTTAACCGGTTTATTTGCAATTAATCGATATCATAGCAAGGTGTTAAATTGTTTATAAGTCGGTTTAATGCAGTAAATATCAGCAATTCGGAGTTTTCTACCTGTTAATATCCTCCTGATTTAAATATACAATTGTCTTGTAGTCAGTCTATTAGATTACTAAATTAAGCTATCCAAATTAACCCTACCTGGAAAGAACTTATTATTAACCAGTAGTGCCCTATTTGCTACATAGTATTCATGCTATGAAACCAACCGTAGTTACAAGTCTTCAGGACGAAGTTAAAATTGATAGACAAGTTCAGTATTTATCTGGCCTCACTAAAGTACTATTTCTAATTGCCATCAGTCTGCTTGTATTTTTAATTACTTCCAGTACCTATTCAGATTCAGGATCAATAGATCATCAAAAGGAGTTTGAAGGAGAGCAGTTGAGTAATACTTCGGCTTTGAATCCGCCAGCACCTTTTTAGCTAGGCTTCTTCAGCTTTAATATTACCTGGTCTTATTTCGGGATTAAGATTTGTATTTTTATCTAAAAAACGAAATGAAATCAACTCCTAAAGTACTCATCTTCGATGTGAACGAAACTCTTCTTGATCTGTCTCCGCTAAAGGAAAGCATCAATAAAACCCTGGGTAACGAATATGCGGCTGATATCTGGTTTGCTGAACTAGTACAGTATTCACTGGTAGAAACGGTAAGTGATTCCTATCACAACTTTAGCCAAATAGCCCAGGAGGTATTAAGGATGAACGCCCTGAAATATGATTTAGAACTTTCTGAAGAAGAATTACAGGAGACATTGAAACCCATAACCAGTCTTACAGCATATCCAGATGTGATGCCAGGTTTAAAGGATTTGAAAAGTTCAGGATTTAAATTGATAGCTTACAGCAACGGTAAACCAGATGTACTTCAAAAACAATTGGAATTTGCTGAAATTGATCAATTCTTCGATCATATTGTAAGCGTTGAGAACGTGAAGAAATACAAACCTCATCTTGATAGTTATAAATACATTGTAGAAGCTTCCGAAGTAAATAAAAGCGATTGTATGATGGTTGCAGCTCATGGCTGGGACATCGCCGGAGCAGGAAGGGCTGGATTGCAAACAGCTTTCGTGCGCAGGCCAGGGAAATTTCCATTTAGACTGGCGAAAGATCCTGATCTAATGGTAGATTCGATCGAACAACTGGCAAAAGAATTATAACAAAAAAGCCACACTGTGATGTGTGGCTTAAATTTATAGTGTCGAGAACTAGAAGTCAAAGTTCACGGTGAAGTTCAAACGACCTCCCTCGTCTCCAACATAGTATCCAATGTTTCCTGTAAAGGCTTTGAAAGCGTTGATGAAAATCGATCCACCCACGTTAGAATGCCATTCGTTACTATCATCTTCATCTACCCAAACTCTACCGTAATCGTATCCAATGCTTGCTCCCATACGAATCGGGATAAAATTAGTTCTGAATTGTGCGATTCCACTTCGAATATCAATATTCTGATAGAATGCATATTTACCATTAAAACGTTCATTACGGTATCCTCTAAGCGTATTTCTATTACCACCGCCAAGTGTAGCCGCATGATAGAATTCGTACTCATCTCCCAGGATCGCTTCCCCACCTATTTTTGTTGCAATAGCCGCGAAACCACTTTCGTGTAATGGGTAATTCAAAGATAGCATTGGTCTCACGTAAGCGAATTTGTTATCAAACTCATCAATATTACTTTTATAACCCGCGGTTAGATCTACTTCGATCCCTCTTGATGGAAATGCTGCTCTATCCTTATTATAATAATTGTAGTTCACCTCTGCACCAGCATAAAGTTGTTCTTCAAAAACATCATTATCCTGATCAAAAGTTTCAGCTATAATTCTATTTGTATCGTAAGAAACCTGCTTGGATTCTATCATAGGCTTAATACTGAAGAATACATTATTGTTCTTTCTATAAATAATTGAAGGTGCAAGTCTCCATTGTTCAATTCTCACCCGGTTGAAATCTCTGGAAACATCGTCGTCATCGTACTCTGTATCGTTTCCTGTTCCAAAATAGTTAATCACGAAATTCGGACTCGAATAATAAGCATCTACTCCAAAATTCCATTTGTAGAACACGTTTGCGAATTCACCATAGTAACCAACATCAAATCCCTGGGTTGCAAAATAATAGTTTGCAGAAAGGTTGTGTTGAGATGTAAATGGATTTCGAACCAGACCATAGGTCGTAAAGGTGTTTTTAACCCCTAAGCTGAATCCCTGATCTGAATTAAAGTCGGCACTGGGGAAAAAAGTAAATTGGTTACTTTTTCTCTTTTTAGGATCGTAATTATTAATATCATAAGAATCTACAAGCATTTTATTTGCGCCTGAAGTTTTTATCGTGTTATCCTTGCTCTTGTAATCGTAAAGTTTCGCCTTTTTTGTATTCTGAAAGTCGTAGATATCATTTTCTTCTCCACCAATAACTTTCAGTTTTACCAGTGAAGAACCTTCGCCTACGATCTTAAATTCATCATCGCCGTCAAGTCCATAGATCCAAACTTCTTTGGTTTCATCACTGTCGTAAGTTTTTTGAGCAACTACTTCACCATCTTCATTGGTTAGCTCAATTTGCGTAATTCCGTCAGGTTTACGAGTAATAAGGAAAGCATCATCATCTTCGGTTCCAAGGAAGATATCGAATTTCACCAGGTAATCGTAGTACTCACGTGCGATCTCCATCATATTACCTCTTCTTACCTCAAGAGTGCTTTTGATATCCATCACATATTCATCATCTGCTATATCTGAAGGTAATACATCGAAAGCTTCCTGAATAACTTTGTCTGTAAGTGTATTCTGAAGATATTCAGCCTGTTCCTTCCAGGTATTCCAGTTATTCTCTCTAATTACTGCTTTATCTAACGGGTATCCGGCGTGGTTAAACCATTTTGGTCTTTTCACAGTTTCTGTAAAAGGTTCCATCGCTCTAATTTGAGGGAAACCTACACGAAGTAAAGAAAGAATAAAACCGTCTGTTTTTGAAAATACCTGATCACGGTCTTTTGCGATAGGTACGTATCTTTTCTTACCTTCTTCATCCTCGAATTCTGCCCATTCGTATTGTCCTTCATGTCTGTCCCAGTCACCCAGGAACATATCGAGAAGCCTTGCTCTAATGTACATATCCTCATCTACATAAGCCTCTTTTGATTCCTGCATTTCCAGAAGTAGATCAGATGAGTTCAGGATATCCTCAGCTCCATCAAATATTGGAAGATCTTTATTTTCTCCTCCAATATGTGCTTCGAACATATATAGTTCGTCACCATATTCCTCATTATAAACTCCCAGTGCTTCCTGCTTCGGAACATAGTAAAGTTCAGAATTTGGATGGAAGATATTTAGTTCGTCCATGAATTTTCCTGCCGGGAAAGTACCGTAAGGAAAAGCTGTTGTGTAAAAATCCTGTACATATCGCTCAGCTACCGTGTTTTCTAAATAATCTTCTACATAGTGATTTGTGATCACGGTAGTTTGTAAAAACTGAAGCGCACTTTTTTTCAAAGCTCTCATGGTATATTCGTGACCATCGTCATCTATAAATCCGAGCGATCTTGATTGATGTCCACCTCCGGCACCCAATACTTTCATATTCCCAGGAATGGTATCTAAATAAAGAACAGGGAATTCAAATTTTTTGCTGTAAAGAGATCTGTAGTGTTCTCCCCAAAGTGCTTTGTAAAGTCCGTCTTTATCGGTTTCCTCTGCAGTGTAAACAGAGGTAGTAGTAGTTTTACCTAACTTGGTCTCTGGCCATTCTACTTCGTCTAAAGTTGGTCGTTCTCTGGCTATTTCGTAGCTATAGATCAGCTTTTCACCTTCTGGGGATACTGAGAAATATTCTACGTTTGAAGATCCATTCTTGTAGATATTGACCCTGGCATAACCAAGTTCATAACTCACGAAGTCGCCTTCTTCCTTATCTGGTCTTGCCTTCGCAATTTCTTTAGTGACACCAGTAATGATTTGTTCGATCCCATCATCCTGTACGAATTGAAGGTTTTTATCTTTTCCAGATAAGAAAATCACATCATTATATTGTCTGGCAAGTGCTTCAAGGCTACCCATCAATTCTTTTAATTGCGGGTTACGACTCGTTTGAGTCCCATGGCCCAACATCTTCTCTAGAAATCCGATTTTGGTTTGTGTCATCACAGGATGATGAACCGCAACAAGAACTGTTTTTCTCTGGCTATCTTCTAATTCATCATTGAATTCATCCAGAAACTGAAGCCTTGTTTTGATCTCACATTTATTGTTGATATATGGGTGATCATCCCAGTTTTCAATATACCATTGAGAATCTATCATTATAAGCTGCACGTCATCACTAAGACTTTCGCTCTCAATAGGGCAACCATCATTGGGCCAGAAATCAGATTCCAGGGTATCCTGTAAAAAAGATTCCAGATCATCTATATTATCCGGGGCGTCTTCCTGCCACTCATTATATCCAGGAGTGTAAATTATTTTTCCGTTGAAATCCTTGATCTCATCAAGTAGATTTTTCTTAAGATCTTCTTCAACCTTAGAACGTCCATTATCTTTATCTGGAAACCCGTCTTCTGGTACAATATTACCAACCATTACCAGGCTGTTAGATTCATTCGCCTGGGAAGATTTTACGATTTTATCGAGTATCTGCTTATTATCTTCGTTAGAACGAAGTCCCGTATTGGAAGTGACATAAACTGAATGCACGACTTCTTTAGAATTCGTTTGAGAATATCCGGTTAGATTTCCCAGAAATGCTAATAGCATTCCAAGAAATAAAGTTTTGCTGCCGACTTGTGTTTGTAGGGTTAGTTTAGTAATTATGCTCATTGAAGGTAAGAGTTTGATTGAATTCAGTATAGTAGTAGTATTCTGCTAATAACCTTCAAAAAAATTCAATTAATTTAGGATGTCATAGCTCTTTATAATACTTTAACAACCACTCCTAAAATTTTTACTAATTAAGGTACATCTGCAATTGTCCAGGCTTCAGTTTAAGTTTAATTTTTTTGAGATTCAGCATTCAATAATGCTATTCCTGCTTATTGTTAGCGGACTGGCCTTAGGTAATCTGTCAGCATATGGACAGGAACTCCCGCCGGTTACCAATTTCAGCCCTAATGATTATTCCGCAGGAAATCAGAACTGGATGATTTCACAGGCTGATAACAAGAATCTGTATTTTGCAAATAGCACGGGTCTGCTGGAATATAATGGCGAGCGCTGGAGATTGTACCCGGTTCCCAATAAATCTATAGTTCGATCTGTAAAAGTCGTAGAGGGCAAAATTTTTACGGGAGCTTATATGGAAGCTGGCTACTGGATTCCAACAGATAACGGAGATCTGGTTTTTCAAAGTCTGATTTCAAAATTCCCTGGTCTTAGCGATGGCGAACAATTCTGGGACGTCGAATATATAGACGGACAGGTGGTTTTTAGAAGTTTTGCGGGCATTTACCTCTACGATCTTGAACGAAATGAGATTGCGAAAATGGCTAACCCAGGCGGGAAACCCGTTTCCAATATTTTCAATTTTGAAGATGAGCTTTATTTTCAGCTTGCTGGTGATGGATTGTATAAATTTGAAAAAGGTCAGCCTAGACAAATCATAACCGGAGAGCAATTAGGAGATATTGCGATCATGCATTTATACGATCTGGCTGATGATGGTCTGTCTATTATTACCGGTAATTCTGAATTTTATAAAATTCGCGCGGGTGAGCTTGAGCAGTTTAATATACAGCTTAGTGAAAGCATTGGAAAGCCAAATGCGCTCGACGCACTGGATCTTGACAATGGTAATCTAGTCCTTGGAACTGTAGGAAGTGGTGTGCTCGAAATCGATCGGGATGGTAAGATCATTGGTAGATTTGATCAGAATAATATTCTGCAAAATAATACAACCCTGGATCTGCACCTTGATCAGTCTGGGAATGTATGGGCAGGGCTTGATCATGGAATTAGTGTGATTGATCTGGGATCTAGCTTCAGATCCTTTCAGGATAACCGGGGGAAAGTTGGCTCCGTCTACGATTCCTATGAAAAGAACAATTTGTTGTACCTGGGGACAAACCAGGGATTGTATGTTAAAATGGATGGTTCCGAAGAATTTCAGCTGATTCCGGGAACGAATGGACAGGTCTGGTTTCTGAACGAAATCGAAGGGAACCTGTTTTGTGGGCATAATAGTGGGACTTTCCTGGTGGAAGGAGCCACTGCAACAAAGATCAGTGAGCGTCTTGGGACCTGGATCGTTAAGAAATATAAGAAGGATCTCTATATTCAGGGACATTATAATGGTATCAGTTTTCTACGGAAGCAGGATTCAGGATTTGAAGATCTGCCCATGCTGAATAATTTTCCACATTCCTCTAAAAGTATTGTGGTTGCTGATGATCTCAGTATATGGATTGGTAACGAACATAAGGGAGTTTTTAATCTTCAGCTCAATGATTCGCTAGATGCAGCCTCTAATACCACCAACTACAAATTTGACGAGGAATCTGGAATAACTTCCGGGGTATTTCAGTTTAATGATAGTCTGTATTATAGTAGCCTAACCAATATCTACAAATTTGATCCGGTTGAAAATCGATTCGATCCAGATAATTCTTTAAATCTTCTGGTAACCGATGTGGAAAGAGTTTCCGGTAGAATGATCGTCGAGGAAGATGATGTTCTTTGGGGTTTTTCCGAAGAAGGGATTTTTTCTATAGAACCTGAAGGAATTGGCAAGGATTATCAACTTGACTATATTTTTATTGACCAGGACTATAGGAATATCGCGGTAGGATATGAGAATATCACCAGATTAAAAAATGACAGGTATTTACTTGGAGTTGCCAATGGTTATGTAAGTTTTGATGATTCAGCTGCAGACTCAAATTTTGCAGATTTCGAGATAAGTATAGATCGAATTACCGCAAGCTCTATAGATTCTCTCGGAGTTTCTTTAAATTCTTCGGAAGTGATAGAACTTCCATTCCAGCGTAATAACCTGAAATTTGAGTTTAGCGCGCCGGTCTTTAAGAAATATACCAATACCAAATACAGTTACCGTCTCGTTGGTTTATCTTCAAACTGGAGTACATGGAGGGAAGAACATGAAGTGTCTTACGAAAATTTGAATTTCGGGGATTATATTTTTGAGGTTAAAGCCCGGGTTGGTAATTCTGAAACTGAACCTGCAAGCCTATCTTTTACTGTTGAAAGACCTTTTTATTTAAGTACTCTCGCTGTCATTTTATATGTGCTGATCTTTCTTCTCATCCTTTATGCGGTTCATTTAATGAACAGAAGACATCACCGCAAATATCTGGCAGAGAACGAACGCGCCCTTAAACTAAAGAACCTGGAGGCCGAAAAGGAGATCATTAAGTTGCAAAATGAGAAACTGGAACAGGAGATGACAGGTAAAAACCGGGAACTGGCGGTAACGACCATGAGCCTAATTAAGAAGAATGAGTTTCTAACCAAGATCAAGGATCAACTGAAGGAGTACGAAAAAACCGGAAAGGTTCAATCGGTGATACAAACTATCGATAAGGATATTAGTGAAGAAGACAACTGGAAATTCTTCAAGAAAGCTTTTAGCAATGCCGATAAAGACTTCTTCAAAAAGATCAAATCTCGACATCCTGAGCTCACTTCTAATGATCTCAAACTATGTGCATATTTAAGACTGAATCTTAGCTCTAAAGAAATTGCCCCTCTGCTAAATATTTCGGTAAAAAGTGTAGAAATTAAACGATATCGTTTGCGTAAAAAGATGAATCTTGATCGCGAAACGAATTTAACCGAGTACATTCTCTCTCTATAACCTTTACAACTGTAGAAAATAACTCTACATCACCTCTACATTCTGCTAAATTACTAAAGTTTAACACTTTAGCGAGGGCTCTTGAATATGGCATCCAATGCCTATCCTTATTGCGATTTCCTTAATTCAAGCCGCTAAAAATTGATAGATCTGTAATTGTAGATATTTTGTAAAGGTTGAAAATCCTCTCTACACACTTCATGTTAATATATTGTAAAAGCAAATTTAATTTTAAAACACATGAGGAAATTTACCTGTCTTTTGATTGTATTTCTAAGCGGGTTTTTCGGTGCTTACGCGCAATCGTTTTCGGTTAGCGGAACCATCACCGATGAGAACAAAATGCCTTTACTGGGAGTAAATGTTATCGTAAAAAATGAGTCAAGAGGTACTACTACAGATTTTGACGGAAATTATACGGTGCAGAATATCTCCTCTGGAGATGTACTTCAGTTCAGTTATTTAGGTTTTCAGACCCAGGAAATTACAGTGAATGATCAACAAACGATCAATGTAACGCTTCAAACAGATTCAGAAGCATTAAATGAAGTAGTAGTGATTGGGTATGGTACTCAGTCAAGAAAGGAAATAACCGGTGCTGTAAGCGTAGTAGGTTCAGAAACCATAGAGGATTTGAACCCGGCACGTGTGGAACAAGCCTTACAGGGTAGAGTAGCAGGGGTGAACATCACCTCTACTTCAGGTTCTCCAGGAAGCGCATCCACTATTAACATTAGGGGTATAAGTACCAATGGTGATAACCGTCCTCTTATCCTTGTAGATGGTAACGTGATCGAAGATCTTAGTGTTATTAACCCTAACGATATTGAAAGCATTAATGTGTTGAAAGATGCAACTGCTGGTATATATGGAGTAAGAGCTGCTAACGGGGTAATTCTTATTACTACTAAAACGGGCTCTTACAATGCAGATCTTCAGGTAGAGTTTGATGCTTATACAGGTGTTCAACAAACTACACGAAGATTACCTGCTTTGAACGCAACCGAATATGCGGTTATCGTAAACGAAGCTTATGCAGCAGATGGTCAGAATCCTCCTTTTCCAAATTATAGAAATCTTGGAGAAGGAACAGATTATCAGGATGAGGTATTTACAACAGCACCAATGTCTGATATGAACCTGAATATTTCTGGTGGTGGAGATCGATCAAAGTATTCCTTTGGAGCATCTTACTTTAACCAGGATGGTATCGTTGGTGGAAGTAAGTCCAATTATGATCGTTTTACAGGACGTGTAAATTATAATCTTGAAATTATAGATAACCTGAAACTTAATTTATCAGGTATCTATACCAATAGTAACCGTAAGACTTTAGCTGAAAATGCACTTGGTTCTGTACTCTTTAATGCGGTGAACATGAATCCAAATATTCCTATACGAGATGCTGATGGAAATTTCTCTCTCGCTGAAGGGCTAGGAAATGAAGTGATCAATCCACTCGCCCAGATCAATGATTCTTTCAATGATACACGAGTAGATAAAATTAGTGGTGTTGGTGGACTGGAATATACTATCTGGGATAAGCTAACTGCGAAAACTCAATTCCAGTTCAATTATTCAGAAGTTGATGGAAGATATTTCTCTCCAGAGGTTTTTTACGGATCTGGAAAGGTTTTCAACGTAGACCGTAACAATGTTACCGAGAACTTTGAGATCTATAGAGATTATACCTGGGATAACTTCTTAACCTATAATGACAGCTTTGGTGATCATAATCTTAAGTGGTTATTGGGGATGTCTGTTTTTAAAACTACCGGAGATCTTGCTTCTTTAACAGGATTTGAACTTCCATCTAATGAATATGGCTCAGCTAGAGTTTCAAATGCTGCGGAAATCGTAGATAACTATCAGAACGGTGGAGATACTTTCGATACTCGATTATTGTCGTACTTCACACGTGTTCAATATGACTATGAGGGAAAATATCTATTTTCTGGTTTGATAAGACGTGATGGTTCGACTGCTTTTGGTCCTGAAAACAAATTTGGATGGTTCCCTTCTGCTTCTGTAGGTTGGGTAATTTCAGATGAAGATTTTATCAATGATAGCGGCGCTTTAAACTTCTTGAAGTTAAGAGGTAGTTACGGGATTATTGGAAATGATAGAATTCCAGCTTTTAGATATGCCTCTTTGCTGAATGGAGAAGGTGCGTATGTATTTGATGATGAAATTATCTTCGGAAAAGCAAGTGGAGCTCTAGGAAACCCTGAAATTAAATGGGAAAAGCAGAAGACTCTTGATATTGGACTTGATGCCAGGTTCTTTAATTCCAGTGTTGATGTTACTATCGATTATTTTAAAAAGAAAACTGAAGACCTTCTTGTAATTCCGCAGGTATCAGGAATTTTAGGAGTTGCTGCTCCTGGATCTTCTGCACCGTTTGTAAATGGTGGTGGAGTTGAAAACGAGGGACTTGAATTCTCTATTGGATACAATCAGGTTGTAAACGATAATTTTAAGTTCAATGTAAACTATAACCTTACAGCTCTTAAAAATGAAGTGCTTTACGTAAACAGTGAAAGCGGGTTCATTCCCGGAGGAGTTTTTGGAATAGGACAGGAACCACCATCCAGAATGGAGCCAGGAAAACCAATTGGGTATTTCTATGGATTAGAAACCAATGGAATTTTCCAGACGCAAGCTGAAGTTGATGCTGCTGCAACGCAAGCGAACGCTGCACCAGGAGATATTCGTTTTGTAGATCAAAACGGTGATGGTGTTATAGATAGTGATGACAGAACAGATATTGGAGATCCAATTCCAGACCTTACCATGGGTGCAAATATTGGATTCACCTTCAAGAACTGGGATTTTAACGCATATGCTTTTGCTTCCCTCGGAAATGAGATCGTAAGAAACTTTGAAAGAAATCAGCCAAATACGAATAGAACTAATGCTTTCTTAGGTAGATGGACTGGACCAGGAACGACAGATAGCTTCCCAAGAGTGACTATTGGTGCTACAAGTAATAACCAGTTTTCAGATTTCTTCGTAGAAGATGGGTCTTACCTGAGATTACAGAACGTACAGGTTGGATATACACTGGATTCAGATCTTATCGCAAATACTGGTGTAGAAAAATTTAGAGTATACGCTTCAGTAAATAATGCCTTTACGCTTACGGAATACAGCGGGTATGATCCTTCAGCTTCTAATGGAGCTCCAATTGGTGGTGGTATAGACCAGGGATTCTATCCAGTACCAAGAATTTATATGTTAGGAATTAATATGAAATTTTAATTAGATGAGAACGAAATTATATACAATCAATTGGATACTCGCCTTTGCTTTTTTGGCGCTATCTGGATGTAGTGATGACTTCGTGGATGTAGACAGCCAGGATGAAAATTCTGAGGATTTCTTTAATACACCCGAAGATTATGACCTTGCATTGGTTGGAGCTTATGACCTGCTTCAATCTACTTACCTTAATGTGATGCTGGGCGAGATCGCTTCAGATAATACCCTTGCGGGTGGTGAGAGTGCGAACGATACTCCTGGAATTCAGGAAATTGACAATATGGAGCATACTCCTGTAAACCAGCAATTAAGAGATATCTGGAGCTGGATGTTCGCCGGTGTAAATCGTGCAAACTACGTACTGGAATTTCAGGATGCTTTAGACTTTGAAGGTAAGACTGAAATCGTTGCTCAGGCAAGATTTCTAAGAGCTTATTATTATTTCGAACTGGTAAAATGGTTTGGAGATGTGCCATTAGCGGTAGATAACAGAATCCAGTTTGGAGAACAATTCGATATTCCTAGAACTCCAAGAGCTGAAGTATATGCTCAGATTGAGCAGGATCTAATGTTCGCTGCGGCAAACCTTCCGGCTGTACAAAGCGTAAAAGGTCGTGTAACTTCAGGAGCAGCTCAGGCTTTGCTTGGAAAAGCCTATTTATTTCAGAATAAATTTGCTGAAGCAGCTACTGTTTTCGAACCTGTTATTAGTGGACCTTACTCTCTCGTGCAGGATTATAACTTCATATTTGAGCCAGAAGGTGAAAATAATGCGGAGTCAATTTTTGAAGTTCAGTATTCAGATGAAGAAGGTGCCGGTTTTGGATGTCTTCAATGTTCAGAAGGAAATGTGGCTGTTGGATTTAATGGTGTAAGAAACATTTCTTATCCTAATCCAGATGATGCTGTATTTGATTCTGGATTTAGTTTCAATGTTCCCGTACAAGAAGTAGTTGACGAGTTTTCAGATGATGATATTCGTAAAGATGTAGCTATTCTTGATATCGAAGCACATGCTGCTGCAACTGGAGCAAGCTATGCTATAGGATACGAACATACTGGATATTATAACAGAAAATATATCGCGAGAGCTGGGGATTTGAATACCGGTGACCAAAACCTTACAAATCCAAATAACTACCGCTCAATTCGTTTCGCTGATGTGCTACTAATGGCTTCGGAAGCTAATTTTAAATCTGGAAATGAAGATCGTGCTAGAACTTATTTGAACAGAGTAAGAGACAGAGCAGGACTGGAAGATGTTTCATTTTCTGGAAATAATCTGCTAAATCAGATCTATGAAGATCGCAGACTGGAACTTGTAGGAGAAGGACATCGTTTCTTCGACCTGGTAAGAACAGGAAGAGCAGCAGATGAAATCGACGGTTTCGTTACAGGAAAACACGAATTATTCCCTATCCCGGCTATCGAAATTGAGCTTGCAGGAAACAATTGGGAGCAAAATCCAGGATACTAAAAACTACCATTAAAAAGAATAAAAATGAAAATATTCAGAATTTTAGCAATGCTTACCATCTCGCTTCTGCTTTTTACAGGATGTGAAGATGATGAAATTACGAACTACGCGTTCCAGGAAATCTCTGCTCCAACAGATGTAACAGCAGATTTTGATATTAGCCAGGATGATACCGGTACGGTAACTATTACTCCTAGTGGAGTGGGTGCTCAGACTTTTCAGGTTGACTTTGGAAATGGAGAAACCGCTGAACTTGCCAACGGAGAAACTGCAACTACTGTGTACGATGAGGGTGTTTACCTAGTAAAAGTTGTTGCTGTAGGCTCTACTGGTCTAACCAGCGAGTTTAATCAACGTCTAACTATCGCATTTAAAGCTCCGGAGAATCTGGAAGTGAATGTAAACCAGTTACCCGCAAACCCGGCAATGGTAGAGGTAAGCGCAACGGCAGACAATGCAGCAAGTTTTGATGTGTATTTTGGAGATACAGACGATGAGGAGCCAACTCAGTTAATGCCAGGAGAAACTATCTCTTATACTTATGCTGCGGCTGGAACTTATACAATTAGAGTGGTAGCTAAAGGAGCTGGTGCAGCGACTGCAGAAGAAACTGTAGAAGTTGAAGTACCTGAGGCTTCAGATCCTTTAAAATTACCAGTAACATTTGATGATCCCCTTGTTGGATATGCAGTAACTCCATTTGGAGCTGCAGAGACTGCTTTCGAGATCGTTGCAAATCCCCAATTATCTGGAACTAACGATACAGAATCTATGGTTGGTGCTATCACAAAGGCAGGAGCTCAATTTGAAGGTGTGACCTTCAATCTTGGTGAAGCCGTGGACTTTTCTGGTGATAATAAAACACTTACAGTAAAAATTTATTCTGAAGTAGCTTTTCCAGTACTTCTTAAATTAGAAACTGGTGTGAACGATGAGCGATCAAACGAAGTTGATGCACAGCACGGTGGTACAGGATGGGAAACCTTAACCTTCAATTTCGCTACAGATGCCACTACAAGTTATATAGATAATAATGACACTGGTGGAGCTGCGATTGTTCCAGATGGTCAGTTTGATAGAATATCTTTATTTCTTGACCAGGGTGGTTCTACAGCTGGAACTTTCTATGTTGATGATCTAATGCGTGATGGCGATGTTACCGGAGCTCCAATGGCTGCTGAAAATCTTCCAATAGGTTTTGAAGATAACACAACACTATCAGGTGTATTCGAAGGTGGAAATGTTACTGGAACTCCAATTGCTAATCCAGATATGAATGGAAATAATTCTGCTACCGTATACGAATTTGTAAAAGGTGAAGGTTCACCATGGTATTCAGGGATCTTCCAAATCTTCCCTCAAAATATAGATCTATCACAGGGAACTACATTCAGTTTTAAAATGTGGTCTCCAAAAGCAGGAATTAATGTAAGATTCCAGTTGGAAAAAGAAGGGGAAGAAAACCCTGCAAATGTTTTCATTGATGAAACAATTACTGAAGCAAACCAATGGGTTACTTTAACTTATGATTTCTCAGCATTAGTAGATCCGGCTGATGGTTACGATAAGTTCGTAATCTTCCCTGAGTTTGATGATGCTGCACAACCAGCAGGTGATGGTTCAGTTTATTATTTTGATGATATCATGCAAGGTGAAGGTACAGATGGTGGAGAACCAGCTGCTACAACAACAAGCTTCCCGGTAGATTTCGAATCTGCCGCGAATGGTGGACTTTCTTCAAGCTGGAGAGTTTTCGAAAACGGCGACAATCCTGCTTTGGAAATTATCACAAATCCTGACATGACTGGAAATACTTCTATGAGCGTTGCTAAATTTACTGCACGACCTGACGGAGAATCTTATGCTGGTACTGTTACCACGCTCAATACGCCATTTACATTAGATGCTTCTAATAGTATCGTGAAAGTATGGGTTTGGAAGAGTAAGATTAGTGATGTAGGAATTAAGTTCGAGAATGGAGCCGGAGGTTCCACAGGAGAAATCAAGGTAGCGAATACTAAAACGAATGAATGGGAAGAATTGACTTTCGACTTTTCTGGAGTTATTGGAGATCCTAACAATACTGACATTACAGGACTAGTTGTATTCCCAGACTTTGAAGTGAGAACATCTGAATCTGTTACATATTTCGATAATATTACTTTGAATTCTTCTACAGGAGGTGGTACAGATGGTGGTTCAGCTAGTGGAGATTTCGCTCTGCCACTTGACTTTGAAAGCGATGATTTCACTCTTGGTGCTAACAGTGTTCCTTTCGAGATAGTTACAAATCCTGAGCAATCAGGAATCAATGCCACAGCAAATGCAGTTGGAAAAGTTACCAATGGCGGTGGTCAATATGAGGCACTTACTTTCATATTGGACGAACCAATAGACTTTTCAGGATCAAATAAAACGATCACCATGAAAGTTTATTCTGAAATTGCTTACCAGGTAGTTTTCAAATTAGAGACTGGTGTTAATGGAGAAAGAGCTGTAGAGGTTGAGGTTAGTCACGGCGGAACAGGTTGGGAAGAACTAACTTTTGACTTCGCTAATGATGCAAGAAACAGTTTTGTCACGAATGACGATGCGAATAATGGGCAGCCTGCAGTACCTAATGGACAATTTGATGAGGTATCACTCTTTCTTGCCTTTGCTGAATTTACCGCTGGTGAATTCTATATAGACGATATCGAACAGAACTAGAAAAAAGAAAAACTATGAGATATATTAAATTAATAAGCTTCCTGTTTGCAACTCTCTTTATCATGAGTTGCCAGGAAGATGATCTCACCCTCGATACGATCGTAGTTCCTACAGATCTTCAGGTGAGTACAAATATTAGTGACGATGGCTCTGGGATGGTAGAGTTTAATGCTACCGCCAACGATGCGATCACATATGAATACAACTTTAGCGATGGCTCTTCTGCTGTTGCTCCAAGTGGAAACTATACAAAACGTTTCACCAGAACAGGACTGAATACGTACCTGGTAACCGTAGTAGCCTACGGTAAAGGTGGTGTTAGTAGCTCCATGTCTCTGGAAGTTGAAGTTGAAAGTGATTTTAATGATCCTGATACTAAACAATTCCTTACTGGAGGAAGTTCTAAAACCTGGTATGTTGCGGCAGTTGAAGCTGGACATCTTGGAGTAGGACCCAATTTTGTAGCAGACGGAGTTGCTAGTGCTTTTCCTGAATTTTATCAGGCAGCACCATTCGAAAAAGCGGGTGATGAGATCTCTTCATGTTTTTATACAGATGAGCTGACTTTTACTGAAAATGGTGAGAATATCACATACAATCAGGACAACATGGGTCAAACGTTTTTCAATGTAGACTACGTAACCGAGTTTGGTGGCGGCGGTGGTCAGGATGAATGTATCGATTACGATACTTCTGGCGATAAGTCTGTTACCCTGGCTCCGGCAGAAAATGGAGTTCCTGCAGATGCTACGACTGGAACTGAAATCCAATTAGGTGGCGGTGGATTTATGAGCTATTACATTGGAGCAAGTAACTATGAGGTTCTAAGTATTACTGAAAATACCATGTATGTAAGAGCAATTCCAGGAAGCAATCCTGATCTTGCCTGGTATCTTAAATTCACAACTACTCCTTTTGAGCAGCAACAAGCTGGTACTGGAGGAGAAGAAGAGGAAGAAGAAGCATTTGTTTCTCAATTCAATGAAATCTTCTGGAGCGATGAATTTGATGGCGATGCACTGGATACTACTATCTGGAACTACGAAACCGGAAACGGAACTAATGGTTGGGGTAATGGCGAAGTACAATATTATACTGAAGATAATGTGTCTGTAGCAGACGGAAGTCTTGTTATTACAGCTCGAAGAGAAGCTGAGAGCGGATTTGATTTCACTTCTGCAAGAATTACTACTATGGACAAGTTTGAAGTGACTTACGGTCGTGTAGAAGCTCGTGCCAAGATGCCTGAAGGTGGTGGAACATGGCCAGCGATCTGGATGCTTGGAGCCGATTTTGATGTAGTTGGATGGCCTGCTACCGGTGAGATCGACATCATGGAATTTGTAGGTAACAAACCAAATGAAGTTTCTTCAGCATTACATTTCCCTGGAAATTCCGGCGGTAATGCAATTTTCGAAGCAACCGATATTCAATTTGCAGCTACAGAGTGGCATACATATGCCGTAGAATGGACAGCAGATGAAATCACTTTTCTGGTAGATAACGAGGTGAACTTTACGTTTACCAATGAATCTTCTCTGCCGTTCAACAAGGATTTCTTCCTGATTATGAATGTAGCAATGGGTGGCGCACTTGGCGGTAATATCCCTGCAGAATTTAGCGAAGCTTCTATGGAAGTGGATTACATCAGAGTATATAAATAGTTTGTTTAGCTAACAACTCCCGGGATCTTTCAGGTTCCGGGATTTATTTTTTAAGATTATGAGAAAGTTATTCTTAAGTACCCTTTCACTCGTGCTTGGGACCATAGGGCTCCATGCCCAGGAATCAGGTCTCAAAAGTTCGGTAAAGAATGTCGAAGCCAAAGTAGATTCGGTTTTAAACATTATGACCCTGGAAGAGAAAGTAGGCCAGATGATCCAGTACAACGGAAGTTGGGATCTTACAGGACCCGCTTCTGAAACCGGTAATAAACAAAAAGAAGACAGACTTAAAAAAGGTCTGGTTGGATCTATGCTGAATGTTCTTTCAGTAGAAGCGACCGAAAAAGCACAAAAGCTGAACATGGAAAATTCACGTATCAAGATTCCGATTATTTTTGGATATGATGTGATCCATGGATACAAAACAATTTTTCCGGTGCCGTTGGCAGAAACTGCCAGTTGGGATATGGAAGCTGCAGAGGAGTCGGCTCGAATTGCCGCTTTAGAATCTGTCGCAGAAGGTGTGAACTGGACGTTTTCGCCAATGATCGATGTTTCACGCGATGCTCGCTGGGGACGAATCATGGAAGGTTCCGGGGAAGATCCTTATTTAACCTCTCAGGTTGCAGTTGCCAAAGTAAATGGATACCAGGGAGATGACCTTGCAAATCCTAATACGATCGCAGCAACCGCTAAGCATTTTGCTGGATATGGTTTTGCTGAAGGTGGAAAGGATTATAACACCGTGAATATTGGTAAGAACGAACTTCATAATGTCATTCTGCCACCGTTTAAAGCTGCGGCAGATGCTGGAGCTGCAACTTTTATGAATGCCTTCAACACGATTGACGGTATTCCTGCGACTGGTAGTGAAAGCCTTCAGCGCGAGTTACTAAAAACTGAATGGGGTTGGGATGGATTTATAGTTTCAGACTGGGGTTCTATTTCAGAAATGATACCTCATGGATTTGCCCGCGACAAAGTTCATGCTGCAGAAATTGCTGTAAAAGCAGGAAGCGACATGGATATGGAAGGCGGAGCTTATCAGGCCGGACTGGAGCAATTGGTTGCTGAAGGAAAAGTTGATGAAGAGCTTATCAATGATGCAGTTCGCAGAATCCTGAGAGTTAAATTTATGATGGGTCTTTTCGAAGATCCTTATCGTTATATCAATGCTGAAGTAAAAAAGGATGTGCCTTATGAGCAACATCTTGAAACAGCACGTGATATTGCCAGAAAATCCATTGTTCTTCTGAAGAATGAGAACGATCTTTTGCCAATGTCAGCTTCCGCAGGAAAGATCGCGGTGATTGGTCCGCTTGCTAATGACAAGGACACGCCAATTGGAAACTGGAGAGCACAGGGTGAAGCGAACTCTGCAGTATCTGTAGTAGAGGGTTTAAAAAACCAATTACCAGACTCTGATATTGTTTATTCTGAAGGAGTAAAGTTAGGGATGGGAGAGCGTAGCTTTCTAATGCCGCTCAAGATCAACAAGACCGATACTACAGGAATGGGTGAGGCAGTTAAAAATGCCAGAGACGCTGAGGTGGTGGTCATGGTACTTGGTGAAGATGCATTTCAATCTGGGGAAGGTAGAAGTCAGGCAAATATTGGTTTCGCCGGACTGCAACTAGAGCTTTTGAAAAAAGTTTACGATGTAAATAAGAATATCGTTCTGGTACTTATAAATGGAAGACCAATGGAGTTAAGCTGGTCTGCTGAAAATATCCCTGCTATCGTGGAAGCCTGGCAGCTTGGATCCGAAAGTGGAAATGCAATTGCAGATGTACTTCTTGGAAAATATAATCCTTCCGGGAAATTACCGGTTTCTTTTCCTAGAGCTGTGGGACAGGAGCCATTGTATTATAATTACAAAAACACAGGAAGACCATACAGCGAACAGCATGTGACCTACTCGCATTATACAGATATTGAAAACGGACCTTTATTTCCATTCGGTTATGGGCTTAGTTACACAGCTTTCGATTACGCAAAACCAACTTTGAGTTCAGCTATACTAACTTCAGGTGAAACTGCGACTTTGAGTGTTGCAGTTACAAATTCTGGTGATACCAAAGGAAAAGAAGTTGTGCAATTATATGTGCGTGATATGGTGGCTAGCACGAGCAGACCTGTAAAGGAATTGAAAGGTTTTGAGATGATCGAACTGGAAGCGGGTGAAACTAAAACTGTAGAGTTTGAAATTTCAGAAGAGATGCTTCAGTTTTATACCGCTCAGGAAAAGTGGGAAGCTGAAGAAGGAGAGTTCAGATTGATGGTTGGAACCAATTCAGAAGAGCTACAAACAGTAACCCTTAATTTTCAGAAATAATGAGAGGACCCTACTCCTTTTTAATCCTGTGCCTTGTCTTAGTTTCTGCGGCCTGTGCACAGGAAAAAATAATTTTCGAAGAGGACTTCAACGCAGATACTCTAAATATGGAGATCTGGAATTATGAAGAAGGGGACGGTTGCCCTGATCTTTGTGGTTGGGGGAACAACGAAAAGCAGATCTACAACCGCGATTATGTTGCCCTGGAAGATGGCAAACTGGTAATCACTGCGGAAAAAAAAGGTGATACCTACTATTCAGGAAAGATCAACTCCAAAGACAACGTTGAGTTTACTTATGGTGTTATTGAAGTAAAAGCAAAACTTGCTACGGGTAAAGGTCTCTGGCCAGCTATCTGGATGTTGGGTGCAGACATTAGTGAGGTTGGATGGCCTGCCAGTGGCGAGATCGATATTGTGGAATATATAGGCAGAGAGCCGGGAATCGTTTTTACTTCCTTGCATACTCCGGCAAGTCACGGGAACACGATTAATACTAAGAAAACGAAAATTACAGATATCGAAGAAGGTTATCACACCTACAAAGCGGTGTGGACGCCAGATTATATCAAATTTTTTGTAGACGGGAATCAGTTATACCGCTTTACTCCGGAAAACTATAATGAAGATGAGTATCCTTTTAAGAAGGATTTCTATTTCCTTATAAATATGGCCGTTGGAGGAAATCTTGGAGGTGCGGAAATAGATGAGTCGGCATTGCCAGACAAATTCTATATAGATCATATCAAGGTAACTGAATTGCCTGAAGAATATTAAAGTAAAAAGCCCCGATATCGGGGCTTTTTTAATTAAGATTTCTTTTTTCTATAAAAAAGCGCTTCAGTAAAGTGGAAGCTTCTTCTTCCAGAATTCCTGATGTCACTTTAGTCTTTGGGTGAAGCTGGACTCCATTTTTTCTATAGCCTCTTGTGCTATCTTCAGCAGCAAAAACGATCTTGGAGATCTGACTCCAGTAAAGAGCGCCGGCACACATCTGGCAGGGTTCCAGGGTGATGTACATGGTACAATCTTTAAGATATTTACCGCCCAGAAAGCTTGCTGCAGCTGTGATAGCCTGCATTTCGGCATGAGCAGTTACATCGTTCAGCGTTTCTGTAAGATTATGTCCTCTTGCAATGATCCTGTCGTTGATGACCACGACCACTCCAACGGGTATTTCCCCTTTTTCATAAGCAGTTTCCGCTTCTTCCAGCGCTTTCCGCATAAAGTAAGTGTCATCGTATGGATTGATCATTCCCTGGTTTTCATGCAAGATATCAATTTTGAAAATTACGTTTTAATTTCAGGTTTATAATTCAGTTTGCATGATGTAACTTTGTTGCAAATGACCAGAAAACTATTAGAAACCATCAACTTTCCGCAGGATCTGCGAAAGCTTCCGGAAGCCGGCCTACAGGATCTGGCCAGGGAACTTAGAGAATTTATCATCGAAATCGTAGCAACCAAGGAAGGTCATCTTGGGGCAAGTCTGGGTGTTGTAGAACTTACCATCGCATTACATTACATTTTTAATACGCCTGAAGATCTGCTGGTGTGGGATGTTGGTCACCAGGCTTATGGCCATAAAATACTAACTGGAAGAAAGAATACTTTTCATACTAACCGACAGCTGAATGGAATTAGCGGATTCCCGAAAAGGGATGAAAGTGAATTCGATACTTTTGGCGTAGGGCATTCTTCTACTTCCATCTCAGCAGCGCTTGGAATGGCGATCGCTTCCCAGCTTAAAAGCGAGCATCAAAAACAACATATCGCAGTGGTTGGAGATGCTTCCATCGCTAGCGGAATGGCTTTCGAAGGATTAAATCATGCTGGAGTAACCAAAGCGAACTTGCTGGTTATTTTAAACGATAACGCAATTGGTATCGATCCCAGCGTTGGGGCTTTGAAAGAATATCTTACCAAAGCAAGAGTTGGACATAAACCTGCCAGCGATAATATCATTGAAGCGCTCAATTTTCAATATTTCGGACCTGTAGATGGTCATGATTTACCTGGATTACTGAAGGTTTTACAGGAGATGAAAGAAATTAGCGGACCTAAATTTCTACATGTTATTACCAAAAAGGGGAAAGGTTTAAAGAAAGCTGAAGAAGACCAGGTAAAATATCATGCTCCCGGTAAGTTCGAACCTGCAACTGGCGAATTACTGAAGTATGAAACCGAAGGTTTACCCATAAAATTTCAGGATGTTTTTGGTTTAACTCTAGTTGAACTGGCGGAAAAAAATGACAAAATTATAGGGGTCACCCCAGCGATGCCTACAGGTAGTTCCCTTAAATATATGATGGATGCATTTCCTGACAGGGCATTTGATGTAGGTATCGCAGAGCAGCATGCTGTGACTTTATCTGCCGGAATGGCCACCCAAGGATTTACTGTTTTTTGTGCTATTTATTCTACTTTCCTTCAACGTGCATACGATCAGTTAATTCACGATGTTGCGTTGCAAAAATTGCCGATAATATTTTGCCTGGATCGTGCTGGTTTGGTAGGTGAAGATGGAGCTACGCACCATGGTGTTTTTGATATCGCTTATTGCCGACTTATTCCAGATCTTATGATTGCTGCTCCAAGAAATGAAACCGAGCTTAGAAACCTTCTCTACACGGCTCAGCTTGGTTTAAATAAACCACTGGTAATTCGTTATCCTCGTGGAAGAGGATCTCAGATTGAATGGAAAACTCCCTTTCAAAAGACTATTATTGGTAAAGCTGAATGCCTTCAGCAAGGAACCGACATCGCTATTTTAACGATTGGTAATATGGCTGTAAATGCTTCCGAAGCAATTAAAAATTATCAAGGCTTAGGGAGTATTGCGCATTATGATATGAAATTTATCAAACCGCTCGATAGAGATCTGCTAAAAGAGATTTTCGAAAAATTTGATAAAATCATCACTATTGAGGATGGTGTTATTTCCGGAGGTTTTGGAAGTGCGATTCTGGAGCTTGCCATGCAACTTGATTATAAGGGTAAAATTGATATTATGGGGGTGCCCGATAATTTTATAGAACACGGAAATATCAATGAATTACAAGAAATCGCCGGAATTAACGTTGAAGGAATACGGCAAAAGCTGGAAACTTTGAACTGATTTTATATTTTTGCGATTCTGTAATTCCTACCTGATGAAATTTTACCTTTTAAGCCTTCTATTTATATTTACTTCATTCTGTAGTTCAGCTGCTCATATTAAACATGTTAGGGTGAATGATACTACAGCAACGGCAGCGAAGGATACCACAGCATCAGATTCCATGTTGATCTACTGGACCGAGAAGAATACCTTCGGAATGAATCTAAGTGAAGTGGCTTTTGTAAACTGGAATGCTGGGGGAAACAACTCAATTTCGGCTTTATTATATGCCGGTTTTGAACGGGATTTTGAAAAAGATTATACCATCTGGAAGAATTCGGCAAAGCTGAGGTATGGAATTAATGCGCAGGAAGGCAGGGAAATTAGAAAGACAGAAGATGAATTAAGATTAAGTTCCTCTTTTGGTTTTAGAACCGACAGTACTTCGAACTGGTATTATTCAGGTAAATTTAGTTTCAACACACAATTCACCAACGGTTATAAATACCCTGATACCGAAGTTCCAATTTCGAAATTAATGGCTCCCGGTTATACCTTTCTTGGGGGAGGAACAGAATTTTCGCATCCTGTAGAGGATCTTACTATTTACCTTTCTCCTGTTACTGTAAAATCAACTTTCGTACTGGACCAGAGACTTGCTAATGAAGGAATGTTTGGTGTGGAGCCTGCAGTGACCGATGAACTCGGGAATATTATCAAAGAAGGTGAGATGCTTAGAACAGAATTTGGTTTTCTCTTTACCAGCGAATATAATAAGGAAGTTTTTGAGAACATTGATTTGAGTAATCAGCTAAGTCTGTATTCAGATTATCTCAATAACTTCGGAAATGTGGATGTCGACTGGCAACTGGCAGTAAATATGAAGGTGAATGATTTCGTTAAAGCCAATGTAGGCACGCATATCCGCTATGATGATGACGTCAAATTCAAGGAAGATACCAATGGCGATGGTAAACTCGAAACTTCTGGCGCCAGAATCCAGCTAAAGCAAATGCTTGGAGTTGGTGTAGTTTATGAGTTTTAAACCAGGTTGAGTTTTGTACGTATTTTTCCGGGTTGATTCGCTTTATTAGAAATTCTAATAATAAATTCAGTTCCTTTATTTTTCTCACTGGTGAGTTCAACTGCACCACCGTGCGCTTCAGCAACCATTTTAACCAGTGTAAGTCCTATGCCCCAGCTTTTGAGCTTAGGCTTTTTAGTTTGCTTTCCGTATTGCAGAAAATCAAAGATCGCCTTTTGTTTTTCCTGCGGAATAGGATTTCCATAGTTATGTACAGAAAGCAGTAATTGATCGTCCCCATCCTTCTCGATTTTCATGGTGATTGGGGTATTATTATCACCATATTTGATCGCGTTGGTAATTAGATTTTCTAACATTCTGCGTACAGCTACAGCGTCATAAATACCATAAAGATCCTTGTCCGGACATTCTAAAATGATCTCTTCAGAATAGATCTCTGAAGCTTCCTGGTAAATGGTTTCTATATCGCTATACAGATCTATTTCAGCATAAGTAAGCATCATCCCTTCACCAGCCTTTACAGTAATACTATCCAGTAATCCTTCCAGCATTTCAAGAGCTTTATTCACACTATGCATGGTCATTTTCTTGACCCTAATACTTCGATCCTGATCTATATCCTCTGAATTGAGCATTTCGATTCCCAATCTCGCGGCAGAGAGGGGATTCCTAATATCGTGTGCAAGAGTAGCAACTAATTTGCTTTGCATCTCTTGGATTGACTTTGTGTAGGCCTCCAGGCTTTTCATCATAGATTTATCAACACAGCACTTTAAAATATTATAGGTATTATGATCTTTGACGCCATTTATATTGAGCACCCTGAGAATCACGTTGTGGAAGATGATATATTCGTGAAGGATCTCATCTGCAGAAAAGCTTCCAGAACTGGCACGATGCCTGCCATGATCTATACTATTGCTTTCGATTAATGCAATTTTAGGATCCTCAAGATTCCAGTCAATTATATCGTATTCTTCCATGATTCCAATAATATCATTCAGGATGTTTGGAACATGATCCCGAAGTGCGATCCTATTGGCCGAAGTTGATGATTTTACAAGTTCGAACACCTGTCGCTCCCAATCCTCGATGATAAGCTGAGAATTGTTCTTTAAAATTTGAGTAACCTTTTTCATAACACTAACTATGTAAGTATCTGAAACTTAAATATTGAAGAACCAGAAGCTTAAGTCGTGAAATTACTTTAGACTGCAAAGAATAAATAATACTAAACGTTAATTTTTTAACGTTTTAAGCATCTAAACCTTGAAATCTTTTAAATGAGGCTACGGTAAGACCGTCGGTTAGCGAAGCAATGTATGAACATATAGCGATCAATTTATCATAAATCGAATCTTCTTCATTCAAATAACTTAACTGTGGAACAGATTTTTTGACCAGCTTCGTGAAGTTGGAATCTTCATTTTCAGTATCGGCAAGGAAAGCCTGAGTATAAATATCCAGCAAATAAGAAAGCATTTTAAAGCCGGCAATTTCCTTCCCGATCACCTCTTCGCTTTGATAGATTTTTTCCACACTTATCTTAATAATATCCCGAATTTGAGCTTCGTACTTGCTTTTATCGAATAAAGCTTCATGAAATTCACCTTCCAGAATGGCATCTTCATTCTTTAAAAAGATCTCTGCGGCTTCTGTAATTAGCGTGTTGATAGCTAAAGCACGCAAATACGCCAGCCTGTCTGAAGTAGTTTGAAGTTCATGATATTTGGAAGTATTGATACTATCCTTTACGAGTTTGATGAGGTATTCCAAAGCATAATCTTCATCGATAAGTCCAAGATTAATTCCGTCTTCAAAATCAATGATCGTATAACAAATATCATCTGCGGCCTCAACCAGAAAGGCCAGAGGATGCCGGGCATATCCAATGTGTTTGCCTTCGCGCGTGATTTTCAATCCCAGTTCTTCAGCGATATCCTCAAAAGTTTCTTTTTCACTCTGGAAAAATCCAAACTTTTTATCTTCGATCCTGGAACTTGGTTTATGCGGAAGGGATTCCTTGGGGTATTTTGTGAATGCTCCTAAAGTAGCGTAGGACAATCGCAGGCCACCGCTAATTCCTGGTCTGTTTTCTGTAAGTATTCTGAAACCATTCGCATTTCCTTCAAATTTCACCAGATCCTGATATTCAGCTTCTGAAAGAGATTCTTTAAACCTTTTACCGTTTCCATGGCTGAAGTATTCTCCAATTGCTTTCTCTCCGGAATGTCCAAAAGGTGGATTTCCAATATCATGGGCAAGAGCTGCCGCTGCGACAATAGCCCCAAAATCATTCATCTGGTAACCTGAAGAATCCCTCAGATGTGGATGTTTCTGTAATAATTTCTGACCCGTTAATCTTCCCAGCGACCTTCCAACAACTGAAACTTCGAGGCTGTGCGTTAGCCTGGTATGCACAAAATCTGTCTTGGAAAGTGGAATTACCTGTGTTTTGTCCTGCAGGCTTCTAAATGCTGAAGAAAATATGATACGATCATAATCTACTTCAAAACCTAAACGTGTTTCATTTTGCTCAATACGCAGTCGTTTGTTCTTGTCTCCGAAACGTTTAAGTGATAAAAGTTGATCCCAGGTCATGATTTTCCAGTTGTTGAGGTTCAAAAATATAAAAAAGGGAAGCAATAACTGCCTCCCTTCCCGCATTCAAATTTGAATTAGCCAAAATTCTTTAAGATCCGCACATCAGGCAGTCGTCACCTTCAGCTTCTTTGGATTGTGCAATGAGTGCTTTAAGTTCTTCCGGAGACAGCGCTCCTTCCGCTTCTGTTTTGTCTGAAACTACAGGCTGTGCATTCTCCTGAAGTTTTTCAGCAGCTCGCATAGGAGCTTCCGAAGTAACCGCAACCGGTTCCTGCTTTTTCTCTTTTTCGAGTGTAAACTTAATAGCGTCTACCGCCGATTTCGTTCTCAGGTAATACATTCCTGTTTTAAGTCCGCTTTTCCAGGCGTAGAAATGCATGGAAGTCAGTTTGCTGTAATTCGCGTTTTCCATGAATAGATTTAACGATTGAGACTGATCAATAAAATAACCACGATGCCTGGACATATCGATAATATCCTTCATGCTCATTTCCCAGACCGTTTTATAAAGTTCTTTAAGGTCCTGCGGAATCACATCGATATCCTGAACAGAACCGTTGTTTCTCATGATAGCATTTTTCACATCTTCTGTCCAAAGATCTCTTGAAACAAGGTCCTCTAGTAAATGCTTGTTCACCACGATAAACTCTCCAGAGAGTACTCTTCTTGTATAAATATTGGAGGTATAAGGTTCAAAAGCTTCGTTATTTCCTAATATTTGGGAAGTGGAAGCAGTTGGCATTGGTGCGAGCAATAAGGAGTTTCGAACTCCATTTTCCTCGATCTGCTTTCTAAGTTTACCCCAATCCCAGCGACCGCTTAGTTCTTCATCTTTAATCCCCCACATATTAAACTGGAATTCTCCCTGGCTAATTGGCGAACCTTCGTACGTAGAGTATGGACCTTCAATTTTTGCAAGTTCCATAGATGCCGTAACCGCAGCGAAATAAAGAGTTTCGAAGATCTCCTGGTTCAGTTTTTTTGCTTCGTCACTCGTAAATGGCAATCGTAGTTTAATAAATGTATCGGCAAGTCCCTGAACTCCCAGGCCAACCGGGCGATGACGCATATTGGAATTTTCAGCTTCCTTAACCGGGTAGTAATTCCTGTCGATCACCTTATTTAGGTTCTTGATCACTCTCTTCGTGATCTTGAAAAGTTCCTTGTGATCAAATTCATTGTTCTTAATGAACATAGGCAAGGCGATAGAGGCAAGGTTGCATACGGCGACTTCATCCTTGCTGGTATATTCAATAATTTCTGTACAAAGATTAGAAGAACGAATCGTTCCTAAGTTCTTTTGATTAGATTTTCTATTAGCGGCATCCTTATAGAGCATGTATGGAGTTCCAGTTTCTATTTGAGACTCCATGATTTTTTCCCACAACTCTCTTGCTTTAATAGTTCTTCGGCCTTTTCCTTCAGCTTCATATTTTTCGTAAAGCGCTTCAAAATTATCTCCGTAAGTATCGAAAAGACCAGGACATTCATGCGGACACATAAGCGTCCAGCTGCCATTTTCCTGTACCCTTTTCATAAATAGATCTGGGATCCACATAGCGTAAAAGAGGTCACGCGCACGCATTTCTTCTTTTCCGTGGTTCTTTTTAAGGTCCAGAAAATCGAAAATATCAGCATGCCATGGTTCCACGTACATCGCAAATGAACCTTTTCTTTTTCCACCTCCCTGATCCACATATCTGGCGGTATCATTAAATACCCTAAGCATCGGCACAATTCCATTGGAAGTACCATTAGTTCCTGAAATATAAGACCCAGTCGCTCTCACATTGTGGATAGATAGGCCTATACCTCCAGCAGATTGAGAGATCTTTGCAGTCTGCTTCAGCGTGTCGTAAATGCCATCAATGCTGTCGTCTATCATACTAAGTAGAAAACAGGAAGACATTTGGGGTTTTGGTGTTCCGCTGTTAAAAAGTGTTGGGGTAGCATGGGTAAAGAACTTTTTAGACATAAGTTCATAGGTCTCAATGGCGCTATCAAGATCATCAGGATGAATCCCAATTGAAACACGCATCAACATATGCTGAGGTCTTTCCACGATCTTACCGTCCAGTTTTAAAAGATAGGATCTTTCCAAAGTTTTAAAGCCGAAATAGTCATAATTGAAATCCCGGTTGTAAATAATGGTGGAATCTAGTTTCTCTTTGTTTTCCAGGATCACCTCATATACTTCTTCTGAAAGTAAGGCTGCCTTTTCATTGGTACGCGGATTCACATACTCATACAGATCTGTCATCACTTCAGAAAAACTTTTTTTCGTGTTCTTATGAAGATTCGAAACCGAGATCCTGGCAGCGAGTTTCGCATAATCTGGATGAGAAGTGGTCATCGTCGCGGCAATTTCAGCAGCGAGATTATCGAGTTCACTGGTAGAAACATTATCGTATAGACCCTCGATCACACGCATAGCAACTTTTACAGGATCTACAAGTTCATTGAGACCGTAGCAAAGTTTCTTAACCCTGGCGGTGATCTTATCGAACATTACAGGTTCTTTATGGCCGTCTCTTTTTACAACATACATAAGCTGGAATTGTTTTTTGGGAGCTTAAGTCTGAACATAGGCATCCCTGCCCGGTTTTGTAACCGGATTAATAATTTTAGATTTTAAATGGTATTCTTAGAAAAGCTCAACAAGCGCTGCATTGGGGGGCGCAGCGCAGTTGGACTTTAGAAATCGGCATCAAAGCTGATTTCATCTGATTCTTTATCCTTATTCATCACTCCTGCCTTCTGATATTCGCTCACTCTTTTCTCGAAAAAGTTCGTTTTTCCCTGCAGGTTAATCATGTCCATAAAATCGAATGGATTCGTAACATTAAATTCTTTCTCACATTCCAGTTCTACCAGAAGTCGGTCGGTTACAAATTCAAGATACTGGGTCATTAATTTCGCATTCATCCCAATCAGGCTCACTGGAAGTGATTCAGTTACAAATTCACGTTCAATATTAAGAGCATCGATAATGATCTTGCGTATTTTTTCCTTCGGAACCTTATTTACAAGGTGATTATTATGCAGATGTACCGCAAAATCACAATGCATTCCTTCATCCCTGGAGATCAATTCATTGGAGAACGTAAGTCCGGGCATGAGTCCGCGTTTCTTTAACCAGAATATAGAGCAGAAGGCTCCGCTAAAAAAAATACCTTCTACCGCAGCAAAAGCGATCAGTCTTTCAGCAAACGAATCTGATTCGATCCAGTTTAGTGCCCAGTCTGCCTTTTTCTTGATAGCCGGGAAAACTTCGATAGCTGTAAAAAGCTGATTCTTTTCCTTTTCATCTTTAACGTAGGTATCAATTAAAAGCGAATAGGTTTCAGAATGAATGTTTTCCATCATGATTTGGAAACCGTAGAAAAACTTAGCTTCCGAGTATTGTACTTCGTTCACGAAATTTTCAGCAAGGTTTTCATTTACAATACCATCTGAAGCAGCGAAGAAGGCGAGGATATGTTTTATAAAGTAACGCTCGTCGGCGTTCAATTTATTGGACCAGTCGGTAAGATCCTGGTGAAGATCAATTTCTTCCGCAGTCCAGAAGCAAGCTTCCATTTTTTTATACCAGTCCCAAATGTCATTATGTTTGATCGGAAAGATCACAAATCGATCTTTGTTTTCCTGTAAAATTGGTTCTATTTGAGACATAAATGGGAGGTTTTAAGTATATCGGTGATTTTTGTTCTTTCGTTCTCTAACAAAGATTTAAAAATCAGCCATATAAAAGGGGAAATAGGGTGGAACCTTTTCAACAAAGTTTTCAACAGTGAAAAGTGCTATTATTCTTAGATAATTGTTAAAATAACGAACTAAAACATTGGTATACAGAAAACTATAATGTGTTAATGGTTATTTAAGAAAACCATCAGTATAGAGCGTTTTTGGGGGCTTTGTTTAATGGTTTTGATCTGTAGAAAATGGTTGTAAATTCATCTTATTCAAGGTAAGAACAAGTCATCAAGATCAATTTTTGAAAAAGATTGGGCGTAAAAGATTAAACAAAATAGAGAATTATTAACAGCACAGATAAATTTCAGAAACGCTAAAAAGGGGAATCCGGTGATCTATTTTTTCTGAATCTCGTCTGCGATAACAGTTAATTCCTGATACCATTCTTCGCCAAATTTTCTAACCAGAGCCTCTTTAACAAATTTGTAAATGGGCACCTGTAGTTCTGCTCCGAGACTGCAGGCATCATCACAAATTTCCCAGCGATGATAATTCACTGCGGAAAATGAAGTGTATTCCTGGATTCTAACCGGGTATAAATGACAGCTTACAGGTTTTTTCCAGTCAATATCGCCCTGGTTATAAGCTTCTTCAATTCCGCAGAGTGCTGTACCCTTTTCATCAAAGGTTACGTAAGCGCAATCTGCATCATTGATTAGCGGAGTTTCAATTTCCCCGTTTTCGCGGGTGATATAAACACCCTGGCGTTCGATGGCTTCTATACCTTCAGGACGAAGATATTGCTTCACTTTAGGGTAAATCCTTTCCATGATCTCACGTTCTTCTGGCTCTACCGGAGCACCGGCTTCACCATCTATACAGCATGCGCCTTTGCATGCAGAAAGATTACACAAAAAATCATTCTTGATGATCTCCTCAGAAACTAAAGTCTTACCTAATTGAAACATGCTGCAAAGATAAATCTATCCTTTTATAGACCTAAAGAAATGGCCTCCAAAATTTATAGAAAATTAATAATCTCATCGATTGTCAATCAGAAATCTTGAATTACTTTTGCCGCTTATTTTTAAAGATTTAGACTATGTTTAAAGTATTGGACTTCAAGCAAATATTCACCGCTGGGATGATTCTTTTTGCGGTAATAGATATCGTAGGAAGTATTCCTATCATTATAGATCTGCGTAAAAAAGTAGGTCACATACAGAGTGAAAAAGCATCGATCGTAGCCGGTTGTCTTATGGTAGTCTTTCTCTTCCTGGGAAAAGAGATCCTGAATTTGATTGGAATTGATGTGAACTCATTTGCTGTGGCCGGTTCCTTTATCTTATTTTTCCTGGCTTTGGAAATGATCCTGGGAATTAGTCTTTATAAAGACGATGCTCCGGAATCTGCGTCTATAGTACCTTTGGCATTCCCATTGGTTGCAGGAGCGGGAACGATGACTACTCTGGTTTCTTTGCAGGCAGAATATGAAACAATAAATATCATTGTCGCTATCATATTCAATATTATATTTGTATACCTGGTTCTTAAATCTTCCGGACGTATCGAGAAGATTCTTGGATCTCAGGGTATTAATGTAATTAGAAAAGTTTTTGGAGTGATCTTACTTGCTATCGCCGTGAAGCTTTTCGCCGCAAATATTCAGAATTTATTCTAATGAAGTATTTTATTTATTTCATCATTTTCCTAGCTGTTGTTTTTATTGGAGTGAGCGTAAGTTCACTTGATCTCAATGCTCTTCTTGAAGGTGATAGTGCAAATGCGCTTATCGTTATTCTTGCAAGTCTTTGTGTGATCATTTTGATGTCGATCCTTCTGGTTTCCAGAACGATTTCACGAAAACATGGGTAATTTCCATTATGATGTATTAATTGTTGGAGCTGGAGTAGCAGGTATTTCCTGTGCACTCGTGCTTGGTTCTGCTCTCGAGAAGCCTTACGCTTTAAATCGAAAAGTAGGTATTTTGTTACATCACAGGAACTCTCACCTAAACTCGGCTTTGCTCAATAATGCCTTCGGAATAGCTCCCGGAACCAATGGTAAGGTGCTCCTTGAGAAAAGTATTCTGCATTTAGAAAAACTTTATCCAGATGTAGAACTTATTCCGAAGGAGAAAGCGAAAGAAATTTTGTCTTTATCTGAAGGATTCCAGTTAACTACAAACAAGAATGTGTATACTTCAGAAAGACTTGTTATCGCTACTGGTTACACAAGTCCAATGCGAATTAAAGGTTTGGAGGAGTATGTGATTCCGCATAAAAAAGCAAAAGCAGAGAAAGAACGAATCCAGTTACAGAATGTTGATCATTTGGTAACCAAGGGACTCTATGTAGCTGGAACTTTAGCAGGTTGGCGTAGTCAATATTCAATTGCTGCGGGCAGTGGTGCAGCAGTTGCAACTGATATTCTAACTGAGTGGAATAACGGTGAGCATAGCAAAATCCATGATAAGCTAGCGTAGAAAGAACAGGATCAAACTTATTGGAAGTGTAATTGCGGCAAGGATCATAAGCCCGTGATGCAGATTCCTAAAGATAAGTGCGGTTTTGAGTTTGCTCTTAAAGCGTTCATCCTCATTATGTTTCATGGCGTCACGCATCAATCCCCTGGAAACATTGGAATGATTCACAAGAATATCTTTTTGTAGAAATAAGGAAGTACTGTTATCTAATAGTCGGAAAGTTACTGCAAGTATAAATAGCAGTAACGGGGTAAGCGGCCAGATCGCTGAAAGGTATTCCAGGAATTCATTCATGAGCGTCCTAAAATATTATTTTTCCATCGACAACTGGATTATTTTCTCGATTAATCGATCATCTTCATTTAAATACCGTTCAAATACATTAGTGCCAAATAGTTGCTGTGCAATTTCAGCCTTTAAATATTTCTTCAAAATAGGCTTACGCTCTTCACTAACATTTCCTAAACCAATGTTTTGATATTTTAAATAGCGATTAAAATCATAAATCATCTTATCTGTGATTTCGATCTTCTCGCGGTAATTTTTCCTGGTAATATTGTTGTAAAATGTCCGGTCCTTTTCCAGAAGATCAAATATAAATCGGCTCATATAACCACCTCTTAGGAGTAAGGTGAGTTTTTCCTTTTCCAGGTTCGTATCCTTGGGAACAAAAATATCCGGGATGATTCCGCCGCCGCCATATACGACTTTTCCACCGGGAGTGATATAACGAAGACTGTCATTGGTAACGATAGAATCCCTGCTGCTTAATTCCCCATTTTCATATCTTTCCATATAATCATTGAAGTAGGACTCATTGCCATTATCATATGGTTTCTGAATAGATCTTCCCGTAGGAGTATAATATCTCGCTATGGTAAGTATTACAGCGCTACCGTCACCCAGTTCCATTTCGCGTTGTACCAAACCTTTTCCATAGGAGCGACGCCCAACGATAGTTCCTACATCATTATCCTGTAAAGCTCCGGCTACCACTTCACTGGCGGAAGCGGAATTTTCATTAATAAGGACGAAAACTTTCCCGTTTTCAAATTCACCTTCCCTCTGAGCAAAGGTTTCTTCGATAGAGCCACTTTTATTTTTAGTGAACAGAATTAGTTTGTCGTCCTTGATAAATTCGTCGGCTATATTGATGGCTTCAGAAAGGTATCCTCCAGGGTTGTCTCTTAGATCTAATGCAATTTGTGTAGCGCCACTGGCTTTTAGTTCCTGTATGGCTTCACTAAATTCTTCATAAGTAGTTTCAGAAAAACGATCGATCTTTATATAACCAAGCTCTTTGGTAAGCATATAACTGGCATCGACGCTTTTTATGGGGACAACACCTCTTCTTACATTGAATGTAAGCAACTCGTCGCTTCCCTTCCGAAGAACTTTTAGAGCAACTTTTGAGTTTTCCTTTCCCTTTAGTTGTGCGATGACGGAGTCCTCTGTCACATCACTTTTGAAAAGAGCTTTCCCGTTAGCATATAATATCCGGTCTCCGCCGCGAATCCCGATCTTTGCACTGGGTCCCCCTTCGAGAGCCTGTATGACAACGATTGTATCATTCACCTGGTAAAAGCTTACGCCAATTCCAACGAAATCACCTTTCATGTTCTCGCTGACTTTCGCATACTCATCCTTCGGAATATATACCGAATGTGGATCTAGGTTTTCAAGAATTTTGTTGACAGTAATATCTACGATGCTATCTGTGTTTACATCATCAACATACTCATAATCTATATAATCGATAAGCCGATTTAACTTCTGCTTTTTTGGGTTGGCAGAGAATAATTCATCGCCGGTATCGAAGTTAAGTCTTGCGCCCAGGATCAATCCCGCGGCACAGGCGATACTTAAAAGTAAAGGGGTATATATTTTATTTCTTCTCTTCAATTTTCTTCCAGTTCAGTGATCTGCTCCAGCTCCACGCCAGCTTTCCGAAGAAAGTCCAGCCCGGCATTATCTTTATAATCAATTTGATAAACCAGGCGTTTAATCCCGGATTGATGAATAAGCTTACTACAATCCTTGCAAGGTGACATCGTAATGTATAAAGTGGCATCTTTACAACTCTGCGTGGAACCAGCTACCTTTAAAATCGCGTTTGCTTCAGCGTGCAGGACATACCATTTTGTGTAGCCTTCATCATCTTCACAGAAGTTTTCAAATCCACTTGGGGTACCATTGTATCCATCAGAAATGATCATTCTGTCTTTAACTATTAACGCGCCAACCTGTTTTCTATTACAATGTGATAATTTGCTCCATTCCCGGGCGATACGAAGATATGCCCGATCAAATTTGAGTTGTTTTTGCTGATTCATAGGTATTCACTAGCTCTTTGCAATGCATTATTAATTACCTGCAAATTAAAAGATTATTGCGAAACTTTATGATTCGTAGTGTTTAAATCTACAATGCGAGATAGGTTTCCTGCAGAATTGGTAAAATGACTCCAATCACGATAGAAGCAGTAACTATGATCCAGTCCCTTTTAGAGACCTTTAATAGATTCTGACAAACAAATCCAATGATCATCACGGCCAGCACTACGAGTATCTGTGCAGCTTCGATCCCGAGAGCGAACTCCACCAGAGGCCAGAACTTATTGCTGGTCCCGGAAGCGATCATTTTAAAATAGGAAGAAAAACCAAGTCCGTGAACGAGTCCGAAAAAAGCAGTTGTAAAATAGAGAAGGTTGTAATTTGTATTCCGAACTTTTTTACCGGCAGTGGCAATATCGAAAATCGCAGTAGCGAGTATCGTAACTGGAATTAGAAACTCTACATAATTGGGATCTACTTTGAGGATCTTGTAAACCGAAAGAAACAATGCGAGAGTATGTCCAACAGTAAATAAAGTTACCAGGCCAAGTACTCTTTTCCAGGTCGTGAAACCATAAGAAGCTACCAGGACAACTAGAAAAAGAACGTGGTCATAAGCCTGCCAATCTAAAACATGATCTAAACCAAGCTCGAAATAAACCCAAAATTGTGACATAGTACGCTGTTATAGGGCATCGAAAGTACGACTAATTCATAAAATTGCAAAGATGAACCTAAGCCTTTCTGGAATGGTTCCAGGACTTGAAATATCATCCTTAGGTCTTAGCCGGCTTATGGTAGCTTCTTAATGATGACTTCTGAATGAGTCTATTGCAATATAATGTTCAGGCTTGAATATGAAGAAAGCTGTTCATCACCTCAGAAAATAGAAAACTCTGATTTGAATCTGAAATTCAGGAAGTGATGAAAAATAAAAAAGCCCTGTAAACAGGGCTCTAATCTTAGGAAGTAATATTCTTAGATTTGTGGAACTTCAGAAGTTGCTTCAGGCGTTACAGTAGTATCCATCGCAGTTTCAGAGCTCATCATTTCAGATGTAGTCTCAGAATCCTGATCTAGAGAAGCTTCAGCATCTACCGGAGTTGCTACCGGAGAGATAGGAGTTTCAGTAGAATCTTCTTTCTTGTCTGTACAAGAGATGGTTGCAACCATAAGAGCAAGTGCTAAAGCACCAAAAAATTGTTTTTTCATTTTATGTGATATAATTTAAAATCGGGCGAATGTATGTCAAAATTCAATTGCTTTTACATCGGTGATAAAAATTTTCTACATTTCACAAAACCCTAGTATTTAGTTAGTTAAGAGGTTGATAAAACTGATTGAGTTTTAAAACGAATGTATAGATGTGTTTCTCTACATTTTCTGCAATTTATAAGTTGCGGTTACATTTTTTTTATATTTTTGCCGTCCACAAGCTCGAGTGGCGGAATTGGTAGACGCGCTGGATTCAAAATCCAGTTTTTTCGGAAGTGCGGGTTCGATTCCCGCCTCGAGTACTAGACTTTGAAAACCCCTGCAAACACAGGGGTTTTTTAGTTTTTTTCGCTGCCATTTTCATTATGAAAAAAAGCGATCCAATAAAAGTCGTACACAGAAACGATCACAGTAGCTTAGAAATATTCGTGGCAAAGAAACGATACTCTAAACCAAAATTGTTTACACCCAAAGTAGATGGAAAACCTTCTGTAGCTCCTGGGCAGTACTGGTATGTCTACTTCTGGTGGCGTAAAAATCCTGAAGGTCCTTTCGATTACCAACCTAGATTTAAGAGAAATCTGAACTACCTCAAAACCGTCAAAGAACGGAAAGCTGCAGGGAATTTAATGGCAGAACAATATCACGAAGCTTTAAAGAAAGGCTGGAACCCGGAAACCAAAAGCATTTCAGGTAGTAGTAGGCGAAAGAAAATTGTTTCATTAAAAGATGCTCTACAATATGCCTTCGACATTAAGAAGAAGGGAAAGAGCCAGCCCACCGTGGACGGCTATAAGTTTCACCTGGACCGGTTTAATGAGTGGAGCTCTACAAACGGAATTTCGGGAATGGATGTAAAGCAATTTGGGATCGATCATTTTTATGAGTTTTGGGACTGGCTGCGTTTTGAGTATATCAAAGATGATAAGCAGCCGTTAAGCGGTACTTCTATTAACAACCATAAACGTTCGCTTTCTGCACTTTTCAGCACTATGAAAAATGAGCGGCTCATTAATGATAACTTCATTATTGGGATTCCGCTGGAAGATGAGGATCCGCAAAACAATAAAGCGTTTACTCCGGAAGAATTAGTGAAAGTGATCAAGACGCTGTCCAGCGACGATCCCTATATGATCCCCATTGTACAGCTCATATTTTATGCATTACTGCGGCCAAGGGAAGTTTTACGACTGCGCATCCAAGATCTTAATACTGAAGACTGGTTGCTGGAAGTAAAAACTAAAACTGAAAGCAGGTCCAGAAGAAGAATTATTGAAAAGATTAAACCTGCGATACAGGCTCTGGATATTAAGGGGAAGCCTGGACATTACCATGTATTCACTTATTGGAATGAGCCGGGCGTCTGGGAACCGAAAAAGCTGAAGACCAAAGTAGACACGATGGGGCGTAGGTTTTCTGAAGTGAAAAACAAACTAGGTTTCGGGAGGGAGTACGGTTTGTACAGCATCAGGCATACCGCTATCATGGATCTTTACCAGAGCTATTTAAATGACGGATTAGCCGAGCATGAAATCTATCCGAAATTAATGGGGCATACTGGCCACCGTTCTATTGAAGGGGTGAAAAAATACCTCAGGCAATATAGTTATGCGTTACCTCCAGATCATTCTGACGTTTACTCAATAGATATTTAAATTAGGAAGGATGGAGAAATCATATATAGGCACCCGGTTTAACCGAAGCATTGTAAAGAAACTGGAAATTCCTGAAGGAACCGAAGATCAAATAAAGAAAGCTTTTGAACTGCGTTTTTTGAAGTATCCGGAAGATCTGGAAGATTGTGTTATTTTGGAAAACCAGGATAAACTTACCAGAAGCATCCAATGGAACTACAACGGACCTTATGATCAAGGGGAGAGTGTAGGCTATTTCTATGATCATAATACAAAGTTTAAAACCAATGAGCACTGGAGTAAAAGGATGCAGGATATTCATGCAAAGCCCAGTTAATTAACTTATAGGTTAATTTTTTATATTTGGGTATGGAAGCATTCATGCAATTTAAAAATACCGATATCTGCCTGGACTTTACGTGTTCATGTGGTGAAGCGAATCACTATGATGGTTATTTTGCCTATGAAATTGCCTGCGGAAACTGTAAAAAAATTTACAAGCTTTCAGATAAAATTGAGGTAACAGCATTGAGTCCTGAAGATTCTCAGTTATCTGGTGGTGCTATGGAACCCATTAAATTAGATGAAGAGCAAGTGGTGGCAGAACCCGGAAAAGTTGTAAGTTATCCAGCATTCAAAAATGATATCGTAATTTTTGATCATGATGAGATTACCAAGGGCTGTATAGCTGGAGAGGGAAAGCCTGAAATTATAGAACCTAGCAAAGCGCCAGGTGATTGGATGAAGGTTCGGGATGAACTGGATAGTTTTCTAAAAAACTCCCCAGGTGTTTTTCCTAAGACCCTAACTGCGCCACAGTTTTTAGATGAATGCCTTCAAAAGTTCCCCGGCAAAGAAGAAAAATTCAAAGCTATTTTACCAGAAATCGCCAGGTATTATTTCCCGAAGGGAACGACTTCGTATAAAGGGATCACTTTGGAATTTTCTGAAAAAATTGGCGGTGATCAATATTATTTTACTCAAAAGAATTAACTATGAAATACAATTTTCAATTAAACATAGATTTTCATGAAGAAATTCCACGAGAAGAAAAAATAAAAGAATTTGCATCACGAAAATTAGCTGAAGCATTTTATCCTAAATTAGAATTACGTAATATAGAATCCACCATTGTGGGTGATGATTTGATTTTACTTGATGCTCCAAAATTTAGAGCAGAATGTTCTATCCATGCTTTCGATAATAAAGAAATGTGGGAAATATGCTCTCAATTAAAACATATTAAATCTGCATTAGTTGGTACTGACAAGAGAGATATAATACCATTGTTAGAATCAGTCATCTTAAAACTAGATAGCTAATTATGGCGAAATTTAAATATGATGACGGCATCACATTAAATCTTCCTGAAGGTGTTCTTCCTGCTAAGAAGGAATCTTTTTCTCATGTTCTTTTATTTCAAGATGGCAAATTGATCAACCAATACTTTATAAAACAAGACCCTGATTAAGTTCAGGATGACGATAAAAGGTAAATTTACCTCTATAGACTTTACAGGCGTTAATCTGCAAGTCTGGAAGGAAAGTGAATATTCGCGATAAGTAGCTTTCCTTCAACGGCAGAATTAATTATATACTAATAACTCACAGAAGCAACTTCAAGCTCAGTTTCAAAAAGGGAAAGGCTATTTTCTGAATAATCAATCGCTTTTACCAGGTAGAGCTGCCCGTCTACCATGATCTTTTTATATTTCGATATCTGGTATAATTCGGTTTTAGAGAAGGGTCCTTTCAAGGTGATATTTGCGGCGTTCAGCTTAAAAAATATCCATCGCTTGTGGAAGCTTTCAAAGATTCCTCCTTCTCCAGGTATACTTAAATTGGTACCTTCAAAACTAATTACGGTACCAGGATGAAAGGCGGGATCGTAAAGTACTAATCCTACACCATCTCTATCTTCGATCTCCTGTGACATTTCAGAAGTTCGAACCCGCCATGGAATATATTTAAATGCGGTTTCGATCTTTTGAGTGTTCTCATCATTTTCTACATCCTCATGGTTAGCCTGGAATTTTCCCAGGTCTGTATTATTTGCATACTTCAGGAAATAACTTTCAGCTTCTATATTTTTAGGTTGGGCTATATAAAGACTTTTAAATATAGGCACCACTTTCCCGTGTTTTAAATAATCTTCTTCATTGAAATTAATGGCTATACTTTTCTCAATATCATCAATATCAATCTTTAGGTTGAACAGTGTTGCAAATTTATTCAGGTAATCTGCTACATTCCAATCTGGAATATACCGGCTGAAATCTACGGTGGGATGCATGTCATAGAAATCGAGTTCACTAAGATCCTGGTACCAGCCTATTTCAAATTCGGCAGGAATGAATTTATCAAAGCTGTGGTATATGAAGGTATATGTTGGGAACGGCTGATCTTGTTCAGGTTCTTCTACGTTAAAATTTAAAGTTCCTTCTAAGGTGCCACCATAAAGTCGAGAATCATTTGCAATTAAAAACCCAGCCTGTTCTATTTGTACTCCATGAAAGTTATTTCCCTGGATAAACATATCGTAGCGCAATACATGCTCACCGGCATTTACAGGTGTAAATTCTATTTTCTTCACATAGGTTCTGTAGGGAATACCATCTACCACTCCATTTACGAAGTCCTGCTCCCAGGGAACTGAAGTAATGTCCAGTGGCTCACCTGGTGGCTTCCTAGGAATTTTCACCATATTGTCATTCTCTGGAACCATTAGCAACCTTTTGAAGAATGGATGAAACGGAACCGAACCGGTGAGTTTATATCCTAGCGAATCGAAAGCGTATTCTATAGGAGCAAGCCAAAATACATGCGGAGCAATGACATTGTTATTGTGTACGGTAAAATACTTGGAGTTTGAAACAAGGTAATTCTTCGTTAAGCCTTCGAGGTCCCGCCCGTTAATTTGACCACGATAGAAAAAATGTGGATCATCACTTTTGAGATCTGTACCGAATTTATTCTGATACCTAATTTCTGGAAGTTGCCATTTTACTTCAGGATAAATTTTTCTAGATATGAATTCTGCATGATTGACCCAGGCTTGCTGATGTCCATATTCCTGGGAAGCTTCTGATTTATAATTTTCTGGGAATGGTGAACCAATCACACTAAATTTCGGAAAGAAAGAAGCAATCGGTTTATCCATGATCTCATTCACTTCAGAGCCAAACTTTAAATCACACTTCCTGAATCCATTCAATTTCTCCAGTTGTGTAATTACAGCGTTTTGACGAATCGCTCCTATTACCACCAATGATCTAAAATATTTTCGTTTCCCTGCAGAATGAATTTCGAACTCACCCATCGCTTTAAGCGTGTTGCTATTCTCTATAATTCTTAAAGGCCTGGTATTATGCTTCACCTTAATTTCTCCGGAAAAGGAACTGTTTTCTTCGCGAATTTTTGCGTCTTCACGAACGTGATCTAATTCTACTCCGTTGGTAATAATTCTGAATGACTTCATTTATGCTCCTGAGAATTTTTCGGTTACTTTGAATTGGTTGGGATCGATAATTTGAGGGTCTACAGCATCGATAATTTCTACTTCTACCGAAACTTCAGAAAATGCACCATTTACAATCTGGCACGGTAGTAAGTATTCACCATTCCCATCCAGGTCTATAGTAATATCCTCAGAACCCGTATATTTTATGGCTTCATCTGGCAACCCATATTTATACAATACGTATCTGGCACCTCCAAAAACTATCATGTACATGAGTACCGTGAATTTAAATGTTATCTGTCCGCCGGGCTGCCCTCCTGTAAATTTAAAATCAACCTGTTCACTTTGTGATTGTTCGGGATAGTTGATTTTCTCCACTTTTACCTGGAAAGAACTTGTATTGACATTTACCGTTTTGCTACTGGATAAACCGTTTACGTTGTCTGTCGCTGTAATTTTAACCTGGTACGTAGTATCTGCCTGGGCATTGCTTAAACTCAGCGTTGGGTCTTCCAGGCTGGAATCATTAAAAGTTATTGGCGCACCTCCCAAAACTTCCCAAAGTATTGTAGCTGTGTGACCTTCAGCTACATTTACTGTCGCGTCTATCTGCCCGGTACCATTATTAGAATTGTCCAGGGCAATGTATTTGATCGTGTTTACTACAATTTCTGGAGGGAGATCTGTATCTGGAATATCATTTACGTTATAGTTAATGGTAGCCGTATTACTCAATATTACTTCTGTTCCCATTTTAAAATCGATCTCGTCGAGTGGAAGCCCATCTTTTCTCTGGTCTGGTTCGTAGATAAACTTCACAAAATCTGATAGCGGAATACTATATGGCAAAATATCCGGATTATTCGCCACTAGATCTGATAGTTCTTTAATGCCGGCACCGTCTACAAAACTTATTTTTCCATTTACCGGTACTTCCCTAATTTGCAGGACAGTTGCCGGTTGAATAGCGGTGTAGGCCGTTAAAAACGCTGCCTTGCTAATTTCTATAGATTCGTTCTCGTCGCCTGTAGCTACAATATCTATTATTTCCGGTACCATCGCATACGTATTCCTGTTGGTGAAACTTGGAATATTTACCCTGTCGAACCTTAAAGCGTCTCCATATACATATTGGTTGTCTACCTGGTGAATTACTTTCTTGGTGGTACTCTCCACGCGTTCCCAGCTATTTTCCAGTTGCATTCTTACATCTGTGCTCGTGGCGATCGCATGAATTAGTGCTGTTACCGATTTATAGCCATAGCCAGAATACAACTCCAGTTCTTTGGTATCTTCTACATCATACGTTACCCTGGTACCATCTTTTTGCATATACGATTTTGGAGACAGTGTAGAGATATCTTCCTTGCGACCAAACAGGCATGCTGAAAGGTAAAAACCATAATTATTAAGATAGAAGATAGTTTTTGGAGGGTATAATGACTTATCTGTAAATACCAGTTTCTTCTGGATGGCACCTGCAGAAGTACTGAATCTTACGTATATAAATTCCAGACCTGCGATGTTTATATCTTGAAAATTGATTTCGTACTGCGTGAGCTGTAGCGGGAAGTTTTCCAGGGCTTCGGTATAAATTTCTTCATTGAGTTCATTGCGTACAGAAACCGTTAATAGCTCATTGGTGCGCAGGTATAAGGGAAAAATAAAACCGGTATTTCTATCTACGCTAATATTTTCCTGCGGAAGCCCAAGAAACTGAAGTTCCAATTCATCATTAAACTGTACCGGTCTGTGATTTTTCAAAATATAGAATAGCGGTAGTTCAAGACTAGCGACTGGAACCAAAGCTCCTATCTGGTACTCTTCTGCCACTACCTGGACTTTCTTGAATAGACCTTCTTTAGAATGGAATCCAGTGGTATAGGTACACTCGGTATCATTCATAAAATAAGAATGGTACAGATGTTTTAAATTGAATTCGCAAAAACCATTTTCATCTTTACTCCAACCTTGTTCCAGGAACGGCTCTGCTGCATCGTTTATAAAGACTTTTACGCGCACAAAATAATCTGGATCCTGTCGCGCTTGCAATAATATCTCGGTATCATTCCCATCTGCAATGACCCTGTTTTTATCTGGAGACTGTAATAATTCTATCATGAGGTAATTTTACCGTTGTTTTTACTGCTATCTATTTCACCTTTAAGCTCTGCATCTTTTTCAGCTTCATCATATCCCCAATTTACACGGGCATCTATAGGTTCATCCAGCCTTAGCATTAGTTTGAGCAGCATGGCTTTTAGTTCTGGATCTGAAGTTGGCATTTGCTGCCCCATACCGGCGGCTGCAGGATTTTTGTACATTCCACCTTCAAAACCTTTTACTCGCTGCCTGGTATATAAGATCTCATTAATAAGACGTGGATCCAGTTGACGGAATACAGCATTATCTATGATCATCTCGGTACCGTTTTCACCCGTTAGATAATCATTATCCCGGAAGTAAGTTGGTTCGTTTACAATTCTGGTACCGGCATTTCCCATGTTCCTCGCACGGAAACGTTTACCATCTGTCCTGGTTACATCCATGTAGTCTGGATATTTTCCTTTTTCAAATCCAGTAACACCTTTTAGGGTAGTCATTCCAACTTCTGCCAGCTGTAATCCTGTATTTAATTTTACAGAAGCAACATTGGTAAGCATATTTTGAAGGGAAACCATCCAGGTTGGGTTAGGTAAAATTGTTCCAGGAATTACTGCTGGAACTGCAGCGTGGTTAGCCTTAGCGATAGCAATACCTTTTGCTCCGTTATTTATAATTTCGCTAATTGCCAATCCTTTTTCTAAAAGAAATAAAGCCTTGTAGACACCAGATTTTTGACCGGCAAAACTCATTAACATTTGTAAACCTGCCCGCTGTGCATCAGATTTTGCACGTTCTAGCGTCTCTGTTGCTCGAGCAGATTCCCTGGCAAAATGTTGTTCCCTTTTTAGCTGGGCAGCTTTATTCTGTTCATCTTCTTTCGCTCTAATGGCATCATATCTCGCTTCAATCTCTGCTATTTCGGCTTCTTGCTTTTCTTTCAGTATTTTTTTGAGCTCATTCTTTTGAGTTTCCTCGAGTTCCAGACGCTCTATTTCTGCTTCCAGCTTCGCCTCTTCTTCCTCAAATTTCTGTTCAGCTGCTAAAAGATCTTTTTCTTTATCACTTTCTGCATTACTCAGAGCAATCTCATCTTTTAAGGCTTTCTTTCTCGCTTCAAATGCAGCGATTCTCTCCAGTTCTTTTTCTTCATCTTTGTTTTTTGCTTCATCAATCTTAATCTGGTTCTCTTCCTGTATCTGCTTTAAAATTCCTGACTAGCACCTGCATTCTTAGCTTCCTGAATCTGGCGGTCTCTTTCCAGGATTGCCATTGCCTCATTAGATTTTGCTAACCTATTTTCTCTTTCCCTGTAAAAATCATCTTCAAGTTTTCGAAGATCTTCTGCACGTTTTTCAGCGGCTTTTTTAGCAGCTTCTAATTCGGCCTGGTATTCATCTCCGCTATCTGAATTTCCCGAAACTCCAGATCCATTTTTTTGGCGTTCCTGTTCTTCTTTTTGTTGCTGCTCTGCAAGTTTTCTTCTACGTCTTTCAATTTCGTCGAATCGTGCCCCAATTTTATCCCAGTCTGCATCTTCGCCTGAAAATGCTGTTTTAGTATATTGAACTGTCTGAAAGAAAAATTTTCTTATTGCCGTATCTGCATCTAACAAGCCGTTAAGTAATCCATCTACACCATTGAAAAAGCTGGTTTTAAACTTTATCCAGCTTACTTCGATCTCATTAGTAAATGCAATGTATTTATCAGATTTTAGCGCTCTATCCTGAGCTTCTTCAAGTTCTCTGTTGGCATCGGCAACATTCTTAATTTGTTGTTCTAGTGGTGTTAAAGCCTTTGTTTGTTCTTCATAAGATTTGTTGACTGCCTGGAATATCTTAAGAGCTCCCCCAGCGTCCTCTCCTGCCCCGCGAAAAATATCAGCGGAAAGTTGAGCGTTTTGCTGGACATTAATATTCGTGCGAACAGATTCCTCAGAGATCGCTTTTAAAGCATCCTTGGTAGTCATTTCACCAGAGCGAACTTTTTCTAAAATCTCATCTGTAAACGGAGCTCCAAAGGCATTTAACTAATGAATCTCTTGTAGACTTGGTTTGCTCCTTTAAACTGAGATCTGCTTCTTTAAGTGCGTCAGGAAGTTTGTCCTGGTAGATCCCCAGATCAAAACCGGTATTAACGATATTAATAAATTCTTCAGCACTATACCCAGCCTGAGCGAAAAAGGTTGAATATTCTCGAATGCTATCAAAATACTCATCATTAGCAGCACCGCCTTTAATAAGACCCGCTTCAATTTTGTCCATAGCCTCAGAAAATTCTATTTCAAACTCTTTTGAAATGCTTTAGCTGATTTTAAGGTCTCTTTAAAATCTGTTCCAAAAGTTTCTTCTAAAGCTTTTGCATGAGTTCGAGCTTTATCT